>CANIBQ010000122.1 GCA_947465645.1 Acidobacteriota bacterium | reverse complement strand
GCCGTGCCAGGCGGCCCGAGGTATTTCTACGATGCGACCGCTGACGGCCAGCGGTTTCTGGTCAACACGCTGAGCCAGGTCTCCGGTGCGACGCAAAGCGTCACCGTCGTCGTCAACTGGGCAGCCGGCATCGCCGATTAGAACGCTTCTCATGTGTACGTAGTGTCCGCCTTCAGGCGGACCGGTGAGTCCGCCTGAAGGCGGACACTACGTACACATGGAAAGCGTTCTAGCTAGCCGCCGGCGCGCGCGCGATAGACGGCATACGCGACGATCAGGATGAAGATGGCGAGGACGACGCGTCCGACGGCCATGAGGCTGGTGCGAGAGACGTTGCGTCCGCCCTTCGGCTGCACCATGAAGATGGCGGCGAGAGCGGCGATGACGACGGCAACGATCAGCCAGAAGAGCCAGTCCATGCCCACCTGAGCCAGCAACGCGCGTGCCTGTACTGTGCCGAGTGTTCTGTTTGGAACAGTCGCGTTTGCGTGTGAGGTCCATACTCACCGTATGACAACCGTTCTGATCGTCATTCTCGTGTTGATGCTGCTTGGCGCCTTTCCGACCTGGGGGCACAGCCGGAACTGGGGCTACGGGCCGAGCGGCGGCCTCGGGCTCGTCGTCGTCATCCTGCTCATCCTCGTGTTGACTGGGCGACTCTGATTGGGCAGGTCTACCGCCCTCGTGTTGACGCTGCTCGCGGCCGGCTGCGCCACCGCGACGCCTCCGCAGCCGCAGGTCGCCGCGACTCAGCCCGCGGCGCCTGAACCTGTCGCGGCGAAGCCTGCGGACGAGCCCATCGCATCCGCTCCTGCGCCCAAGCCCGTCGCATCCGCACCCGCGCCCAAGCCGGTCGCATCGCCCGCGCCGACACCGCCACCCGCACGTGCCGCCGCGGCTCCGCCGAGCGCAAGAACTCCGGCGCCGAAGCCCGCTGCGCCGCCGGTGGCGGCACCCCGATCGGCTGCCTCAGCCCCGACAGCGAAGCCGGCCGCTGCGCCGGCGCTCGACCTCGACGCGCTGGAGGCCCGGCTCAGGGCGACCAAGGCCATCGGCGTGTTCACCAAGATCTCGCTGAAGAACAAGGTCGACGACCTGATGAAACAGTTCGCCGCGCACTACCAGAGCAAGGCCAAGCCGACGAAAGCCGAACTGCGCCAGTCGTACGACCTGCTGATGATGAAAGTGCTGACGCTGTTGCAGGACGGCGACCCGCCGCTCGCGATGGCCGTCGTCTCCTCGCGCGAGGCGATCTGGGGCGTGCTCGCGAACGAGAAGACATTCGCCGCGCTTCACATCTGACCTGGGAGACCTGATGAACCGACGCACCGTGGTATTCGCCCAATCGCTTTTCGCCCTGGCGCTCGTCGCCGCGCCGTCGTTTGCGCAGGACGATGACGCGCTCAAGAAGGATCTGACCGCGGTGATCGCGCTCCATGGATTGCCGTGCGGAGAGGTCGTCGCCGTGACCGTGCTGGCCGAGAGTGATTTCGCCGCGACGTGCAAGGACGCCAACAAGTATCGCGTCTACCTGAATGCCGCCGGGCGAGTGATCGTCGACAAGCAGAATTAGACCGGCGCGGCGACTGTCATATAGTTGCAGGGGCGCACCTGCCCCTTCATGCGACAAACCCTGTTCCTTGCCGTTGCGGCAGCCTTCATGGCCTGCCGTTGGCAGGCTCCCCTTCTTGCCCAGGACAACCGCCCGCCTCAGCTTCGCGCGGGCGCGCTCGCGGCTGGCATGGCGATCGACGGCGCGCTCGACGAGGCCGCGTGGGGCCAGGCGCCGGCCACCGACGCGTTTCTGCAGGCGGATCCGGACGAAGGCGCGCCGCCCTCTATGCGTACGACCGTCAAGGTGCTGGCGGGCGCCGACGCGCTCGTCATCGGCATCGTCTGCGACGCTCCAGATCCGTCCGCCGTCGTGAGCTTCAGCGTCAGGCGTGACGCACCGCTTGGCAACGAAGACCACGTGCGCGTGGTGCTTGGCCCATTCATGGACGGACGCTCCGGCTACGTGTTCGCGGTGAATCCGAGCGGGGCGCGGTATGACGCCATCATCAATCCCGGCGACGAGTCTGAGAACGGCGACTGGGACGGCATCTGGGAGGCGGCCGCCGCGCGCACGGCTACCGGCTGGAGCGTCGAAATCCGTATCCCGACGCAGACGCTCAGCTTCAAGCCCGGTCTGCGCGAATGGCATTTCAACGTCCAGCGCCGCATCCAGCGCGAGCTCGAGACCGATCGCTGGGCGTTTCCCGCGCGTCAGTACCAGGTTACGCAAACGAGCCGGGCCGGCTTGCTCACCGATCTTCCGGCGTTCAACCAGGGCGCCGGGCTGACCGTGCGGCCTGCCGTCACAAGCGGCGGCGGCGTGCCGGTGCATGCCGCGCCGTTCGACCGCCAGTTTCAGCCCAGCCTGGATGTGACGCAGCGTCTTGGCTCGGGCGCGATCGCGTCGCTCACCGTCAACACCGATTTCGCCGAAACCGAAGTCGACACGCGGCGCACCAACCTCACGCGCTTCCCTCTCTTTTTTCCGGAAAAGCGCACGTTCTTTCTCGAGGGGGCCGACATCTTCTCGTTCGGGCTCGGCCTCGGGCAGGACGTGATCCCGTTTTTCAGCCGGCGCATCGGGCTCGTCGGCGGCACCGCGATTCCGATCGCCGCTGGCGGCAAGGTGAACGGGCGCGTGGGCAACACCAGCGGCGGCGGGATCGCGATCGGCACGCGCTCGAAGCCCGGGATCGTGGACGAGGCCGCGGGGATGGCCGTGGGACGGGTGAAGCAGAACCTCTGGTCAGAATCGTGGATTGGTGCGATCGCCACGACCGGCGACCCCGTCGGTCGGAGCGGGAGCTGGCTTGGCGGCGCCGACTTCACCTATGCGACGTCGCGTTTTCGAGGCAGCCGGAATCTCAAGGCCGGCGCGTGGTGGCTCGGCACCGGGCGGGACGGTCTCGGGAGCGACTCCACCGCGTATGGCGCGACGATCGACTATCCCAACGACGCGTGGGACGTGAACCTGACGTACAAGCGGATCGGGCGCGACTTCGATCCATCGCTCGGGTTCGTGCCGCGCAGATCGGCGCAGTTGATCAACGGGCGGTTCAACAACCACACGCGGGTGTCGCGCGGGCCGCTGCAGCAGCTCACGCACCAGTTTCAGCCGTTCGTCGCGCTCGACCTGCAGAGCCGGTGGGAGAGCTATCGCGTCTTCATCGCGCCGGTGAACTGGCGGTTTCGGAGCGGCGATCGGTTCGAGTTCAACGTGCATCCGACGGGCGAACACCTGTCCGCGCCGTTCGAAGTGGCGCGCGGCGTCGTCATTCCGGCCGGGTCGTACCACTGGCGCCGTTACCGGCTCGAGGCGGGCACCGCGCAGAAGCGGCGGCTCTATACGCAGGTCACGTGGTGGTTTGGCGGCTTCTACACCGGCACGCTGGACCAGATTATCTGGAGCGGCACGTGGAATCCCACGGCGCTGCTGACCGTCGAACTCACCGGAGAGCGCAACACGGGCGACCTCGCCAGCGGGAGCTTCACGCAGACGCTGGCAGGCACGCGGCTGCGGGTGAATCTCTCACCCGATCTGTCGGTTGCCAGCTACGTGCAGTACGACACCGACAGCGACTCCGTGGGTGTGAACACGCGCCTGCGCTGGACGTTCACGCCTGTCGCCGACCTCTTCGTCGTTTATAACCACAACGTCCGCTCGCTCCTCGACCGGTGGCAGCTCGATTCGAATCAGCTACTCGTCAAACTGCAGTACGCCTGGCGACTGTAGGAGTGATCCGGAGGCCTGAAGGCCTCCGGCTACCGGGCGAGGATGTTTCTGGGCGATTCTGGTTCGTCAGCGGTTCGCGTCAGGGGCGTACGGGCGGCGCGCTCGGCAGCGCCGCTGGGCCAACCGGCGCGCAGCACGCGGGACTGGCGGACGTCCGGCGCTGCCTCTCGCGTCATCCCGGCGCCTTCGCGCGCGCGCGCCAGCAGGTCCTGCAGCATCCCGAGGTATCGAATCGACGGCTCGTCGTCTCGAAAGAGCGTCGCCGCTTCACCCTGCCGGACCTCGCACCAGTTCAACTGCGCCATCGCTTCGGGATACTGCTTCGACTGCAGGTACGCGTTGCCGAGCACCAGGCGCACGAGCCAGAAATCCGTGGTCTTCAGCAGCAACCGCAGCTTCTCGATGGCGCCCGCGGCATCGCCGCGGTCGAGCGCAAGCTCGGCATCGACCATCCGGCCGTACGTGCGGCCATCTTCATCCTCGCTGGCGCCCAGCTCCTTCGCGATCGCTCGTGCATCATCAGCCCGGTCGAGCGTGATGTAGAGACGCGCGGCCGGTAGCAGGACGCTCTCATTTCGACTCGTGTCGAGTGCCTGGCCGATGGCGGTGACGGCTTGGGGCCGCCGGCCCTGTCCCATCCGTGCCTCGGCGAGCTCGATGTACTTGGTGGCGAGCCCGGCGCGATCGGGCGTCAGCACGTCGCGCGCGATGGCCGATTCGAGAATCTCCGCAGCGGCCGAGTAGCGTCGCTCGTAGAGCGCGAGGTCGGCGAGCCCGGCGGCCGCCAGCGACGCGCCGGCGGGTCCCGTCGCCGCCATGCGCTCGTAGGCCGCGCGCGCCGAGTCGGGCGACGTCATCGCGGCCGCGGCGGCCAGCGGCAGATACGCAGCCGGCGAGTACGGATTGGCCGTGATCTCCTGTTCGGCCTCGCGCGCGGCGGTCTTGAAATCGCCCCGGTGAAGAGCGGCGGTGGCTGGATCTTTCGCGGGCCGTACAGGCCCGCGCCGCACCGCGTCTCGTATCTCCGGCGAGGCTGCCGTGGTCGACGGGCCCTCGAAGGCAGTGCCTATCGCCCCGACGGGCCGCGGCGCCATCGCCTCCTCGACGTCGCTGAATCCGCCTCCGCTCGAGCTGCGGCGGACGGGTCGCGGAACCAGGCCGGCGTCGGCCTCTTCAGCAGCATGGGATGCGGGCACCAGGGAACGCGCCAGCTTTGTCACGACTCCATTCGTGATCGCCCAGTGTCCCAGTGCGAGCAACGCGGCGACGAGCGCCAGCGCCGCGGCGCGTGGAAGCCACCGCTTCGCAGACGCGGCAACGGGAACACCGCCGCGGCGATCGCGCGGAAGACCGGCGATCGCCTGCGCGAGCTCCACCGCGGTCTGAAACCGCTTCGACGGATTGGGCTGCAGGCAGCGCGTAACGATCGCGTCCAGCGCCTCGGGCACCTCGGGATGGCTCGCGCGCAACGATGGCGGCGCCGATTTCAGGCGTCCGAGAATCTCGACCACCGAGAGCTCGCGCGTGCCGGCGATCATCTCCTGCAGCAGCAGCCCGAACGCATAGATGTCGGTGCGCTGGTCGGCCTGCTCGCCGCGCGCCTGCTCGGGCGCCATGTAGGCCATGGTGCCGGGAGACGCGCCCGGCGCCGTGTACTGCGTCGCGCCCGACGCGCTCGACTTCGCGATGCCGAAGTCCATCAGCACCGCCTGGTCGCCCTCGCCAATCATGACGTTTGCCGGCTTGATATCACGGTGCACGACGCCCGCGGCATGCACCGCCATCAGCCCCGACGCGAGATGCCGCGCATAGCGCAGCGTGCTCGCGAGCGGCAGCGGTCCCTCGGCCAGCGGCGTCCCGAGGTCGTCCCCGTCGATGAACGGCATCGAGATGAAGCGGATCCCGTTGACCTCGCCGATGTCGTGGATGCGGATGACGTTCTTATGCGTGATCTGCCGCGCCAGCAGCAGCTCGGTGGTGAACCGCCGCTGCAGCTCCGCGGCCATCTTCAAGCTGCCCGGCGCACGCAGCATCTTCAGCGCCACGCTGACGTTCAGCTCCCGGTCGAGCGCCTTGTAGACGATCCCCATGCCGCCCGCACCGAGCGTCTTGGCGATGTAGTAGCGCGGTCCGAAGTCGTGGCCGACACGCGGACCTCCGAGCGGCGGCGGCGGCTCGCTGAAGGCGGCTTCGAGAGCCGCCGGGGACGCAGGCTTCCGGCCCGCGCCACATGACGGGCAGCTATGCGCCGACGCGCCGGGTTCGCCGCAGGTGACACACCGCATCGTTGCGTTAATCGGCACTGGCGCCGGGAACTTGAACCTCCCGATCCTCGGTGCCTCGGAGCCTCGGTGTGCCGTGCTGTTATTGGCAGGTATCGGGGACGCGCTTCCGGTTTCGATCCACGTCGGTCTCGTAGCGCACCCTGACTCCCCGGTCATCGAAGATGTACAGCGACTGCTGAAACTGCAGCGCCGGCGGCGACCCTGCGGGGACGTTTGCTTCGAGGATATATAGGCGGGCGGCGTGGAGGAAGATACCGATGTTGGTCAACGACTTGTCGGGATTCACCAAGTAGATCTCGTGCCCCTCGATGTGATCCGCCTCGGTGAAGGCGTCGTAGGTGATCACGATGCCGGGCCGCTTGCGGACGTTCCACGCGGCCCAGGCGATTGATCCGAGCACGTCGGTCACCCCGGCGACGCCCTTGACGGCGACCGTCTGGTAGTTCACCACAGTGACGGAGTAGCTGCGCGGACCGTCCTTCACTGTGTAGACCTTCGCCGGCACCACCGCGCCGCGCCAGGAGGTGAAGGTGATGTCCCGCACCTGCGGTGTGCCAGGAAGATTCACAGCGAACCGCTCGGCTTTGTCCACGAACTCGGTCCACTCGGCAGCGACGGCCGGCGCCACACTGCATGCCATCAACGCTGCTACAAGGGCGGCGCCTTTCACTGAGACGGCACACCGAGACACCGAGGCGCTGAGGCCTTTTCGTACAAGTCGTTCTCGGTGTCTCGGTGCCTCGGTGTGTCGTCTCAGCGTGATTCTCATTGCGGCATTCTTTCCGGAAAGCGCACGATGAATCCGTCGCGGTTCGGCATCCTCACCTTGGGAAGCGTCTGCGCATTCATGACGTCGCCGTCGCCGATGATCTTGTTGAGCGAGAGCATGTAGGCCGTGAGCGCGTAGACCTCGTCATTGGTGAGCGACCGCGGCTTCGGCCACGGCATCGCGCGGCGCGTGAAGTCGAAGACCGTCGTCGCGTACGGCCAGAAGTTGGCGATCGTCTTGGTGGTATCGATCCCGTTGGTGAGGGGCGCGCCGCCGACGAGCGCGGCAGCCGAGCCGCCTTTGCCTGCTTCTCCGTGGCACACCTGGCATTTCGCCACGTAGATCGCGGCGCCCTGCTGCGGCGTGCCGGCGCCGGCTGGCAGGTTCGTGCCGTCAGGCAGGATGTTGATATCCCACGCGGCGACGTCAGCTTCGGAGATCGGTGTGCCGAGGCCTGCCCCGGAGGCCTGAAGGCCTCCGGCTACCAGTGACGGGGCTACCGGTGACTGGGCTAAGACGGCTGAACCAAGAACCAGCGCACCAAGAACCACGGTGCACCATCGCACCGTCGCACCATCGCACCGTCGCACCGTTTCACGCGTAGACATGCGTCACCTCGCCGGCCCGCGTGATCGCCCAGCTCGTGGGACCGTTGTAGTGCTGACTGACGAAGGCCAGCGGGTTGGTGACCGGCACCTTGGTCTGGCCGCGCCTGGCGACGACCTCCGCGCGCGTCGGCTGGGCGTTGCCGGCCTCGTCCCAGGCACGGCTCTGGAGCACGGCGGGGCCGCCGTCCCATGTCCACGGCACCCGGAAACGCGTGAACGCCTTCGGCAACACTGGATCCTGCAGCGCCGCCTGCGCCCACGTCCTGCCACCGTCGGCGCTGACCATCACCTTCGCGATCCGGCCGGTGGCTGAATAGGCAACGCCCGACACTTCGTAGAAACCGGGCACGCCCAGCTTCAATCCGGGCGACGGATGCGTGATGAAGGATTTCACTTCCTGCAGGAAGTAAAACTGGTACGCCTTGCCGCTGGGCAGGATGGACGCGTACGTGCGCGCCTCGTAGTAGCTCATGGCGGGCTGGTCGGTCAGCTCGATGCGGCGCAGCCACTTGACGTTCAGGTTGCCTTCCCATCCGGGGACGACGAGACGCATCGGGTAGCCGTTGCCGGGGTTCAGCCGCTCGCCGTTCTGGTAGAGCGCCACCATCGTGTCGTCGAGCGCCTTGTCGAGCGGCACGCTGCGCGTCATCGCCAGCGAGTCGGCGCCTTCGGCCACCAGCCACTTCGCCTTCGGATCGATGCCCGCTTCGTCGAGCAGCGTCGAGAGCATGACGCCGGTCCACTCGGCGCACGACACGAGCCCGTGGATCGCCTGGACGCTGGCCTGCAACGGCTGGTTTGAAAACAGCGAGGCGCTGTTGCCGCCGCACTCGACAAACGTCATCCGCGAGACCATGGGGTAGCGTCCCAGCGCGTCGAGCGTAAATGAGAGCGGCTGCTTCACGAGGCCGTGAATCACCAGGCGGTGCTTCGACGGGTCGATATCGGGAGCGCCGGAGTGCGAGATGACGAAATGCAGGCCGTTCGGCGTGAACGTGCCGTTGATGAGGTGATGCGGCGTGCGCGCATGCTGCGTGCGCGGCTCGCCCCTGGGATTGCTGAGGTTCCGCGCCACGCTCTTCTCAAATGACGAGGGGACGCCGTACTCGGGGATGGGAATGCCCGGCTTCGTGCTCCACGGGTCGTCGGCCAGTTGCTGGGCTCCAACGGTGTCGCTCAGCGTGTACCCCGTCATCGCGGCCGCCAGCGCGGCGCCGCCGGACAGGAAGGCCCGGCGATGAAGGAGCCCGTTTCCGGCGACGATCTCGAGGTCTTTCATGATGCCTCCACGGGCCGGCTGCCCTCGACTTCGCTCGGGCCAGGAAAGCCGGACATGACGTACGGCGCAAATATTAGTGCATTCCAGCCGCGCGGCGGCATCGAGTACGATCTGGCCTCGTGAGACGAGTTCCCGTTGAGCAACTGAAAAGCGGCGACCGCGTCGGGCGGGATGTCTATTCCGACCCTGCCGGCCTGCCGCTGCTCAAGGCCGGCATCCGCATTTCGGATAGCTACCGTGCATCGCTCGAACGCGCCGGCGTCCCGGCCGTCTGGGTGGACGACGGCCTGTCGAAAGGCATCGAGCCGCTGGAGGTACTGAGCGAGGGGACGAAGCGGCGGGCGACGATCGCCATCCGCGACGCCTTCCGCGACGCGCCGACGACGCTCGCCTCCGGCAAGGACCTCCCCGACAAGACGGTCCGCGAGATGATGGACGTGGTCGACCAGATCATCGACGAGGTGGCCGAAAACGTTCACGCTGCGCTCGCGCTCAACGACCTCGCCAACGCCGACGGCTACACGCTCAAGCACTCGCTCGCGGTCACGACCCTCGGTTTGTCGCTCGGCCTCCGCCTGATGCAGAAATACGGCTGGTTCGACGCCCAGGACAAGTTGCGCTTCGACGACATCCACGGCCGGCTCCCGCCGCTCGGCGTGGGCCTGCTCGTGCACGACATCGGCAAGCTCGCCGTGCCGCCGGAGATCCTCAACAAGCCGGGAAAGCTCACCGACGACGAATGGGTGGCGATGAAGACGCATCCGATGGAGGGCGTCCGCATCCTCCAGCACGCAACCATCAGCCCGCTCTCACGCGCCGTCGTGCGGTCGCACCATGAACAGTGGAACGGCCAAGGCTATCCGGCCGGACTGGCCGGATCGAAGATTCACCAGTTTGCGCGCGTCGCCGCGGTGGCCGACGTCTTCGACGCGCTCACCTCCGATCGCCACTACCGGAAGGCGTGGCCGGTGCACAAGGCGTGGACGTTCATCGTCGAGCGCAGCGGCACCCACTTCGACCCCGAGGTCGTCAGCGTCTTCCAATCCTCGGTCGCGCCCTACCCGCCGGGCACCGGCGTCGTCCTCTCCGACGGCTCCTCCGGCATCGTCAAGGAAGTGCGGCCCGAGATGCTGACGCAGCCGATCGTGCGCATCGTGCTCGACCCGGAAGGCGCAGCCGTCACGCCGTATGAGGTCGATCTTGCCGTCGTCGAGAAGTTGTCGGTCACGTCAAGCGAGTTCGACCCGGGCGCGGTGATGGATCCACGGGAATAGTCGCCAGATGATCGTCCCGACGGACGCGTGCGGGAGTGTGCGTCACAGATGTGCACGCACTATAATTTCCCGCACACATGACGATCCTGGTCGTGGACGACGATACCCTCGTGCTCGGCGTCTTCGAATCGATGCTGAAGTCGCAGGGACACGAGATTCTGGCGGCCACCGATCCCGAGACGGCGATGACCCTGCTGCAGGAACACGGGAAAAGTCCCGATGTGCTGCTCGTGGACGTGGCGCTCGAGGGCGCCAGCGGGGTCGACTTCGCCGCGGCCATCCGCGCGGAATATCCGTCGATCGGCATAGTCTTCACGACCGGCTTTGCGCACCGCGAGCCGCTGGCCCGTCGCGCCGGCATCGGCGAGATCCTGAAAAAGCCGTTCAGGCCGCAGCAGCTTTTCGACGTGATCGGACGCGCGTCGAGCAAGCGGCCGCTGTTCTAGGCTTTGGGCTTTGGGAATCCGAGAGCCCAGAGTCCAGAGCCTAAGGAGTTTCCCCCTGGCTGGACCCGGCGAACAGCCGCTTTCCCGTGCTGGCCATCACCACGGCCCTCGTGTTGGCGTGGTTGCTGCCGTCCCTCGCCAGCGTGCCTTCGACCATGACGCGGTCGCCGGCCTTCATCGTGTTGCGCGTCCAGCCGGATCGCATCAACTGGGTGGGGCTGGCCAGCTCCCAGCTCCAGTTCGCGACCTTCCCCGATTCGTCCGTCACGTCGATATAGAAGAGGGCGTGCGGATTCTTCCAATCGACCTTGGTGACGACGCCGGTGAGCATGACCGGTTTGTCGGCGTCGAATTCGGCGCTGTAGGAGTGATGCGCCGCGGCTGCCCCGGACGCAAGAAAGACCGCGATCAGGGCGACAACGATCTTCATCGTTCAACCTCGCGTGGGCTTGGAGGCTCGGTCAGCGGCGGATCGGCAATGAAGTGCTTCATGAGCGCCAGTTGATTGTCACAGAACGCTTCGAGCAGTTCGGTATCGGGCTCGAGCCGCAGCGGGATCCGGTTCGTCCACGGCTTCACGTACGCCTTCGGGTCGTCGATGGTGATCGTCAGCTCCATGTGGCCGACGTTGATGCGGCGGAAGCGCTCGATGACGTGGAGCGCGTCGCTGTGGGGGTAGGCCTTCTGCGCGCTCAGCCACCCGTTGTCGCGGAAGCCGGTGGTGTCGACGACAAAGGTATCGCCGGCCCAGCGGCCGACGGAGTAGCCAAGCCATGTCGGCTCGCTGTCGATCGCCTTCGGCAGTGGCCGGCCGTCAGTGAACACCTGGCGGAACATCATGCCGACGAAGGTCTCGTGCAGCAGCGCCGTCAACAGGGGCGTCTGCACGATCTTGAACGGGCTGCGGAGATCGATGCGCGGCACGCCGAGCGGCAGGCACTGGCCGTACGGATCGTCGTGGTGGTCGCGATCGAGCCGCTGCTTCAGCACCGCGGCGGCCCACGGCGTGAACTGCACCTCGCCAGGCTTCAAGCCCTTGGCGAGGTCCTGGAAGAATTCGAGGTGGCCCACGGTCCAGATCCCTGAGATATCGGGATGACCGTCAGCCGTTCGCGGCACCGGCGCGAGGAGGTTCGGCTTACCGTCTGGCAGGCGCGGGAGTCCGGGCGTCGGATAGTTGATCCACTGAGCACCCGCGACACCCGAGGCAACCACGAAGCACATGAGGGCCGCGAACGCTCGCATCGAGCGGATTCTACTACCAGCGCGACCAGGACGGCGCTGTGGGTTCCCCCTGGGGCCGGCCGCAGGCCGCCGTCGGCGACGAGGTCGAGATGCGGCGATTGCCCGCGCCGCGTGGTAGCGTATCGACCGCATTCAAGGAACCCGGCTGCTCTGTCGACAAGGAGGGGACGCGTGACGACGAGAACGCTCTCACACAAGGCGATTGCCGCTGCCCTCGTGCTGTGCGCAATCCTGGCGTTCGCCGCCAGCCCGGTCGCGCGGGCCCAGGCGCCCGGTCAGGCCGTGGATACGAACGGCGCGCCGATCTTCAGGGTCGAGCCCTTCTGGCCCGGTCCCCTGCCCAATCGCTGGAGCATGCAGCAGGTGACCGGCATTCACGTGGACCACATGGACCACATCTGGTTCGTCAACCGCGGTGCCGTCGCGGAAGGCGATGAGATCGGCGGCGGCGACAACCCGCCCCGCATCGAATGCTGCGTGCGCGGCCCCGAGATCATCGAGCTCGATCAGGCCGGCAAGGTGATCAACGCGTGGGGAGGCCCCGGTTACCATCCGCAGTGGCCCACCGCCATGCAAACAGTCATCGCCGACACCAAGGGCTTCGTCTGGATCGCCGGCACCGGGCCGCAGGACAGCATCCTCAAGTTCACGCGCGACGGGAAGTTCGTGTGGGACTTCGGCCATCGTCCGACGCCCGAACAGGCGAAGATGCCCGAGAACAATCAGGAGACGTC
>CANIBQ010000121.1 GCA_947465645.1 Acidobacteriota bacterium | reverse complement strand
CCTTGTCAGACACCGCGACGAGCCGTTCGACGAGGTTTTCGAGCTCGCGGATGTTGCCGGGCCACCAGTACGCGCTCAGGATCCGCAGCGTCGAGTCGGCGATGCCCTGGATGTTCTTCCGGAACTTCAAGTTGTACCGGCGCAGAAAGAACCGCGCGAGCTCGGGCAGGTCTTCGATCCGGTCGCGCAGCGCCGGCATCTTGATGGGGATGACGTTCAGGCGGTAATAGAGGTCGTCGCGGAACGCCCCTTCCTTGACCGCCTTCTCCAGGTCGGAATTGGTCGCGGCAATCAGCCGGAAGTCGGTCTTGATCGGATGCGTCCCCCCGACGCGTTCAATCTCCCCCTCCTGGATCGCGCGCAGCAGCTTTGCCTGCACCTCGTACCGAAGGTCCCCAATCTCATCCAGGAAGAGCGTCCCGCCGGTGGCCAGCTCGAACTTTCCGAGATGCTGGCGGATGGCCCCCGTGAAAGAGCCCTTTTCGTGGCCGAAGAGGATGCTCTCGACGAGCTCTTTCGGGATCGCCGCCAGGTTGACCGCCACAAAGGGCGCCTCGGGCGAGCCAGACTCGCGATGGATGAGTCGCGCCAGCAGCTCCTTGCCGGTGCCGCTCTCCCCGAGGATCAGGATCGTGGCCGACAGCTTCGCCACCTTCTGGACGAGCTCGATGATCGCGCGGGTGCCGCGGCTGGGGCCCACGACAAACTCGCGGTCGTTCTGCTCGGCCACCTCGGCCCGCAGACGCAGGACGTGGCGGCTGAGATCCTGCCGCTCACTGGCGTTGGCGACGAGGGTACCGACGCCCTCGAACTCGAAATCCTTGGAGATGTAGTGGTAGGCGCCGAACCGCATCGCCTCGATCGCCGCGTCGAGCTCCTTCATGACCGAGATCACGATCACTTCGACGTACGGGTAGTTCTCCTTCGCGATCTTGAGGACCTCGAAGCCGCTGATGCCGGGCAGCCGCACGTCGAGCAGCATCAGGTCGACGTCCTCCTTTTCCATCATCTGCAGCGCCGCTTCGCCGGTGGCGGCGCGCAGAATGCGGTACTCTCGCCTGAGGACGGCGGTCAGGGTCTCGCGCATTCCCTCGTCGTCGTCCACGACAAGCACGGTTTTGCGGCGTTCGGCCATGCGGGTCGCGAGTATAGCGCGCTCCTTGACACTTCCGAATTCCCTTCGCTAAGTTACGAACAGGATTGGCACCACAGCCTCATGACCTTTCAATGGTTCGTCACCGCCGTCGCGCTGGTCGCGGCGCTCCTGGCCTGGAGCCAGGCGCGCCGGACGTCACGCCGGCTCGAACAACTGTCACAGATGTACTGGGAGCTCAAGTTCCAGCACGGCGAGCTGCGCGTACAGATTGAGCGGTTGTCCGGCGGCGGCCCGCGGGTGCCGCCGGCGCCGGAGACCGCGACGCCGCCTGGCGAATCCTTTATCCCTCTCACGTCCCTGAAGCGCTGAAAAGGGGTCGGGAGTCATTTCTTGAGGACACTCCGATCCGTTTTCGTCTGAGTGTCCTCGAAAAATGACTCCCGACCCCATTTAGGAGAGTTCGTGTCAACTGCATACGATGTCGTGGTGATCGGCGCCGGTACGGGCGGGTACGTCGCCGCGATTCGTGCGTCGCAGCTCGGGAAGAAGGTGGCCGTCGTCGAGAAGCAGAAGGCGCTCGGGGGCACGTGCCTGATCTGGGGATGCATACCCACCAAGGCGCTGCTCGAGCACGCGCACGCGCTCAAGATCGTGCGCGACGCCGAAGCCTGGGGCGTGATGCTTCCCTACGGCGCCCCGGCGATCGACATGGGCAAGGTGCACGCGCGCAAGGACAAGGTGGTGAGCGGCCTCACCAAGGGCATCGAGTTCCTGTTCAAGAAGAACAAGATCGACTGGATCAAAGGCACCGCACGGCTCGCCGGCAAGGGCAAGGTCGAGGTCTTCGAGGGCGACAGGCAGACGCTCGACGCACAGGAGATCGTCATCGCCACCGGGTCATCGCCGCGCAGCGTCCCGGGGATCGAGATCGATCACAAGCGGATCATCACCAGCGACGAGGCGATTCACCTGGCGGAGGTGCCGAAGTCGCTCGTCATCATGGGAAGCGGCGCCGTCGGCGTCGAGTTCGCGTCGATCTTCCGCCGATTCGGCAGCGAGGTGACGATCATCGAGCTGCTTCCGCGGCTCGTGCCGGTCGAAGACGAAGCGGTATCAGCCGAGCTCGAGAAATCGTTCAAGAAGCAGGGCATCACGTCGCTCACCGGCACAAAGGTCACCAAGGCGGCTGTCACCGGCACCGGCGTAGACATCGAAGCCCGGACGCATGACGGGAAAACCCAGAAGCTGTCGGCGGACATCCTGCTCGTGGCGACCGGCCGTGGCCCGGTCACGACCGGTCTTGGCGCCGAAGAGCTCGGCATCCAGATGGAGAAGGGCTATATCAAGGTCGACGAGATGTACCGGACGTCGGTGCCCAACGTCTCGGCCATCGGCGACGTGATTACCCTTGGCGGTCCCGGCCATCCGCAGCTCGCGCACGTATCGTCGGCCGAGGGCGTGCTCGTCGCCGAAAAGCTCGCCGGAAAGGAGGTCCGGCCGCTCAACTACGGACACGTCCCTGGGTGCACCTACTGCGACCCCGAGATCGGCAGCGTGGGGCTCACCGAGGCCGAAGCGAAGAAACAGGGCTATGACGTTCGGATCGGCGCCTTTCCCTTTGGTGTGCTGGGCCGGGCGAAGATGGCCGGCGAGACGGATGGGTTCGTGAAGATCGTGGCCGATAAGCAGTACGATGAGGTGCTCGGTGTGCACATGATCGGTCCACGCTCCACGGAGCTAATCGCCGAGGCCGTGCTTGCGCTGAGGCTCGAGTGCACCGTGGAAGAGCTGATGCAGACGATTCACGCTCATCCAACATTCTCGGAGGCAGTGGCCGAAGCCGCGCACGCCACCCACGGCGCGGCCATCCACATGTAGACATGCCCACGCCTGTCGTGATGCCCCAGATGGGGGAATCGATCGCGGAAGGCACGATCGTCCGCTGGATCAAGAAGGTCGGCGACCTGGTCGACCGCGACGAGCCGCTGTTCGAGATCTCCACCGACAAGGTCGACGCGGAGATCCCCTCGCCCGCGGCCGGCGTCCTCACCGAAATCACCGTCAAGGAAGGCGAGACCGTCGCCGTCAACAGCGTCGTCGGCACCATCGGTCAACCCGGTGAGCCAGCTTCGCCTGCAGCGTCGGCGCCCCAGGTCGCGCCGTCTCCTGTGACGAAACCGGACGAACAACCGAAAGCCGGCGCCGCAGCGGCTGCAGCGTCGAGCCAACCTCAGGCTGACGGAACGCCTGCCCTCGCAGCGAGCCGTCCGAATGGACGTGAAGCCTCGGCGCCCCCGGCGTCACAGGAAGAGCTGCGGCGCCGGAAATCATCGCCGCTCGTGCGCCGCATCGCCCGGGACAACAACGTCGACATCGACCAGATATCGGGATCCGGTATCGGCGGGCGCGTCACGAAACACGACATCCTGGGGTTCCTTGGAAAGGAACCCGCGAGCACGAACCCGGAACCCGGAACCCGGAACGCTGAACTGGCTGGACGCGTAGACGTCCAGCCATTGTCGGTGATGCGCAAGAAGATCGCCGAGCACGTGGTGATGAGCCGGCGGACCTCCGCGCACGTCCACTCCGTGTTCCACGTGAGTTTTTCGACGGTGGAGAAGATCCGCCAGCAGAAGAAGGGCGAGTACGAGCAGCTTGGCGCGAAGCTGACCTACATGTCGTTTATCGCCAAGGTCGTCGTCGACGTCATTCGCCGGCATCCCGTGATCAATGCCTCGCTCGACGGCGACAACATCCTCTACAAGAAGGACGTCAACCTCGGCATCGCCGTCGCTCTCGAGAGCGGGCTCATCGTGCCCGTCATCAAGAACGCCGACGAGAAGAATCTGCTCGGCTTGAGCCGCGCCATCGCGGATGTCGCCGATCGCGCGCGCGCCAAACAACTGAAGCCCGAGGACGTGCACGGCGGTACGTTCACGATCACCAACCCCGGCCAGTTCGGCGCCCAGTTCGGCATGCCGATCATCAATCAGCCACAGGTGGCCATCCTCGGCATCGGCACCATCGAGAAGCGGCCGGTCGTCGTCGACGACGCCATCGCCATCCGCACGATGGCCTACCTGACGCTCGGCTACGATCACCGCCTGGTCGACGGCGCGGTGGCCGATCAGTTCATGTCCGACGTCAAGAAGGGGATCGAGAACTTCGATCCCAGTCAGGCGTAGTGCGTCCGATCGAAGTCCGCCGTCTCGGCCTCGTGCCGTACGCCGAGGCCCTGGCCATGCAGCGTGCGCTCGTCGAGGAGCGTCGCGCCGATCGCATTCCAGACCTGCTCCTGCTCGTTCAGCATCCACCGGTGATCACGCTTGGCGTCAAGGGTGACGGCGGGCGCACGCATATCGTTGCCACCCCAGAGCGTCTCGCCAACCTTGGCATCGAGGTGTCCGAGACAGGACGCGGGGGGGACGTCACCTATCACGGTCCCGGCCAGGTCGTCGGCTATCCGATTCTCGACCTGCGGCCCGACCGGTGCGACGTCCATCGCTACGTGCGCGATGTCGAAGAAGTGATGATTCGGGTGTGCGCTGGCTACGGCGTGATTGCCGACCGCATCAAGGGCAGGACCGGTGCATGGATCGGCCAGGAGAAGATTGGCGCGATAGGTGTCCGAATCTCACGTTGGATCACGAGCCATGGATTCGCGTTCAACGTCAGCACCGACCTCGAACACTTCAAGCTGATTGTGCCGTGTGGGATTTCGGACGGCGGCGTGACGTCCCTCGAACGGCTCACCGGAGGACAGATCCCGATCGCCGACGTCGAGGCCGCGCTCGTCAGGCATCTGTGCGATGTGCTCGCTCGTGACGAGGCCGTGACGGCCCGCCAAGGCGCGTAAGCGTCGCGCCGGCCACGCCCCGGCCCCGTGCGGCCGTCACCTCGATCCGGACGTGATTCCACGTCACCGCGTCGCCCACGAGTGCGGGCCGGCCGAGCAGCGTCAGCACGAGTCCGCTCACCGTGTGCACCTGTGGATGCTCCATCGCGACACCAATCGCGTCTCCCGCATCCTTCAACCTGACCGAGCCGCGGACGATGAGGCGTCCGGAGGGATCGCGTGAGATGGGCGTCCTTGCCCGGCCCTCTTCGATTTCGCCGACGACTTCCTCGAAGAGATCCTCGATGGTCACCAGTCCGGCGGTGCCGCCATGTTCGTCCATCACGACCGCCATCTGCGAACGTTGGCGCCTCATGGCCGACAACAGCTCGTCGAGCAGCATCGTTGCCGGCACATGCGGAAGCGGACGCGCCTCCAGCGCCGTGATCGGGCGGCCCGAGATGAAGTGCCGCAACAGCTCTTTGATGTGCATGCTGCCGATGATGTCGTCCAGGTCGCCGGAGTAGACGGGATAGCGGGTGTACGGGTTGGCCCTGACGATCTCCCGCAGTTCGGCGGCTTCGGTGCCGACGGGAATACCAACGAGACCGACGCGTGGGACCGCCACCTCGCCAGCCGTCAGGTCGCCAAACTCGAAGAGCTCGCGCAGGATCAAGCCGGATTCGCCGCGCAGCATGCCGCCCGCCTGGCTCTCCTGCACGATGAACTCCAGCTCCGCGCTCGTGTGATAGCGCTCGCCGTCCACCTCCTGCCGCCGCACGCCCATCAACCGCAGCAGGCCGTTCCCCATCCCGTTCAGCGCCACGACGATCGGCAGCAGCGCCGTTTGAATCGCCTCGATCGCCGGCGTCACGTACAACACCGTGCGGTCGGCGCGTTGCAGCGCGAGCGCCTTCGGCACCATCTCGCCGATGACGATATGGAGATACGTCAGGATGGAGATCGCGATGACGCTGGCCATCGCGTGCGCCGCGATCCAGCGGTTTTCGAACGGCGCAAGGTGCGAGCCGATCCATTCCGCCAGCATGTGCTCGCCGTACATCCCCAGCCCGAGGCTGGCGACGGATATCCCCACCTGCGTCGTCGCGATATACCGGTCCTGCTTCTTCGGGTCCTCGAGGATTCGCGCAACGCGCTGAGCGAGGCGGCTGCCGAGCTCAGCCTCGTGCTCGATCTTGGCGCGCGGTGCCCCCACGATCGCGAACTCGGCCGCCACGAAGAGGCCGTTGGCGACCACCAGGGCGAAGATGATTCCGAGCCCGATGAGGACTTCCATCACTCGCCGCCCTCGGTGGCGGGGGGCGCGACCCGGCGCGCCAGCACGGTTTCAACCGCCCGATCGACGACGCGTTCGATCTCGAAT
The DNA here is from genome assembly GCA_947465645.1 of Acidobacteriota bacterium. Next base: position 6,203 of record CANIBQ010000121.1, on the reverse strand, counting down.
TCGTACTCGCCGACCGTCACGCGCTCCCCGGCCGCCGGCAGGTGACCAAGTGCGGCAGTCACGAGCCCGGCCACCGTGGTGGCGTCGGTCTCCCACGTCGTCTTCAGCGCCGGCGAGGCGTCGTCTACGGCCATCCCCCCTGGTACGCGGATGCGGCCGTCGGGCAGTGGCTCCATCACCGGATCCCCGGCCTTGTATTCGTCGCCCACATCTCCAAGCAGCTCGGAGAGGACGTCTTCGAGGGTCAGCAGTCCAGCGGTGCCGCCAAACTCGTCAACCACCAGCGCCTGGTGGGTGCGTCGCTCGCGAAGCTGGCGCAGCACGCGATCGGCGGTGATGCTCTCATGCACCGTCGCGATGGGACGAAGCAGGCTGGCGAGAGTCGCGCCGGTGCTCCCCCCGTTGACCAGCCACCGTACGAGATCCTTGGTGTGCAGCATCCCGACGACGTTGTCGATCGAATCGCGGTACACCGGGAGCCGGGAGAACGGGTTGTCGGCGACGAGGCCCATCACCTCGGTGAGCGGCGTGTCGATGTCGATCGCCGAAATCTTGCGGCGCGGCACCATCAACTGTTTCGCCTGCCGCAGGTTGAGGCGCAGCGCGCGCTGCAGGCGGCGGTGTTCGTTCGGCTCCAGCAGTCCTCCGTCCCGGCTCTCGGCGATCAGGAGCTCGATTTCGTCCGGCGAGTGAATGTGCCGGTGCGTCTGCGAGGGAGCGCCGATCAGCTTCAACAGGGCGATGCCATTGCCGTTGAGCCACTTGATGAACGGCCGGTACACCCAGAGCGAAGGCACCATCGGAATCAGGGTGTAGAGCGCCGTCTGCGTGGGGTATTGCAGCGCCAGCGACTTCGGCACGAGCTCCCCGAAGATCACCTGGCAAACGGTGAGTATGAGCAGAACCACCACCGCCGACGTGGATTGAGCGGCGACAGGCTGGAGTCCGCCCCACGCCGCGAAGATCGGCTCCAACTGCACCGCGATGGTGCTCTGGGCGTAGGCGCCGAGCACGAGGCTCGAAAGGGTGATGCCTATCTGGCAGGCGGCGATGTAACGGTCGAGGGCGGCGGGAGACTCGACGACCGGTAAGAGCCACGCCGCCAACGGGTTGCCGTCGGCGGCGAGCTGCTGGATCCGGCTGCGACGAACGCTGACGGCTGCGAATTCAGCCGCGACGTAAACCGCGTTGAACGCGATCAGCGCCAGGACGATGAGGGCGGCCGCGAGAAACAATGCCTGTACTTAACACGTCTTCGCAGGTTCGATGGGGTTCGATGGGGTCTGACCCCGGTGACGGGTCGTTTGGGGGTCAGACCCCATTGAAGAGGACACTCAGATCTGGGAATAAGACCAAACCGGTCGGTGTTCTCTTCTGCAGAGGCTAATCTATGGAAAGGACCGCAGATCGGGACCTTATCCGCCACCTGCAGCAGCGTTAGGGGTGGAACTGCGGGCGGTCGTCGCGCGCAGCGATGCGGGCGGCGAACTCGAGCGCCAGCGTCGCCACCTGGGCGGTGCCTGCGGCGTCGATCCGGTTCCAGTCGTCGGTGGGCCGGTGGTAGTCGGGATGGAAGCCGGTGAAGAAGTTGATCGCCGGCACCCGCTTGTCCAGGAACGAAGAGTCGTCACTGCGGCCCGCCCCGGGCCCTTCCTGGCGAATCTCGATGCCGCCTGCAGCCAACGCTGCCTCCTGGATGGCGTTGAGCAGGAGCGACGACCCCTCGAGGCCGCTCACATCGACTTTGCCGTGGGAGCGGCCCACCATGTCGAGGTTCAACATCATGACGGTGTCGGTCATCGGAATCGTCGGCTCGCTCGCGTAGTGCGCCGATCCCAGCAGCCCCCGCTCCTCGCCGGCAAACGCCACGAACACAAGCGACCGCGGAAAGCGAAAACGATCGGCCGCGGCGGCGCGAGCGATCTCGATGATGGACGCGGTGCCGGACGCGTTGTCATCCGCCCCGTTGTGGATTTGTCCGGTGTGTCCGGGATCGGCAGCGAAGCGTCCCCCCAACCCCACGTGATCGTAGTGCGCGCCGATGACGACCGCCTGCTTTGCCTTCGAGGGATCAGACCCCGGCAGGAAGCCGACCACGTTTCTCACCGGACGGCGATTCCGTGTGAAGTGCTCGGTGTAGTCGATCGTCACCCCGTTCAACGCCCGCGAGCGCGGTTTGAGATCGCCGTCGATCTCGGCGGCCACGCGATCAAGGCCCCACGCCTCGAGCAGCGGCTCCATCTCCGCGCGCCGGATCCGGAGAACGGGAATCGAATGATCCTCGGGATCCGCGTCGAGATTGAACAGACCGTAGTTGACGGGATCGGTCTGATGCGCCGGGTCGGACACGACGAGCAACGCCTTCGCACCTCGTGCCCGGGCCGCCGCGGCCTTCGCATAGAGCGTGGTCTCCCGGATCGGCTGGGAGCCGTTCAAGCGGCTGTCGCGGCGAGTCTCCTGGGGCTCATGCGAAAAGATGAGCACCGCCTTGCCGGAGACATCGAGCCCGGCGTAGTCGTCGTAATTGAGCGCGCGAGCAGCGATACCGTAGCCCGCAAACACCAGCGGCATGTCGTCCAGCGCCATCGACGGCACTGAGGGCGAATCGTTCGGGGTCGCCGAGAGCGGATAGTAGGACGTCCCGAGCACGAGGTGGACGGGGCGGCTGCCGCGGGCCTGGACGACGAGCGCGTTGCCGGCTCCCACCGACAGGCCCGCCACCAACTCAAACGGCTGGAACCAGTCGCGCTCCTTGACGCCCGGACGCAGACCGGCTGCCTTGAACTCTTGCGCGATGTAATCAGCGGCCCGCTCGAGCTCGGGGTCGCCGTTGCTGCGACCCTTCATCTCATCCGACGACAGCACCTTGATATGCTCGAGCAGCACATCCGCCGGGATTACCGGGGTTGCCGCGCGACCAAGCGTCGTCAGCAGCGCGAGCGCGACCACCAGAGGGAAAAACCGTCTCACAACGGGACCGATCGCGCCCGGGAACGTCCTCGGTTGGGCCACTCCTTTTGATCCTACTTTATGAACCAAGTGCGGTCTCCACGAGCACCCGCTCCCGAGTGCTCAGGGCGGGCGCGCGTGTACGTACGACGCCTGGCGAGCCCAGAAGGGCGGGCAGGGCGCCGACGCGGTTGCGGACGCCGAATTCGCCGCCAAGCAAGGTGAGGACGCTGAACGACCGTCGCGATGATTCGAGAATCGCCTCGATAATTCTCCCGGCGGCGGCGCCGAGCGTGTACGCACCGGGCGGCCACAATCGCCGGGCACGCGCTTCGAGCCGGCTCATCTGCACCTGCGATAACACCCGGTCGAGCGCGTAGCCGCCGATCGACGCTTCGCTCCACAGCACCACGAAGCCGTCCGGAGGCGCGCCGAGAACGGTGAGGCTCACTTCGTTGGGCGAGCACTGCGCCTCCATTGCAACAATCGCGGCGACGGCGGCGACCAGCGCTTCCGGCGACGATCCAATCAGGCGGCCGCGCGGGATCCGGGCCTCCCGCGCGGCCATGAGCAACAGGTCGGCCTGCGCGGCTCCAGCAAAGACGATCGGCGCATCCCCGAGATACGGCGCGAGCCGTGTCAGCATCGCGAGTCCCTCCTCGCCTTGCCACTCGGATGGAGTCTGGCCTGCACGGTCGGCGATCACGCACACCCTGCAGCCGGTGATGCGGCTCATGTCGTCGGTGCCCTCGAGCGTCGTGTGAAATCCGAGGACGGGCCCCGATTGCCGGATGTCGAGCGCCTTGCCGGCGGCCACCGTGCCGGCGGCATCGGCGATCAACACGCGGCCGACGCGATCGCGCGCAGCCACCGCGTGCGCGACTGCGCCACCGAGTTCACCGGCGCCGATGATTGCCACGGTCACGTTGGGGTCCGCCGTGTATTGTAATAGGGTCATGTCGACGCTTACCGGCAAAGTCGCGCTCGTGACCGGCGGCTCCCGCGGAATCGGGCTTGCGACCGCGCGCACGCTCCTCGAGCGCGGCGCCCGGGTGGCGATTACCGCGACCTCCGATTCGACGCTGCGTGCAGCCGTCCGCGACCTGCAGTCGATCTCGGGCGACGAAGCGGTGCTGCCGCTGCGCGCCGACGTCCGGCGCTACGACGAGGTCGAGCAGGCGGTCAGGGAGACAGTGGCGCGGTTCGCAGGCCTCGACATCCTCGTCAACAACGCCGGCGTCGGCGTGTTCAGCCCCGTTGCCGAGATGTCCCTGGATCAGTGGCACCAGGTCATCGATACCAACCTGACGGGTGTCTTCCACTGCTGTCGAGCGGCGCTGCCGCACCTGCGTTCGCGGGGCGGTGGCTGGATCGTCAACATCAGCAGCCTCGCGTCCACCAACGCATTTCGGGATGCCGCCGCGTACTGCGCCTCGAAGGCCGGCCTCAACGCGTTCAGCGAAGCGCTGATGCAGGAGGTCAGGCACGACGGCATTCGCGTCTCCTATGTCATGCCCGGTTCCGTGCGCACCGAGTTCAGCGGCCGCACGGGCGGCGATGACGAGTGGAAGCTCGCGCCTGACGACGTCGCGCAAGCCGTCGCCGACATCATCGCGCATCCCGCGCGCAGCCTTCCGAGCCGCGTCGAGATCCGTCCCTCGTGTCCCCCACGGAAAGGCTGACGTGTCGACATTCGACAAGCATCGCGACGCCCTCGAGGTCCACGAGACGATGATGGGCGCGTCGAAAGGCCGCCTCGCGGTGGCGCTCGACCTGCTCACCGACGCCCTGGCAATGGTCGGGCAGCACGGCGTGTACTGCCAGAGCACCCGGATGCCCGGAAATCCCACGCTCGACATCGCCATCGTGCTCGAGCAGATCGGCGACGCGAAGGAGCTGGTCCAGAGCGTCATCGAGCTCGACAAGAGATGAGCAGCACGGCTCCCGCGCCGATCGGAGCGGTTGCCCACTACAACCTGCTCGAGCGGCTCGACCCGGCCGGCCCCGGCGACCTGTACCGGGCGCGCGACACGAAGCTGGGACGCACGGTCGCCATCCGGCTGCTCCCTCCGGAGTTTACGCGTGAGCCGGCGGCCAGGGCCGACTTCCTCGAAAAGGCCCGCGTTCTCATCGCGATGTCACATCCGAACGTCACGACGCTATTCGACGCTGGCGAACACAGCGGCCGCCTGTTTCTCGCCTTCGAGTTTCTGAAGGGGCAGTCGCTTCGCGCCGAGATGGCGGGTCGTCCGATGAACATCAGGCGGGCGGTGGAGCTCGCCGTCCAGGTGGCCGACGCGGTGGCCGACGCGCACGCCGCCGGATTCGTCCATGGAGGCCTGAGTCCCGACTCGATTGTCATCACGGCCAAGGGACACGCGAAAATTCCCGCCTTCGAGCTTGCCTCGCGCGGTGGCTTCGAACAGGATGCCGGCGAGGTCAAGCTGCGTGACTACGATTCGCCCGAAGAGGCGCGCGGCCAGTCAGCCGACGAGCGGTCGGACATCCACTCGGTCGGCTCCGTGCTCTACGAGATGATCACCACGCGCCGGCCGCTGCATCGAGGCGCATCGGCGCCGAGCGCGTCCAACGCACACGTGCCTCCAGAGCTCGACGAAATCGTGCTGAAGGCGGTCGCGCCGAATCCCGACTCGCGCTTTCAGAGCGTCGCCACCTTCGCCGCCGAGCTCCGCGCCGTGGCGGCCATTCTCGACGTCCGGGGCGGCGCCGGTGACGAGGAGGAGCAGATGGAGGTGCGGTCCACGAGCGTCGGGCGGGTGCTCGTGCTGGCGATCGTGATCCTGGCCGCGCTCGGCGCGCTTATGCAGTTCTGGCTGACGTGAGGATCTCTCCGAGCCGATCCGAGAACGCCGAACGCGCCATCACCTGATCGATTCCAGCCTGCCGCGCAGTTTCGATCGTTTCCGTCTGCACGTGCGACACGAATCCCAGCGTCTGAATGCCCTTGAGCTCAGGGTCGGCCTTGAGCGCGGCGATCGCCTCCATCGGGCGCAGCTTGCTGCTGTTCAGGTCAAGGATGACCAGCGCAGGCTGCTGCTCGCGCACTCGGGCCACGACCTGGTCGGCCGATCGCTCGAAATAGATGGGGACGCCGAGCGCCTTGGCGGCGGTCGAAATCTTCGCCGAGAAAAGCAGGTCGTCAACGATGCAGAGGATCATTAGTCGTAGGATTGTAGTGGAATGATCATCGAAGTCAGGGCCGCGCCGCCGTTTCACAAGAACGGGTTCGTGAT
>CANIBQ010000120.1 GCA_947465645.1 Acidobacteriota bacterium | reverse complement strand
TTCTCGTTTACCGTCTTCTCCACCTGGTACGCCAGCGAGTCGGCCTGGTTGCGCGCGTCGATCAGATCGCGGCGATCCTTGTCTTCGCTCGCGTGCGCCTCGGCGTCCTTCACCATCCGGTCGACGTCCTCCTTGTTCAGGCCGGACGATCCGCTGATGGTGATCTTCTGTTCCTTGCCCGTCGCCACGTCCTTCGCGGTGACGTTGACGATGCCGTTGGCGTCGATGTCGAGGCTGACCTCGACCTGCGGCACGCCACGCGGCGCCGGCGGCAGCCCGACCAGTTGGAAGCGTCCGAGCGTGCGGTTGTCGCGCGCAAACTGGCGCTCGCCCTGGAGGACGTGCACTTCGACGCTCGTCTGGCTATCCGTCGCCGTCGAGAAGACCTCGCTCTTCCGCGTCGGAATCGTCGTATTGCGCGGAATCAGCGGCGTCATCACGCCGCCGAGCGTCTCGATGCCGAGTGACAGCGGCGTCACGTCGAGCAGCAGGACGTCCTTGACCTCGCCCTTCAGCACGCCGCCCTGGATCGCGGCGCCGATCGCCACGACTTCATCCTGGTTGACGCCCTTGTGCGGGTCCTTGCCGAAGAACTCCTTCACGAGCTGCTGCACCTTCGGCACGCGGGTGGAGCCGCCGACGAGCACCACCTCGTCGATGTCCGACGGCTTGAGCCCCGCGTCGGCCAGCGCCTGCTGGAGCGGCGTCATCGATCGCCGCAGCAGGTCGTCGACGAGCTGCTCGAATTTCGCCCGCGTGAGCTTCATCTGCAGGTGCCGCGGGCCGTGCTGATCCGCCGTGACGAACGGCAGGTTGATGTCGGTTTCCATCACCGTCGAGAGCTCGATCTTGGCCTTCTCCGCCGCCTCCTTCAGGCGCTGGAGCGCCATGCGGTCCTTGCCGAGATCGACGCCGTCGGTCTTCTTGAACTCCGCCACCATCCATTCGATCACGCGCTGATCGAGGTCGTCGCCGCCGAGATGCGTGTCGCCGTTGGTGGCCTTGACCTCGACGATCCCCTCGCCCACTTCGAGGATGGAGATGTCGAACGTACCGCCGCCGAAGTCGTAGACGGCAATCGTCTCGTCCTTCTTGCGGTCCAGCCCGTAGGCCAGCGCCGCCGCGGTCGGTTCGTTGACGATGCGGAGGACGTTGAGGCCGGCAATCGTGCCGGCGTCCTTCGTCGCCTGGCGCTGGGCGTCATTGAAGTACGCGGGCACGGTGATGACCGCGTCTGTGACTTTCTCGCCGAGGTAGTCCTCGGCGGCGGTCTTGAGCTTCTGGAGCACCATCGCGGAGATCTCGGGCGGCGAATACTTCTTGCCGCGAACCTCCACCCAGGCGTCTCCGTTGGATTCCTTGACGACCGTGTACGGCACGCGCGCGATTTCGGTCGCGACTTCGCCGTGCTTCCGGCCCATGAAACGCTTGATGGAGAACACCGTGTTCTCGGGATTGGTGACGGCCTGCCGCTTGGCGACCTGGCCGACCGGCCGATCGCCGTCCTTCGCAAACCCGACGACGGATGGAGTCGTGCGGCCACCCTCCTGGTTCACGATGACCGTCGGCTCCCCGCCTTCCATCACGGCGACAACCGAGTTCGTGGTACCGAGGTCGATTCCAATGACTTTGCTCATTATTTGGGTTCCCCTTCGTTCGTGTTCCCATGATAACAAGATGTGAGTGCATGTCAAGCATTAGATCTAAGTCAATAGGACTCATATATTGCCTGGACAGATTCCTCCAGCTTCAAGCCCTTGTTTTAGTGGAGTTTATCGATGAGGCCTGGAGGTTGGTCGCGGCTGACCGCCTTCGCACACGTCGATGGCCAGCGCTGAGCCTAGAACGCCCATGTCGGGGGCAACCGCATCGCTGAAACAGGTCACGGTAATGCCCGAGGCGGCGAGGCGCGCGGCCAGGCGGCGTCCCTCCAGCGCCGGCCGGCTTTCACTGCGCCACACCCGCAACTGCCGGCTCTCGGCGATCCGTTCGAGGACGGTCACCCCGGCATCAGCGCAACGCCTTCGGCCACGGCGTCACGAAACACACTCAATACCTCGTCGAGAATCTCCGACGCGCCCGATTCCCGGTCTGACGCGAGAAGGGCGATTCGCTGCTGGAAGGATTCGGTCATGCGGCCTGTGGGTATTGTGCGATCATGGGTCGCCGATGGCCCAGTTCTCCTTTATTCCCTCGGGCGAAACCAACGAGCTTGCCGAGGACATCCGCGGGCTTTTCGAAGACCTGGCGAGGCACCTCCAGCAGGAGCAGCGGGCGTTTTCTGGGGAATGCCATCCGTCGCTGGACGTGCTTGAAACCGACCACTCGGTCGAGATCGTTGTCGACGTCTCGGGCGTGCCGGGCGATGCGCTCCGCGTCCTCTTCCGAGCCAGCGTTGTGATCATCGCCGGCGAGAAGGCGCCGCTCCCGGCCGGGCCGCAACAGACCTTCCACCTGGTGGAGCGCGAGTTCGGGCGCTTCGCGCGCGCGGTGCGGCTGAACGGCGCCTTCGCCGTGGCACGCGCCACGGCGACGCTGCGCGACGGCGAGCTCACCATCGTGCTGCCGAAGCTCGACGACCGCCGCAATACGCCACACCGCATTCCCGTCGCATCGTCGCACCATCGCACCGACGCGTCCCGGGATCGCGCCGACAAGCGCCAGCCATGAACATCCTGTTCGTCGGCGACATTGTCGGCAAGCCGGGACGCGAGCTGGTACGCAAGGGACTGCGGGGACTCATCGAGGAGCACGAGATCGATCTCGTGATTGCGAATGCGGAAAACTCCGCAAACGGCTTCGGCATCACCAAGGAGATCGGCGACACGCTGCTCGAGTGGGGCGTGGACGTGATGACCTCGGGCAACCATATCTGGGACAAGAAGGAAGCGATCGATTACATCGCCACCGAGCCGCGGCTCCTCCGGCCGGCGAACTATCCCGCCGGCGTGCCCGGCCGCGGATCCTATGTGGCGCAGACCGGCGACGGGCGCGCGATCGGCGTGATCAACGTCATGGGGCGTGTGTTCATGTTGAACATCGACGACCCGTTCGCGGTGGTGCAGCGCGAGATCGAAGCCATCCGCCACAAGACGCGCGTCATCATCGTCGACTTCCACGCCGAGGCCACGAGCGAGAAGATCGCGATGGGCTGGCACCTCGACGGCAAGGTCACCGCGATGTTCGGCACCCACACGCACGTGCAGACGGCGGACGAGCGCATCCTGCCCAACGGCACCGCGTATCTCACCGACGCCGGGATGACGGGGCCGCACGACGGCATTATCGGGATGGAGCGCGAGCCGTCGCTGGGGCGGTTCCTGAACGCCATGCCGTCGCGGTTCGAGCCCGCCACCGGCAACCCGCGGTTGAACGGGGTGGTCGTCTCCGCAGACGACCGGACGGGCCGCGCCAGCGCGGTGCGGCGCATCAGCTATTCCGAATCAGAGCTCAATGACCTCTCTCTTCGACCTGCCGTTCGAGGAACCCACCTCCGCTGAAGCTTCGGTGGGCAAGCCCGAGGCTGAGGAGCCGCAGCCGGCCGCGAAGACCCCGGCCACGCGGCGAGTCTTCAGCGTAGCGGAGCTGACGGCCGATATTCGCGCGCTGCTCGAGGAGCGGTTCGTCGAGGTCTGGGTCGAGGGCGAGCTGTCGAACTGCCGCGTGTGGAACACCGGCCACCTGTACTTCACGCTCAAAGACGAGGCCGCGCAGATCAAGGGCGTGATGTTCCGCTCCGCGCTGCGCTACCTCCGCTTCAAGCCGCAGGACGGGCTCCGCGTCGTCGCGCGCGGACGGGTGAGCGTGTACGACCCGAAGGGCGAGTACCAGATCGTCTGCGAGCATCTCGAGCCCGAGGGCCTCGGCGCGCTGCAACTGGCATTCGAACAGCTCAAGCAGCGCCTCTCGGCGGAGGGCCTGTTCGACCCGCGTCGAAAGCGTCCGCTGCCCGCACTGCCTCGCAAGATCGGCATCGTCACCTCTCTCGATGGCGCGGCGGTGCGCGACATCATCCAGGTACTGCGTCGGCGGTATCCGAATGCGCACCTCATCATCCGTCCGACGCGCGTGCAGGGAGAAGGCTCGGCGCTCGACATCGCGCGTGCCTTGAGCGCGATCGGCAAGGTCCCCGGGGTAGACGTGGTCATTGTCGGCCGCGGCGGCGGCTCGATCGAAGACCTGTGGGCCTTCAACGAGGAGGTCGTGGCACGGGCGATTGCCGGCTGTCCGGTGCCGACGATCTCCGCGGTTGGACACGAAACCGACGTGACGATCGCGGACTTCGTCGCAGACCTTCGGGCGCCCACGCCGTCGGCGGCCGCCGAAATGGTGGTCTCGCGCAAGGACGACTTCTACGCGCGCATCGATCGCCTCGCGCACGGCGTGACCAGCGGCATGCAGACCCGCCTGCACCGCCTCGAATCGCGTCTGCGGGCGCTCGACGCCCGTCCCGGCCGCGCGTTGCTCTCGCAGCTCGCCGCGCGCGGACGGATGTACCAGGCGATGCGAAGAAAGCTCGACACCTTCGACATCCGCGTCCGGCTCGGCGGCGTCCGCAGCCGGCTGGTGGCCGCCGACAGCCGGCTTGGCGCGGCTCTCACCCGCACGCGTCATTCAGCCGACGCGAGGCTGCGCGGCACCGCCGCCAGGCTCGAGGCGCTCAGCCCACTCGCCGTGCTCGGGCGTGGCTATGCCGTCTGCTGGAACGCGGACCACACGATGATCATTCGCGACGCGTCGAAGGTATCGCTTGGCGAACGCGTCCATGTGAAGGTTGAGCGAGGCGAACTGGATTGTGATGTCACAGGTTCCAGCCCCGACGCTGACAACCGACAACTGACAACCGACAACTGACAACTGACAACTGGCAACTGGCAACTGGCAACTGGCAACTGGCAACGAATGGACCCAACCATCAAAGACTTCGAAGCCGCAATCGCCGAGCTCGACACCATCGTCAAGAAGCTCGAGGAAGGCGACTTGTCGCTGGAGAAATCGCTCGAGCTGTACGAGCGCGGCGTCCATCTTTCGCGGTTCTGTCACTCCCGTCTCGAGGAGGCGGAGCGCCGAATCGAGATCCTCAACGAGCGAGGGGAGCTGAAGCCGGCAACGCTCGGCGATGACGACGCTCGCTGAATACCTGGAGGCCTGCCGCGCCGACATCGACGCGGCGCTCGATGCGGCGCTGCCGCGCCCGCCCGGCTGTCCCGGGGTGGTCGCCGACGCCATGCGCTACAGCGTCACCGCCGGCGGCAAGCGCCTGCGTCCCGTGCTGTGCCTGGCAAGCGCCGAAGCGGTTGGAGGCAGCCGCGGCGACGCGATGCCCGCGGCCTGCGCTATCGAGCTCATTCACACGTACTCGCTGATCCACGACGACCTTCCGGCGATGGACAACGACACCATGCGCCGCGGCCGTCCGACGCTGCACGTCGTGGCGGGTGAAGGCATGGCGATTCTCGCTGGGGACGGCCTGCTCACTGAGGCGTTCGCCCTGCTCGCGCGCGAGACTCGCGCCACCGATCCCGCCGTGGCGGCTCGCACGCTGCGGGTCATCGGCGTCATCGCCGCGGCTGCCGGAGCCGCCGGCATGGTGGGCGGGCAGGCGCTCGACCTTGCGTGCGTCACGCCCGATCCCAAGGGACAACTGGCGCCGCCGCTCGATGCCGACGGCCTTCGCGCCATGCACGCGAGGAAGACGGGCGCGCTCATCCGTGCGTCCGCCGTGGCCGGCGCGATCGTGGGGGGCGGAACCGAACACGACATCAACGCGATCGAGACCGCGGCCACCGAGCTCGGCCTGGCGTTTCAGATCATCGACGACGTGCTCGACGTGGACGGAGCGTCGGCCGACCTGGGCAAGACGGCCGGGAAGGATGCGGCGGCAGGCAAGCCGACCTATCCCGCACTGTACGGCGTCGCCCGGTCGCGGCAGATGGCCGCCGAGTGCCTCGCGCGCGCCGGCGCGGCGCTCGCCTCTGCCAATCTCGCCGATTCGCGGCTTCTTCAGATCGGGCGCTGGATCGTCGAACGCGGAAATTGAAGATCAGACTCGATCAGCTCGTGACCGAGCGCGGCCTCGCGCCGTCGCGCGAACGCGCGCGCGCGCTCATCCTCGCCGGCCAGGTCACCGTCGGCGGCGAACCGGTCACCAAGGCCGGCGCGCAGGTGGACGACTCGGCCGACGTCGTCCTGGCGACCCCCGACCATCCGTACGTGGGACGCGGCGGCCTGAAGCTCGCGCACGCACTCGATACCTTCCAGATAGCCGTCTCCGGGCGCGAAGCGCTCGACATCGGCGCCTCGACGGGCGGCTTCACCGACGTCCTGCTCCAGCGCGGCGCCACGCGCGTCGTCGCCCTCGACGTCGGGCACGGGCAGTTCGACTGGACGCTGCGCAACGATCCCCGGGTCGTCGTGATCGAACGCTTCAACGCGCGTTATCTCACGCTTGCCGACATCCCCGGGCCGGTCGACGTCGTGGCAATCGACGTGTCGTTCATCTCGCTCCGCCATATTCTCCCGGCGATCCCTCCGCTGCTCCGACCGGGCGCCGACGTCGTCGCGCTCGTCAAACCGCAATTCGAGGCGGGGCGCACCGAAGTGCGCAAGGGCGTAATCCGCGACGAGGCGGTCCACCTACGTGTGGTTGACGAGATTGTGGCTGCGGCCGCTGGGGTAGGATTGACGCGAATGGGCTCGACCTCGTCGCCAATCACCGGCCAGAAGGGCAACGTCGAGTTCCTTCTTCATCTACGACCATGAGCGCGCGCATCGAACGGGTCGGCATCGTCGCCAAGACAGGTCTCGCCGCGTCGGATCACCTGGCGCGCCTCGCGCTGTGGCTGCGCGAGCGGCGCGTCGAGGCGGTGTTCGAAACCGACACCGCGAGGCTGGCGGGCGCTTCGGCGCGCGGCTGCAAAGCGGTCACGCGCGAAGAACTGCCCCACGCTGTCGATCTGGTGATCGTCCTCGGCGGCGACGGCACGCTCATCGCCATGGCGGCGCGTATCGCCGCAGCCGGCCGCGAAATCCCGATTCTCGGCGTCAATTTCGGCAGCCTGGGCTTCCTCACCGAGATCCGCATCGACGAGTTGTACAACTCGCTCGAGCAGGTGCTCGAGGGCACGGCTGATTTCGACGAGCGGGCAGTACTGGTGGCTGATGCGCACCGGGACGGCGAGTGTTTCGATTCCCGCACGGTGCTGAACGACGTGGTGTTCACCAGGGGCGCGCTGTCGCGGATGATCGAGCTCTCGGTGTCGGTGAGCGGCGGATTCGTGACGCGCGTGAAAGCCGACGGCTTGATCGTCGCGAGCGCGACCGGCTCCACCGCGTACAACCTCTCAGCCGGCGGGCCGATCGTGCACCCCGCCGTTGACGCGCTGGTGCTGACTCCGATCGCCCCCCACACGCTCACGCACAGGCCGATCGTGATCCCCGGAGACTCGGTCGTCGAGGTGGCCCCGCAGATCGACGAAGAGACCTTTGTCACCTTCGACGGCCAATCCGGCTATCCGCTCAAGCCCGGCGACATCGTCCGCGTGCGCAAGTCAGAGCGCACCCTGCGCCTCGTCAAGGCACCCGCACGCAGTTATTTCGAACTGCTCCGTGAGAAGCTCAAATGGGGCGAACGATAGCCACGTTAGCGTGAAGACTGCTCGCGGGCTCTCGCGTCCCTGAAGAACTGGACCTGGAATTTCCTGACGTTGGCGTTGTGTTCGCTTAGTGTCGTGGCGAACGCGTGCGTGCCGTCGTTGCGGCTGACGAAGTACAGGTAGGGGACGTCGGCCGGGCTGACGGCGGCTTCGAGCGAGGCCTTCCCGGGCGACGCGATCGGGCCGGGAGGCAGGCCGCGGTACTTATAGGTGTTGTACGGCGAGTCGATTGCCAGGTCCCCGCGGCGGATATTGCCGTCGTACTTCCCCGCCTTCAGCAGCGCATAGACGACGGTTGGATCGGCCTGGAGTCCCATCCCGATCCGGAGGCGGTTCGTATAGACGGCCGCCACGAGCGGACGCTCTTCGCCGGCTCCAGTTTCCTTTTCGATGACCGACGCCAGCGTCACCAACTCGCGCGTCGTCAACCCCTGGGCCTCGGCACGGCTGCGGAGGTCATCGGTGTAGGTGGCGCGAAAGCGTCCGAGCATCTCCGCGACGAGGCGTGACGCCGGCGTCCGACGTGGCAATGCGTAGGTGTCGGGAAACAGGTATCCCTCGAGATCGGTCGCGGCCGGATCGATGTCCTTGACGACCGAGGCGTCGGCGGCCGCCTGGGTGAAGTCGCGCGCGGAACCGAATCCGCGTGACTCGTACAGCCGCGCCATGTCGAGGATCGTCAAGCCTTCGGGAAACGTGATGCGCCGCGCATACGCGTCGCCGCGCGCGATCACCTCGATGACGTCCACGGCGCTCATCGGACGATCGAAGCGGTACTCGCCAGCCTTCAAGCTCTGGCCACGGCCAGTCCAGCGGAGCGCGGCACGGAAGGCAAGATCGTTCTCGATCACTCCGGCCTCCACGAGCAGGCGTCCGATGGCGTTGCTCGACACGCCTGACGGGATGTCGACGAATTGCTCCGCTCGCGCGTATCCCTTGTACGGGGTGTGCATCCGATCCCACACGCGGAAGCCGACGAGCCCGGCGGCCGCGCCCAGCACAACCATGATGATCACAACGGTGATGACGGCTTTGCGCATCAGAACTCGGGCTCGTCCGCGATCAGCACGGGACGGCCGGGACGGGTGTCGAGATAATCCTGCAGGATGATCGCCGCCGCCGCGGCATCGAGGCGCTCTTTCCGCACGCGCCAGTCTTTCTCGCGGACGGCCAGCCGGCTTTCCGCTTCGCGGCTCGTGAGCCGCTCGTCCTGCAGCACGACCGGCAGTCCGGTGCGTGTGCCGAGGTGGGCCGCAAACCGTTCGACGCGCGGTGTCATGTCGTTGGGAGAACCGTCGAGCCGCCTGGGAAGGCCGACGATGATGGACGAGACCGGATCGTCTTCGGCGCTGAGCCGCGCAATTTCGTCGGCGACTATGGTGATGGCGCTCGTCGAGAGCCCGGCCGCCTTGAGCACCCCGACCGGCCTGGCCAGGGTGGCCGTGGCGTCGCTGATGGCGATGCCGATGCGTTTCTCGCCTACATCGAGGCCCACGATGCGCACTCGTCTGACTTTATACTAGCCCTGTGAAAAACACGCCGCGGACCGCCTGCCCCGAGCGCAGTCGAGGGGTAAAGGTCCGCGCCGCATCGCGATTGCTGATCTTCCTGCTGACGGCCACCGCGCTCTCGGCGCAGGCGCCCGACCGGTCGCCGGCCGACGTGGTCAATCGCCGGGTCAACTACCGCATCGTCTCCCTGCAGCGCGAAGCCGATCGGCTGGCGGGCGAAGCACGGACGCTGGTGGGCGATCTCCGCACGCTCGAGATCGATCGCGATCTGCAGATCGAGCGGCTGACACAAGCGGAGGCCGACGTCGCGGCGGGCCAGGCGGCCGTCCAGCAGGTCAGCGACCGGCTCACGGGCCTCGAGCAGCAGCGCGTGGCGCAGTTGCCCACGCTCAAGGCCCAGATGGTGGACGTGTACAAACGTGGCCCTGCCGGATACGCCCGCCTGCTGTTTGGTGTCGGCGGCGTGCGTGAGTTCGGCCGGGCGACACGCGCCGTCGCGGCCCTCGCGCGCATCAACGAACAGCGCGTCGAGGAGCACCGCCGGACGCTTGCGGCTGTGCGCGACGAGCGGACCGCGCTGGAGTTGAAGGTGCGCGACCTGCAGGCGCACGAGGCCGAGGTGCGCCAGGCCCGCCTGGCGGCCGATCGCGCCGTCGCGGCGCGCAATGCCCTGATCGCGCAGATTGACAGGCGGCGGGATCTCAACGCGCAGTTGGCCGGCGAGCTGCAGGTGGCCTCGGAGCGGCTTCAGCAGCAGGTCGCCAACCTGGCGGCGGGGCGTCCGGTGGAGCAGGTCGCGGTGCCCCTGGCGCCGTTCCGCGGCGCCCTCGACTGGCCCGCCACCGGCCGGATCGCGGGCCGGTTTGGCCAACCGTCACGGCCGGGGTCGGCCACCCTGCGGAATGGTATCGAGATCGCCGCCGCTGAAGGCACCCCCGTCCAGGCTGTCCATACGGGCACGGTGTCGTACTCGGATGCATTCAGCGGCTTTGGGAACCTCGTGATTCTCGACCACGGCGGCAACAACTACACCTTATACGGCTACCTCGGCTCGATCAGTGCCCAGCGAGGGGAGGTTGTCGAGGCCGGCACCGAGCTGGGCCGTGTCGGTTCGGCGCCAGCAGGCCCCCCCGCCCTGTACTTCGAGGTACGCATCGACGGCCGTTCAGTCGATCCCGTACAATGGCTGAAGGCTCGTTAGCACAAAGGCTTCATTGACATGACGTCCCGGACACGCGCGCTCGTCCTGACCATCTCGATCCCGGTGATCATGTTCGCCATCCTCGGCGGATACCTGGGCCAGGCTCTCGCCAAGGACGACACCTACCAGCACCTGCGGGTGTTCGAGGATGTCATCTCGCTCGTGCTCAACAACTACGTCGAGCCGGTTGACGTGAAGCAGGCGATGAAGGGCGCGATGAAAGGGCTGGCCGACGGCCTCGACCCCGAGAGCGCGTTCCTGACGCCGGATCTCGTCAAGGCGATGGAGGGCAACACCAGCGCCGGCGCCGCCAACGTCGGCATCGATCTCACGCGCCAGTATTACCTCCGCGTCATTTCCGCGCGCGACGGCTCGCCCGCCGCGAAGGCCGGCATCCGCAGCGGCGATTTCATCCGCGCGATCGACAACCGTCCCACGCGTGACATGTCGGCGTTCGAGGGATCGCGGCTCCTGCACGGCGCGCCCGGATCGAAAGTGTCGATCCTGCTGATTCGCGGCAACGCGGCCGATCCCCACGTCGTCGACCTCGTCCGCGAGCTGCCCGCGGGCACCGAGATGACGTCGCGCATGGCCAACTCCAACACCGGCTACGTGCGGGTGGTCGACTTCACCCGAGACTCTCCGGCGAAGCTCAAGCAGGCGTTCGATGCGCTCGCCAGGACCGGTGCGGTGCGCTACGTCATCGACCTGCGCGGCACGGCCCGCGGCGACCTGGACCACGGCCTCGCGGCATCGCACCTCTTCGTCAAGAGCGGCACGCTCACCGTCCGCCTGACGAAGGGCGACCAGAAAGAAATCGTCACGGCGCAGGCCACCGATGGCGCCATCACGGCGCCGCTGGTGCTGCTGGTGGACCAGGGCACGGCGGGAGCCGCCGAAGTGTTCGCGGCGGCCCTCGACGGCAACACGCGCGCCGACCTGGTGGGCGAGCACACGATCGGCCGCGCCGCCCGCCAGAAGCTGATTAAGCTGCCAGACAGCAGCGGCCTCTGGCTGACCTATCTCCGCTACCTCACCCCGTCGAGCGAACCGATCCACGAGAAGGGCCTCGCGCCCGACATTGACGTCGAGCAGCCCGAAATCGAATTCGGTTCGGAGGCCCCGGCTGTCGACGCCACGCTCCAGAAGGCGCTCGAGCACCTCTCCGAGAAGAAGGCCGCGTAGCAAACGCAGGGTGCCCCTGCCCCCTAACCCCTGCCCCCTGCGAGATTCACCCTTGAGTTTGGTATACTGATCGTTCGGCTAAGGCCTGATTTTCACAACAGATAGGCGCGTAGCTCAGTTGGTTAGAGCGCCTCCCTGACACGGAGGAGGTCAGTGGTTCGAGTCCACCCGCGCCTACCATTACTTCTGGTCTTTGGTCTTTAGCACTGCCCCAATGAGCGACGTTCAGATCACATTGCCAGACGGATCCAGCCGCGCTGTGTCCGCTGGAACGCCCGTGCGCGAGGTCGCGTCGGCGATCTCGCCGCGTCTGGCGAAGGCTGCGCTGGCGGCGGTGGTCGGCGATCGTCTCGTGGATCTGTCCTTCCCGCTCGACAAGGATGCGTCGGTCAAGATCGTCACACCCGAGAGTCCCGAAGCGCTCCACCTGCTCCGTCACAGCACCGCCCACCTGATGGCCGCGGCGGTGACCAACCTCTTTCCCGGCGCGCAGTGCGGCATCGGCCCCGCCACCGACGAAGGCTTCTTCTACGACTTCGTCGTCCCGAAGCCGTTTGTCCCCGAAGACCTCGACAAGATTGAAAAGAAGATGCGCGAGCTCGCGCAGCAGGATTTGCCGTACCAGCGGCAGGCCTGGCCCCGCGAGGACGCGAAGCAGTTCTTCGGCAGCCGCGGCGAGCCGCTCAAGGTGCAACTGATCGACGAGAAGACCGAGGGCCAGAGCGAGGTCTCCTGCTACACGATCAAGGACCGCGACACCTTCGTCGACTTCTGCGTCGGCCCGCACGTTCCGTCGACCGGCAGGCTGAAGGCGTTCAAGCTGCTGACGACCTCGAACGCCTACTGGAAGGGCGACGCGCGCAACCAGCCGATGTCACGCGTCTACGGCACGGCGTTCGCCTCGGATAAGGAGCTGCAGGCGCACCTGCACCGCCTCGAAGAAGCGAAGAAGCGCGACCACCGCAAGATTGGCCGCGACCAGAAGCTGTTCATGTTTCATCAGTGGGCGCCGGGCGCGACCTTCTGGCTCGCCAAGGGCGCCACGCTCTGGAACACGCTCGCCGACTACATGCGCGGCGTCCTCTTTCCCTCCGGCTACGTCGAGGTGAAGACGCCGCTGATCTTCAACAAGGCGCTGTGGGAGACCTCGGGCCACTGGCAGCACTACCGCCAGAACATGTTCCAGGTCGAGAGCGGCGAAGGCGAGCAGATGGCTCTCAAGGCGATGAACTGCCCCGGCCACATGCTGGTCTTCGGCAGCGAGGTGCGCAGCTACCGCGACCTGCCGATCCGCCTCCACGAGCAGACGGCGCTGCACCGCAACGAGGCGTCCGGGGTACTCACCGGCCTGACGCGCGTGCGGCAGTTCAGCCAGGACGATGCCCACTGCTTCGTGATGGAGTCGCA
>CANIBQ010000119.1 GCA_947465645.1 Acidobacteriota bacterium | reverse complement strand
ATAGCTCGACCGATCGCACTCAGCGATTCCCCGCGACTCCATCGATCCCAAATCGCTGCCTTGTCGCTTGCACTCATCCGCGATCGTCGCACGCTTTGCATGATCCCTCCGATCATTCATCGCGTTGCGTCGACGGCTTGAACCCACCGCGCCCAATCTTCAGGTCGGGACCTACGAAGTGGCAGGGACCTTGTCCGGCTTCCGCAACGCGGCGCGGACGGGCATCACGCTCGGCCTCGGACGCACGGTCGTGATCGACCTGACGCTCGGCGTCGCCGGGCTGGAGCAGGCGCTCATCGTCACCGGCGATGCACCGCTCGTCGAGACGACCTCGGCGACCGTCTCGAATCTCATCGATGCCAAGAGCGTCGAGGACCTGCCGCTCGTCAATCGGGACCTCACGCAGTTGACATTTCTGCAGCCCGGCGTGGTGAAGATCCCGAGCTCCGGCTCGCAGGGCGTCTTCGGCGGCATGGGCGACAAGTTCACGGTCGCGGGCGCACGCGGCACGCAGAACCTGTACCTGATGGACGGTGTCTCCAACGCCGACCTCTCCGGCAACGCGCAGGGCGCCTCGGGTGCGTACGCCGGAGCCGAGACGGTGCAGGAAATCCAGATCGTCACCAACAACTATTCGGCCGAGTACCGCAGCGCCGCCGGCGGGATCGTCAGCGCGGTCACCAAGTCGGGGACCAATCGCTACAGCGGTTCGGTGTTCGAGTTCTACCGGAACGACGCGCTCGACGCGCCCAACTACTTCGACAAGCAGTTCAACCGGCCCAAGCCGGATCTCGAACGCAACCAGTTCGGGTTTTCGCTGGGCGGACCAGTCATGCGGAACAAGCTGTTCTTCTTCGGCAGCTACGAAGGTCTCCGGGAGAACCAGGGCAAGACCGACACCGCGCTCGTGCCCAGCGCGAATGCGCGGCAGGGGCGGCTCGCGAACGGCCGCACCGTGGCGGTGAACCCGGCGATCGCGCGGTACATCGACCTGTATCCCGTGCCGGGCACCGGCAACACGGTCGTCCAGAATTTCGGCGATACGGTGCTGATCGCCGGGCCTCTGAACCAGGCCACCGACAACGATTTCGCGCTGGGCAAGATCGACTATCACGTCACCAACGAGCACACGCTGTCGGGGACCTACAACTTCGACCGCGGCCAGCGTTCTCCCTTCGGCATCATGGCCGACCTCACGTCGCAGGGATCGGCCAGCAATTTCGCCTCGGCCGGGACGCGCAGCACCAAGCACGTGCTCGGCACGAAGTGGACCGACGTGCTGACGGCGTCATCGCTCAGCGAGCTGCACTTCGGCTATAGCGATACGCAGCCGGAGGGCGATCTGCCGCTCAGCACGCGCGATTGGAGCGGGCTGCAGTTCCGCCCCGACCGCGTGCGCATGGGGCAGATTGACGTCCCGGGGGTGCTGACCTCCGTCGGCTTCCGTGTCGACCCCTCGACCTGGCGGCAGCGGGCGTACTCGTTGAAAGAGAGCTACTCCCTCATCAAGGGCAATCACTCGTATCGCGCCGGCGGTGAGTGGACCTATTACCGCTACGACGTCTTCTCCTGCACCCGCGGATGCAACGGCATCTACGAGTTCCGCGACATTGAGAACCTGCTGCTCGCCAATCCTCGACGGTTTGAGGTGATGCTGCCCGGCGGCGACGACCCGACGCGGGATCTGCGCCAGCATCTCGCTGGGGTCTACTTCCAGGACAACTGGCAGGTGCGCAGCAACATCACCGTCAACATGGGCCTGCGCTACGAGTTTGCGTCGGTCCCGAACGAAGTCGACGGCAAGTCGTCGAACCTGCGCAACTTCACCGATCCGCAGGTGACGATCGGGCCGCTCTTCAAGAACCCGACGAAGAAGTCGTTCAGCCCCCGCATCGGCATGGTGTGGGCGCCGCAGGAGGGCCGGATGTCGATTCGCGGCGGCTTCGGCATCTTCTACGAGCACCCGATGCTGTACAACATCCGGACGTCGCTCCAGGAGCTGCCGCCCTTCACCCTGGTCGGCCGCATCGACGGCACCGGGATCAACTTCCCCAACGCTTTTACCACGCAGCTCGCGCGTGCGGCCGCGCGACCGAACATCCGGACCATGCAGTACGACCTCGACCAGACGACCTACTACCGCTGGAGCCTCACGGGGCAGCGGCAGATCGGGACGAACTGGGTGGTGTCGCTCGACTACACGGGGACGCGCGGATACAACCTCTGGCAGCAGTCGCTGGCAAACATCAACCGCTGGGAAGGGTGGCCGGCGCAGCCGGCGGGCGACAAGTTCTTCCCGGCCAACAGCACACTCATCAACCCGAACTTCGGCGAGATGCGCATTCAGTACGCCAACGCCGACCTCTGGTATCAGGGCGGCTCGGTGGCGCTGCAGCGCCGCCTCGGCGCCGGCCTCCAAATGGGCGCGTCCTTCACCTATTCGAAGACCATCGACGAGGGATCCGGTGTGACGCAGAACGGCGACGAGCTGCCGCAGGGCCAGCGCGGCATGTATGCGTATGACATGCACCTGAAGAAGGGACCGGCGGCCTACGACATTCCGAAAGTGTTTTCGGCCAACGCGTCGTACCAGCTGCCCTTCGGCGACAACCTCACCGGCGTCGCACGCGCCCTCGCGAGCGGGTGGCAGCTCAACACCATCGTGTCGTTGACCGATGGCTACGCGCTGTCGGTCGAGCAGATCAGCGCCGCTCAGATTCAGCGCTTCGGCGACACCGAGAGCTTGAGGCCCGACATGGTTCCCGGCGGAAACAACAACCCGGTGACGGGGGACCCGACTCGCTGGTACGACATCTCGCAGTTCACCCCGGCGCGCATCGGCTACTTCGGCAACCTCGGGCGCGGCACGGTGCGTTCGCCGGGACTCGCCACGGTCGATCTGTCGATCTTCAAGAACGTCCCGGTCGGGAGCAGCCGCGTCCAATTACGGCTCGAGACGTTCAATCTGTTCAACCGCACGAACTTCGGCACGCCCGACATGGTCGCCTTTATCGACGAGCGGCCCAATCCGACGGCCGGGCGTATCAGCACGACACGCACGTCCGCGCGGCAGATGCAGCTCGGCGTCCGCTGGGTGTTCTAATCCGGTTGTCAGTTGCCAGTTGTCGGTTGTCAGTAGTCGGTTGTCAGTTGTCGGAAGGCAACGAGCTAGCTCGATCCGTTCTGACAACCGACAACTGACAACCGACTCCCGTCTCAGAACAGCAGCTTGATCCCGAGTTGAACCTGCCGCGCCGGCGTGGCCAGCTCGGTGATCCTGCCGGCCCCGGGGATCCGCGTCCCGCCCGGATTGAAGAGCACCGGGTTGCTGGGCGAAGCGAAGTTGGCCCGATTGAAGAGGTTGAACACCTCGACCCGGAACTGCATCATCACTGCCCCGGCCTGCTGATTCTTGAAAGTCGAGAAGTCGACCACGCGGAGATTCGGGCCGCGCAGCGAGTTGCGCCGCACGTCGCCGAACATGCCTGCCGCCGGCAGCACAAAGGCGGTCGCATCGAACCACTCATCGACGTTGCCCTTGATCGCGTCGTCGGCGCTACGGCCCGGCGCCCAGCTCGGACGCTGCATGTCGGTGTCGCTCTGCCGATCGCCTGCGCGGTCGAACCCGATGCGCGGATGGAACGGCATGCCGCTCGAGACCGACGCGATGCCGGAGAACTGCCACCCCTTCAACAGCGCGCCCTTCACGCCCGACAGGTTCTGTCCGAATGGCAACACATAGACCGCGTTGAACACGAAGTTGTGCGGGACGTCGAATGACGATCGGCCGCGCTCGAACTCGATGTCCCACCAGTCAACGGCGCTGCCGGCGGCGCCGACGAAGTCGCTGCTGCCCTGAAGACCGCCGGACCAGGTGTCGATCGAACGCGAATACGTGTAGTTGCCCTGGAACTGCAATCCCTGCGCGAGCCGTCTCTGAAGACTGAGCGTCATGCCGTGATAAGCCGACTCGGCGCCCGTGGTCCGCGTTCTGATGCGGCCCCAGCTCGGATAGCGCAGCTGCGCACCGGGGGTTATCACCTTGACGCCGTTGACGTACTCCGACGGCGTGGTGTTCGGATCGCCGTAGAACGGCAGGTTCTGCCCGCGCGATCCCATGTAGCCCACCTCGGCGACAAAATTCCCGCCCAGTTCGTGCTGGGAATTGAGGTGCCACTGCAGGCTGTAGGGCTGCTTGGTGTCGTAGTAGATGAACTCGGATCGCTTCTGCACCGAGGCGCTGACGGTCGGGCTGGCAAGCAGTTGGGCCATCGCCGGGCCAAACGCCGCCGGCTGGCGGATATCGACGCCAGCGAAGAACGGGTATTCGCGGAACGTCGTGCCGCGATAGAACGACACGGTCAGCGGCTGATAGAAAATCCCGGTGCCGCCGCGGATGGTCGTCTTGTTGTCGGCGAATGGACTCCACGACATGCCGAGGCGCGGAGCGAAGCCCATGCCTTTCGACGGGTTGTCGAACATCGGCGAGCCCTTGGTGACGCCGAGCGGACCTGACTCGAGATCCTCGAGCCTGAGCAGGCCGGCGACCTTGCCATCGAGCTCGTACGGCGTCGTCACGAACTCATAGCGGGCGCCGAGACTGAAGCTGAGACGATCCGACATGCGGAAATCGTCGTGCACGAACAGCGCCGTGTAGTTCTGCCGCATGTGCCGGTTGGTGTCGGTACCGGGCAGCACGCCGGTAAACCG
This sequence comes from Acidobacteriota bacterium, assembly GCA_947465645.1. The sequence goes on along the minus strand of CANIBQ010000119.1, from coordinate 8,275 downwards.
ATCCGCCTGCGCCGTGGCGCTGCGGTTCAGCCGCATCATCTCTTCGAGCGTCCTGAAGCGGAACGCGCCGCCCCGCCGCGATTCAGAGAAGCCGTCGAAGTGGTAGCGCTGGAAGTCGAACCCGGCCTTCCACGTGTGCTTGCCGAGATTCGCGGTGAAGGTGTCGGACACCTGGTAGAGGTTCTGAACGTACTCCGCCGCGTCATCGGGGTTGCCGACGGTGGCCAGGAGCCCGGGCACTTCGATGTAGCCGAAGTACGGCTCGTTGGCGAAATACAGGCTGCGTGGAATGTCCACGAGGTTGGTCGGCGTGATATCGCGTCCGGTGCGATTGGACGCGACGCGGAGCTCGTTGAGGAGACGGCTCCCGAGGAGGCGCTGCCATTGGCTCGTGACGTAGCGTGTATCGGTGCGCGTGATGTCGGTCGAATCCGGGCCGCCGCCGTTCACCCAGATCTGGTTGTCGGACTTGTCGCTGGATACGCGGACGAGGAAATTGTTGTTCTGCGTCGCGTTCCAGTCGATCTTGCCGACGACGAAGTTCTCGTTGGTGGGCTCGGTCGGCGCATAGGCGAATTCCGCGGTGCCGTCGCCGAAATCGTGGCCGGTCGGAATCGGGTACAACGCATCGAAGTACGGCTGCATCGTCGGATGGACGCCGACAAAGCGCAGCCCGCCGCCGGGAGCGGGCAGGAGTCCGCGGTGCGCGTCGGCGTTTGGCAGCCGCGCGAATCGAGTGGTGCCCAGCCGCTCACGCAGGCCTTCGTAGCTGCCGAAGAAGAACAGCTTGTTGCGGAGAATCGGGCCACCCAGCGTGCCGCCGAACTGGTTGCGCTGGAAGGGTGGCGGTTCCTCGTTGTCATCAAAGTAGGCAGGCGAGTCGAACGCGCTGTTGCGCAGGAATTCGAACACCGTGCCGCGGAACCGGTTGGTACCCGACTTGGTGACCGCGCTGATGATGCCGCCCGCCGCGCGGCCGAACTCGGCGCTGTAACCGTGCGTCTGGACGCTGAACTCCTGCACGGTGTCAACGCCAAGCAGGACGCCGGCGACACTCGACGGCGCCTTGTCGGCGATGTCACCGATGTTGGTGCCTTCAAGGAGATACCCGGTCTGCTCGGGCCGCGCCCCGGCGATCGAAATCTGGGTGCCGCCGAACCCGCCCGTGAAGTCACGGCCGGTCGATCGGCTGACGGTCACGCCGGGCTGCAGCGTCGCGAGCTGCATGAAGCTGCGGCCGTTGAGCGGCAGCTCCGCGATCTGTTGTGTGGTGACGACGCCGCCGACGACGGCGGAACTGAGATCGACCAGCGCGGCCTGGCCGGTCACCGTGATCGACTCATTTAACTGGCCGACGCCCAGCGTCAGGTCCACCGGCACGTCGCTGCCGATCTGCACCACGATATCCGCGGTCTCGACCACCTGAAACCCGCTCAACTCCGCGTGCACGCGATAGCGCCCGGGTGACAGATTGAGCGCGCGGTAGCGGCCGCTATCGTCGGTGACCAGCGACCGCACGACACCGGTGTCTACGTTCCGGACTTCCACCGTGACGCCGGGAAGAACGCTCTTGGATTGGTCGACGACGAGACCGGAGATGCTCCCGGTCGTCCCTTGGGCTATCGCAGCCGATGCGAGGCCGGCGAGGAGCACGACGATAGCGAACACGGTGTGTATGTGACGTCTCACGTATCCTCCTGAAGTACGGCATACTCTGGGCGTATGCGGGGCAAGAGTCAAGTCGTCTTCCTCGTGGTGGCGTTACTGGCGTGGACGGGTGTCTCTGTCCACCGCACCCTCCTGGCCCAGACCCCCGGCGCCGCCGTGGGCACTTTCTATTGCCCGATGCACGCCGACGTCACCGCCACCGCGGAGGGCGCGTGCCCGCGCTGCGGGATGAAGCTCGTCCCCGGCGACCCGCTCGACTCCCGCGAATATCTGGTGGGCATGCAGGCCACGCCCACCGCCGTCGAGGCCGGACGGCCGGTCCGACTGACGTTCACCGTCCGCCATCCCGAAACCAGAGCCACCGTCCGCAGCTTCGCAACCGTCCACGAAAAACAGTTCCACCTGTTCATCGTCAGCCACGATCTCGAGTACTACGACCACGTCCACCCGGAGATGCAGCCGGACGGGTCGTGGACGATCGACGTCACCGTGCCGAAACCTGGCCACTACAAGCTCTTCTCTGACTTCCTGCCCGTCGGCGGTTCACCGCAGGTCATTCCGGAGCTGCTCGTGGCCGGCGAGCCCGGCGATCTCGAAGCGGCGCGGGCGCATCTGCAGTCCGACGTGTCCCTTCAGAAGACGACCGGCTCGTTGACCGTGTCGCTGGCGCTTCCGGAAGAGGGCCTCGTCGCGGGTCGCGACGAAAAGCTCTACTACCACATCGTCGACGCGAAGACCGGCCACCCGGTGACGGATCTCGAGCCGTACCTGGCCGCGTACGGTCACACGCTGGTGCTGAGCGAAGACACGCTCGAGTACGTCCACGCGCATCCGCTGGAGCTGCTGCCGGAACAAATCGACACCGCGGCCGGCGGGCCCGATCTGACCTTCAAGGCGCTTCTTCCGAAGGCGGGACGCTACCGCCTCTGGACCCAGCTCAAACGCCAGGGTGTCGTCTCGACGACGCATTTCACCGTGACAGTCGCCTCGCCTGCGGCGGGTCGATAACCCCTACCGCAACACGCTCAGCGTCACTCGCGGCGGCGATGCGGCGCCCGCGCCGGCGCGTGTTTCGACGACCAGTGACAGCTTGCTGCCCGCTGGAAGGGTGACGGGCTCCTGCAGCACGAGTGCGACCGGCCAGTCGGCCCTGGCTTCAGGGATCCACAGCAGGACTTCGAAGGACTTGTCTGGACGTTCGGCGCGGAGCTCCATCGATGCCGCCGATGCATCGAGGGCCGGGTGGATCGCCCATACGGTCGCCGGCTGCGACAGGGTGACGGTGCCCCTGATGCGGCTTCCAGCGGCGCCGCTCGCATCAATGACGACGTCATTGATTGCGCCCCTGGCAGCGGCGGGCGCGTATGTGAGCTCGATGGCGGAGCGATCGGTCACCTCGACGTCGGCACCCCGATAATACAAATCGACCACGAGCGACGCGCCGGCGGGAATCTGAAACGCGTACGACGAGGGCGGGACGATCGCGTGCTGCCAGGGCAGCCACGCGCCTAACCACAGCGACCCGTCGGCGCCAGCCGCAGCGGATACCATCGCGCCGCGGAGGGCGCGGCGATTGCCGGGCCGAAGCTGCACGCGCGCGATCGCGCGGCCGGCCGCCGCGCCGGCATCGATCGTCACGCGCCGGACGACGAGATCCTCGGATGGCGCCACGGTCTGCGCCGGCAGCGGCAGGCGAATGCCGGCGCCTTCTCCGATGACTCCCGCGGCGTCGGTGGCCAGCGCTGGAGGTCGATCCGCCTCATCACCGCGCGGCATCCCGCCATCGAGCCACGTCAGGAACGTCGCGATCTCACGCGCGTTGAGGCTGGGGTCGGTTTCGTAGCGGCCGTAGCCCCGCGCCACCATCGCCGGCGGCATCCGGTGCGCGACGAGTTCCTCCCGGATGGCGCGGCCCCAGGCACGGGCGTCGCGATAGTCGGACAACGACATCGCAAGCCCGCCAGGCGCATGACACGGCTCGCACTTGCGCTGGATGATGCGGATGATTTCGCGGTTGAAGCTGACGGAGGTTGACACCGGGTCGTCGGCCCTGACCGGCGCCCACGCCACCGCCAGCACGACCGCGCCGGCGAGGACCGCAGCAAGGGACGCGCGCATCCGGCCGAGATAATAGCGCAACTGCTGCAGGTATACACTATGCGGCCATGATGATACGCATCCTTGCCATCGCCCTCTTCGTCACGTCATTGGCAGCCGGCGGCCGGACGGTTCTTGGCGAGCACGCCAGCCACATCGATATGCATGCTGTCCACGGCGGCGCCGTCGCCTCGGCGTTCGCCTTGCCGACGCCGTCCGACACCCGGACGCTCCTGGAAGGCGCCGTTCACAACAGTGAGTTCGTCGACGTCGCCGCAGGTGACACACGGCTGCGCGCCTACGTGTCCTATCCCGACCGGGCAGAGAAGGCGCCGGTGCTGGTCGTGACGACGGGCGAGGGCATGAGCGACTTTGCGCGGGCGATGGCGTTTCAGGCGTCGCGCGAAGGGTTCATCGGCATCGCGACGGACAACGACCCGGTGTACCCCGCCGAAGCCGATCGGCGAAGACGGGTGCGCCAGTTTGCGTCAGGCATCGCGGCTGCCAATGGAACCGTCGCGACCGTGGACGTTCGCGACGGCCGGATCAGTGCGGCCGTCAACGGCGCGCACGTCGCGACGTTCGCGCTCAACGATCAGGGATGGGCGAGCGCCCTGAAGCGGGTGTCGGAAGAGACCGGGAACCGGTTCACGCCGATCCCCGGCATGGATCACGTGGCGATGGAGATGCGCGCAGAAGCCGCGGGGCAGGCGGCGGGGGGCCAGGCCGGCCGTGGCGCCGCGCAGGACCAGACCGGGCGCGGAACCGCGCCGGGCCAGCCGCGGCAGGCGCCAGGGCTCAACAACAAACCGGACGATCTCCCCGCGAACTGGGTGATGGCCGACAAGGTCGCCAACACCACACCGCGCCGCAGCGAATGGATCGACGTGCCGGTGCCCGGGACCAACGCCAAGGTCCGCACGTGGGTGGTGTATCCCGACGGGACGCAGAAGGCCGGCGCAGTGCTCGTGCTGGCCGGGGCCTCGGGCATGAGCGACTGGATCCGCAGCGTCGCGGATCAACTCGCGAAAGAGGGCTTCATCGGGCTTGCGATCGACTTCTCGTCGGGGCTTGGTCCCAACGGCGGCAACTACGATTCCTTCCGCTTCATGGACGAGCGGATGCGTGCGACGCAGACGCTCGGCCGGGACGGCACCATGGCGAGGATCAAGGCTGTGCGCGACTTTGCCGCGAAGATGCCCCAGTCCAATGGCCGGACCGGCAGCATCGGATTCTGCGGCGGCGGCACCAACAGCTTCACGCTGGCCACCGAGGTTCCCGAGCACAACGCATCGGTCACCTACTACGGCGCTGCCCCGCCAGCGGCTGCGCTCGCAAAGATCAACGCGCCGGTCCTTGGTTTCTACGGTGAAGACGATGTGCGGATTTTCTCGACGGTGGAGCCCACGCGCGCGGAAATGAAGAAGCTCGGGAAGGCGTACGAGGGGCACACCTACCCGCACGCGACGCACTCATTCCTGTGGATGCAGGATCTTGGAAACAATTTCGAGGCCACGGCCGATTCGTGGCCTCGAACGATTGCGTTCTACCGGCAGCACCTCGCGACGCCGGGGAGCCGGTGATCGCGGCGCGCACCCTGAAGGGTGCGCGCTACAGGCGACGTATGTAGCGCGTGGCCTTCAGGCCACGCGACCACTTAGAAGTCCAGCTGCAGACCCAGCTTGGCGAAGCGGGCCAGGATGACCGTCTGCGGACGCTGCCACGTCGCATACGCGTTGTTCAGCCCCGTCACCGTGTCGACGTTCAGCGCGTTGTAGAGATCTAGCTGGAACGTGGCCCTCGCCTGGCCGAGTCGTACGACCCGGGCCAGGCGGACGTCGAGCTGGTTGAGCCGCTCGCCGTACATCGTCCCGGGCTCAACCAGGTTGACCGATACGTTCGCCGTGTTGCCGGCCAGGCTTCGTCCGAGCGACGGCGCGACGATCGCGTTGGTCGCCGTGAAGTTGGCGGCAATCTCAGGTCCGGGAATGTTCTGGAATGTGCTGCTCACCTGCAGCTCGATACGGGGAATGGTGTACGACCCGAGGAGCTTCACCTGGGTTTGCGGCTGGTTGGTGTGGCAATAGGGGTTGAGCGGTGCGCTTTCCGGCAGCGCCGCGCGAATCTCGCACGTGTCCAGCGTCAGCCGTCCCGTATCGACGCCTCCCTGGAGCACGAGCCCGCTCTGCAGGCGCGCGTTGGCCGTCAGCGCCACGCCGTTCCACATCTGCACCTGGTTTCCGAAGTTCTTGGCAAACGTCGTGATGTTGCGAGTCTGGCCGAATCTCGCCGGGTTGACGTCGAACAGCCCGGAGATGACGTGGCCGCCGCCACCATCCAGCCGTGGGTCGCTCGGCGCCGTGATGCTGAACTGCGAGAAATCAGCGGCCGCCACCGCCTGGTTATCGACCACGGTGAAGTTGCCGTACCAGCGCCGGAAGTATGTGAAATCCGCCGAGAGCCGTGGCATGATCTCGCGCTGCGCGCCAGCGGTGAATTCCCAGTTGTAGAGACGATTGCCCCAGCCTTCCTGCGTCTCCAGGTCGAAGTTTCCTTCGGCCACCGCCGTCCCGAAGTTCTGGCTCGCCGCGGCACCGCACTCGCCGTTGGCGCCCAGGGTCTGCAGGCTGCAATCCGGCACGTAGTTGCCGTTGGCATCGTTCCACGCCCGCGTCGTCGTGTTGGCGAGCCTCAGAATCGGGTTGCGCGAGCCGGCGAGCCCCGAGACCGTGTATGGCTCCACGTAGCGGTTGAGGCTCACCTTCACCGCCGTGCGCCCGTCTCCGGCCACGTCATAGGCGGCGCTCAGCTTCGGATTGAGGTCGTGCAGTGAGAGCCCCTCCGCCGCCTGGAACTGGACGTTGCGGGTCGGAGCGAGAATGGCGGGGCCGACATCCTGCGCCGGGAAGCTGTTCTTGAACCAGTCGTAGCGCAGCCCCGCGTTGAGCGTGAGGCGCTGGATCGTCCACCGGTCCTGGGCAAACGCGCCGAACTGGTGGTCCACGTCGACGGCGTAGTCCACCGGGAAGGCGCGCATCGTGATCTGGTTGGGCACGCCGTTGTTGAACCGGTAGCTCACGGGATTGTGGTCCCAGTCGCGCTGGTTGGTTCGCCCGGCGATGTCGCCGAGGCCCACCTTGAACGAGTGAGCGCCGGTGATATACGAGAGGGCCGCCCGGTAGAAATAGACCGTGCTCGGACGATTGATGAACGACGCCCGATTCCGGTACTGACGTCCTGTGGACTGCTCCAGCACGTTGATCATCGCCGGGTTCATCTCGGGAAGCGGATCGCGCACGGCCCGCTCGAACGTGCTCTTGACGGCGCCGTCGATCAACATCCGGTTCGTCAGGGGCGAGGTCACATCGGCCGTCACCTGCCGTTCCACGGGAAAGTAGTGGTACGGTCCGGCCTCGGCCGCATACGTGGACGTGCCGGGCAGCACTGATCCTTGCGTATCGAGAATCGACGGCCAGTTGCGGGCGGTCTGCTGGACGTAGAGCCCACCGAGCTTCACCTTCGGCGCGGCCTGCCAGGTGAGACGAAGGCGCCCGTCATTGACGTCGGAGTCGTTCGACACGGGTTTGCTGAGATCCGGCTCGTACCTCCAGACGTTCGGGTTGTTGGCGTTCCTGTCGTAGAACTCGTCGGCCATCCACTTGGAGGAGATTGCGCGGCGTCCAGACGCATAGAACCAGGCCTTGTCCTGCCGAAGGGGGCCGCCGAACCCGGGATTGATGTCGTACATCTTGTTGATCTCGTTGGGCGTCCGCAGGCCGGCGTCCTTCAGCCGCTGCGTGAAATTGCTGCCCGCGAGCCCCCCGCTCGTGCCGTTGAGGAAGAGGACGCCGTTGTAGGTGTTGCCGCCTTCCCTCGGAATCACGTTCATCTTCACGCCACCGGCATTGTTTTCGGCGCCTCCGCCCGAATAGTCGACGGCGACTTCCTGCGACGCGGCCATGTTGAACGTGATCTGGGAATTGGCCGGAGAAATGAGCGCTGCCGTTGACAGGCCGTTCTCCAGGAGTAGTTGGGAAGCGCCTGTGGTGCCGTGGACCTGTACCGAGATCGCCCCCGAGAGCTGCGTTGCACCTCCGACATCCTGATTGGCGGCGGCCACGACGACGCCGGGGATCAGGGCGAGTTGCGCGAACGGCGACCGGCCGGTCGGCAGTTTGTCGATGAGCTCCCGGTCGATGACGCGCTGCTGGGCGGCGCTCTGCACGTCCACGATCGGCGTCTCGCCGGTGACGGTGATCGTTTCCTCGACGGCACCGACGCGGAGTTCCGTGTCGATCGTCGCGGTGAACGTGCCCGTCAACTGGATGCCCTCGCGCTTCACGGTGCTGAAACCGGGCAGCGTGAACGTGACCGTGTACGCGCCGGGGGGCAGCAGCTCGATTCGGTACTGGCCGGTGCCTGCGGTGACAACCGACCGCACCTTTTCGATCAGCGCCGGGCTCGACACTTCAACGGTCACGCCGGGGAGCACGGCCCCGGACGCATCCCT
>CANIBQ010000118.1 GCA_947465645.1 Acidobacteriota bacterium | reverse complement strand
CCGCGCGGCGGATCCTTCTCGGTCGTGCGGCACGTGCTGGACGCCGACGTGCACCCCTGGATGCTGATCCACGTCGCGTCGAGCGCGATCGTTACCAGCGCGATGTTGATGGCCCTCGTGCCCGCACTGGCACGTTGGCGCCGCGGAGCACTCGACGAGCGTGATCGCTTTGTGCTGCTGGCGTTCGCGCTCGTGGGCGCCAACAGCGTGCTGAGCTTCGGCTACGTGAAGGACGAAGTGCTGAGCGTCGGCGTCGCGTTCTATGCCGGGGGCGCCTTTGCGGTCCTGGCCGGCCTCGGGGATCGCGTACGGGAACGCCGGAATGCCCACGTCGTGGCGGCGTTGGCACTTGTGTGCGCGTCCGTCCTCTGGAGTACGCGTGCGGCCGGCACTCTTGTCTCCCTGCAGTCGTCCGCGTACAAAGTTGCCAACGACTGGGCGCTGTATTCGCTCGAACGCGAGCTGCCTGCCGACTGGGGCTTCGAGCCGACGCGACGCGCGTTCTTGAGTCTAAGGCAGCGGAACCTCTCGCTCGACGTCCCTCATCCGACCTTCACCAAACAACGACGTGTCGAACCGTACCTCGAAGTTCAGTAGCCTCGCGCTGGGACTGGCGTCGGCCGCACCCCTGCTGCTCGGTGTGTTCAGCCTGATGCTCGCGCTGGGCGTACCGCCGGTGGCTTCGTGGTTCTGGCCGACGCCGACCGCCAACATCGCCGAGGCGGCCGCGCTCGGCGACGCCGCCCGCGTCCGGGCGCTGGCCGCACGCGGCGCGCGGCTCGATCTGCCCCAGCCTGTCCGGCCGGATTTTCGGGAGGGCGACGCCCCCCCCACGATGTCTCCCCTTGAAGCCGCGATTCGCCTCGAAGCCGGTGATCGGCGGCGCGGTGATTCCGTCGTCGGCGTGCTCCTCGATCTGGGCGTGCGTCCGCCGCCGCCGGAAATGCGCCGCCTCTATTGCCTGGCGGCAGAGGTCGAGGCCGCAGAGGCGGCGGCTCTGCTGCAAGATGCGTTCGATCTTTCAGCAGGGCCCTGCGGCGTTCCGCCGCAGGCGACCGGGACAGTGAGCTAAGACATGCCGAGCAACGACACCGACGACGCTCTTTCCAACGGGCGGCCGTGGTTGTGGACGGCCGCCGTGCTGCTGGCGTGCGCGCCGGTCGTGGCTGCTCTCTGTCTCACGCTCTGGCGCATGCCGTTTCCGATCTCCGAGGCGGTGGCGATCTTCGAGGACGTCGTGAATCAGCCGCCTGCCCGGTTCCTGACGCCGGACACCTCGTATTACCGCCCGCTCTTCCAGATCGCGATAGGGACGATCTGGCGCCAGGCGCCGTCGCTCGAGGCGACGCTCGCGTGGATCAAGCTGCTGCACATCGTGCCCATCCTCGTGCTGGTTCTGCTGTTCATCTGGCACCTGCGGCCGCGCGGGCTCCTGGACGCCGCCGCCGCCGCGGCGGCTGTGGCGATTCTGGTCGGCAGCCCCGGCTTCCGCGACAACCTCGAGCTTCCGCTGAGCTACACGATCATCGGCATGCCGCTCGCGCTCGGCGCATGGATCCTGCTGAATCGGCCATCACGAGCGTGGCATCAGCCGGTCATCGTCCTCCTCACGCTCGTCGCGGTCGGCTTCAAGGAACAGGGACTGGTGCTCGTGCCGCTGATCGTCATCGCCTGGTGGACGCGTGCGCCCGGCGCGCGCGGCGTCACGGCGGCCGCCGTCGTCGTCATGACCGCGGCGTACATCGTCTTTCGCTTCAGTTGGCGCCAGTCATGGCCGATGTTCGAGCAGGCGGTGGGGTTTGGGTTCGGCGAGATGGAACCTCCGGAAGCCGTGGCGCGCTATGGCTCGTTCCCGTATCTGATCTATGCGTACAGCGGCCTGAGCACCATCGCCAACGTGCTCTTCGCCGAACCGACCCGCGGCACGTTTTCCATCATTCGCGCGATCGTCCGCAGCCTTCATCCTGAACCGTGGCAGCTCGTACATCTCGGGTCGTCGGTGGGGATGACCGCGGTCATGGCATGGTGGGGCGTCAACGCGTCGAGGCGGGCGATCCGCGAGGGGTGGTCCGAAGAGGCGCGCCTCGTCGTCACCCTGCTGGTCACGCTCCTTGCGTGCGGTGTCCTGAGCTTCAACTATTCGCGTGACCGGCTCGGCGGCATGGCCGTGCCGTTCTACGCGCTCGCGGCGTATTACGCCATCCGCTCGGCCGCCGCCCACGCGCTCCAGGCGCCGCGGGTGCGGTGTGCCCTCATCGGCGTGGCGTTGATGGCCATCGTCGGCGGCTGGCAACTGCGGGCGCTGGGCACGGTCGAGCGCACGCGGCTCACCTCGACGAGAAATCAGACGGAGTGGTTTCTCCTGCTGCCCGAGCGTCGGCTGGAATTCAAGGACCGCGCAACGTATCTGCGCATCATGGAATCGATGATCGAACAGGGCACCGCCCAGGGGGCGCCTCGTCCCACCCGCTATCCCAGCCTGCTGCGCCGGTTCATCGCGGAGCTGCCGGCGTGAACGCGGTCGATCGGGATCCGGCCCGCCTGAAGCGGCGCGTCGCGCTGCTCGTCGCGGCCCCGACCCTCGTCGTGGCGCTCGGGATTGCCGCGGTGGGAGCCTGGCGTGTGCTTCGGCCGCCGTCCCCCTTCGACACGCCCTTGGCGTACTCGTTGGGCGATGCCATTGCGCAGGGGGACCTGCTGCAGGCGTACGGTTTCATTCACCGTGGGCAGGATCCGAACGACCTGATCGCGGTTCGCGATCCGGTGTTGACAGGCGGACGATCGGTGCTCGTGTCGCCCGTGGTGTGGGCGACCGCCGTCCAGAACCCGCAGGCCGTGCAGATGTTGTTGGCGTTCGGCGTCCGGATGGATCGCGCGGCGAACAGGAAGGCGGTCTGTCTTGCGGAGGCGTTGCGGAACGAGGACATCGTCCGCGTGCTGAGGAGGGATGACGACGGTCCGTCTACGGAACCGTGTCGCGAGATCGAGGCTGGCGACGCGCCATTGCTTAGAACCCTGTCGGAGACCCAGTAGGCTCGCGACGTCTAATCGGACGCGTCTTCGTCGGCGCTCTTGCTGGCGTCACTCTTGAGCACGCGCAGCCGTTGCTTCAGTCGCCACACGCGCTCGTTCAACCTGGCAATTTCCTCGCCGTGCAGCGGCGCCGTCGGCGCGACTTCCGGCCGGCCGACGTCTGGATTGACCCAGGACTGGACGCCATCGTAGAACTGAATCCGGCCGTACGGCGTGTCCACCAGTGCCCCTGCGGCATAGTCGTACACACACGTCCAGCGATGCTTTGTGAACAACTCACGGACGCCGTCTTCCACACCCGCGCTGCCCCCGTGCGTCCCGACATGAACACGCCGCACCCGGGCGTTGAGGCGGCGGATCGCGGCGCTCAGGACGGCGTGCTCGGCTCCCTGAACATCCAGATCGATCAAGTCGATGATCGGATAGGGCGCCAGGATATCCGTCAGGGTCAGGGCCGGCACCCACATGGAGCCACGTAGCTCACTGTCGACGTGTGGCGGGCGTCCCAGGGCGGACCTGGCACGCAATCGACGGCGTTCAGCGGCGGTCGGGTATGGCGCGTCCGATCGCTTGCCGACCTCACCCGAGTAACTCATTCGAGCGCGCCCGATCCCGAACGGCACGAACCCGCCTTCGGGACTCATCGCGGCCCACAACAACTCGTGGTCCGCCGGAGACAAACCGTTGTCAACGAAGTGCTGTCGCATCCAGCGCGCATGGCTTGGTTCCGCTTCCACGGTGACACAGTGCGCCTCGATGCCGGCCGCGCGCGCCGCAAGCGCTCCATGAACGGACCATCGTCCGTACCCCGCTCCCAGGTCCACCATGACAAATTGGCCACGGTCGCGGGCCTGATCGACCGCTTCAAGCAGGTCGATCCACTCGAAGTACTCCTCGTTGACAGGGGGCGCGAGCGGCGCCTCGACAGCCGCGGCGGTCTTCTTCTGCACGCCGACGCCACGCGAGCGCCAGCGGAACGAGTTCATCCACTCCGCGCGCGTGATCGCGCCGCCGAATTCGAGAAAGTACCCTGCCGGCACCGCGCGTGTCTGCGGAGGGACGCGGAGGATGGCCGGGTGGTGCTGAACGAACGGCTCGGTTTCGCCGGCGGCTTCCTTGGTCATTTCATGCGACATGGCAATGGTGCGTGCTATCCGGCCGGGGCGGCCACGAAGCGGCATGGCCATGCCTCGGCTCCGTACGTACCAGTCGCCTTCAGCCCGCGCCGGATGGCAATCGAGATCGTCGAGCCGTCGCGGATGGTGAATTGCCCTGACGGAACGTAGAGTCTCCGCAGGTACTCATCTTCGCGCGGATAGGCGGCGGCGAATTCAGGACGAGTCGACTCATTGATGAGGACGATCGGTACGCGGTTCCGATCGAGCCGGGCAATCACCAGTTGCTGATCGGCAATCGTCTTGTAGGAATGCGGCGACAGCGTGTTCGCATGTCCGGCGCCGAAGCCTCGCCGCGTGAATACGTACCACTCAGGGGCTGGCCACGTCACCCAGATACGCTCGTCGGGCCTGGTGCAGGCATTGACGTACTCAACGGCGTCGGGAGGTGAGCCCGAGGGCCAGAACGTTCGCCACGGCCAGTCGCGCCCCGCGGCCATCACCTCGCGCGCATGGTCCCTGAGCACCGACGGCGGATTGAAGAGGCTCGCCTCGTCGAGTTCGTCCGGCAGCTCGGCGAGCACGTTCACGCTGAAGGCGGCGACGGCCACCGCCCCGACCACGGCGGCAGTCGGAATCGCACGCCACGACAGCACGGCAGCGGGGCGCGATCCCAGGATCATGCGCAGCAGCGCGACGACGGTCCAGGCGCCGAGGATGGCGTAGACGGCCGCCAGGTCCTGCACGCGAGTGATGACCGGGTGACGAAGAATGATCACGTCGTAAAAGAGGGCGATCACGATGGCACTGCCCACGCCGGCGCGCGTCAGCGCGCGGCGGCGATGCTCGGCGACCGTGGTGAGGAGCACCGCCGAAAGCAGCGGCAGGCTGCAGGCGACGTAATACAGGTACGCGGCCGAATCATCCCTGCTCCAGGGAACCGCGCCGGCCGCACGAGCCGCGGGACCGAACCGAATAGCCGGCCACGGGAAGTTGAACCCGCCCGATTCCGCGTTGCCGTACTCGAATGCACCGCGCACGTGTTCGACGATGCCGCCGCTCCATTCGAGATAGATGAAGTACGGCAGGAGGACCAGCAGCACGGTCGCCGTCAGCATCGCGCACGCGCGCACGGCGCTGCCCACCGTACGATGGCTCAGGCCGACGGCGCACGCGCCCGCGATGGCTGCATACGCGCCGATGTCGTGGCGGAGAAGGAACGCGACGGCGATCCACGCGGCCAGCAGCGCGCGCGGCGTCGTGCCGGGTCGCCGCGCATAGGCCAGGGCGAGCAGGAGCAGGACCGCCGGCACAAGAACCTTTGGAAACGAGTACAGGCGAGTGAAGACGAGGATCTGGAAGAGGCCCGCGAGGGCGCCCGCGATCGTCGATCGCGTCAGCCAGGACACGCCGACGCACGTCACGGCCGCCGCCAGCGCGAGGAGCCCGGCCGTGAGCACGGCCTCCGTTGACGGCCCCGGCGCAATCGCCTGGCCTGCGGCGGAGATCAGGAACTGGAGCAGCATCCCGGGCTCGACGAAGTCGCGTCCTGGCACGTCACCGAGCACGATCTGCTGCGCCGCCGAGAGGTAGATGTAGTGGTCGTTCGGAAGGCCGCGCAGCGCCAGGAACCGGAAAGCGAACCCGAACACACCGACCAGGGCGGCGGCCGCGTACGCCAGCGGGGCCGGGCCGCCAATCTGGTCGGCGGCGGTGGCGGGCACACTCATGAGGCGGGAATGGCCTCTATCGCGCGCAAGAAGAAGCCGAGGAGCAGCCAGACGGCCAGACCGGCGGCGATCACCAGGTAGGCGCGCACCGGATTGGTGTCGCGCAGCATCATGAGCCGTCCCCACACAGAGGGATTCGGCGCGTAGACGCGAAACGCCAGATCGGCCCAGCGACCGCGACCATTCGCGTGCATCGCGCCGCCAGCGTAGCGGTTCCCTTTGGTGGCCCAGAACGCCACGCCTTCCGCTTCGGACGCGATGAGATCAAACCGGTACGCGCGGTCCTTGGAATCGACGATTGGCGCAAATTCGAATCGATAGGATGGAGCGCCCACGACGTCGCTCGCCGACGCCTCTGCTGTGCGTACGAGGGCGATTTCGCGGTGGCCGCTATCGAGTTCGTGAAGCTCCAACTGAACTTTCCCAGACACTGTTCCACCGACAGCAGACGGGAATATCTCGATGGCATGAAAGCCATCGCCCGGCATCGTAAAGGTCTGTCCGAGCCGGAGGGACGGGCTGAGCGCCGGTGTCTGGAAGACGCGGATGCCAAGACCATCGCCGGGTAGTGTGGCGCTCGGGGCCGCAAGCAGCACGGCGTAGAGCACGGGCATGAGCCACCATCCGATGCCCGTCCAATGCGCGATCCTCACGGCCCGTCGGGAGTTGCTGTCAGGGCTTCTCGCACGCGATCCAGCCATAGAGGGAGAGGTCCAGCGGCAACCAGGCAGGGTAATGCTCCTGGCGGATGATTCGAAACACCTGCCCCGCGGCTGCGATGATGTCGGCGTGGCTGTTGGGGTGGATCTCGTCGGGTTCATACCCCACGGCCTTGAACAACGAATCGGTCACCCGGTTCTTGACCGGGAACCCCAGCACCACCGCGCCGTGCCGGCGTACCACGCGTGCGATCTCCCGCAATGCGGCGTCGAGGTGATGAATGTGCTCGAGCACACTCGTGCAGACCACGAGATCAAACGCCGCGTCACGAAATGCCAGGTCCGAGACCGAGTTTCTCATCAGCGACACGCCGTCGACGTTCTGCCGCCGCAGCATGAGGCTGACTGGGCCCACGTCCTCGTGAATGTCGACCGCAACCGCGTGGCGGCAGCACCGTGCGAGCGATGGCAACAGAAATCCAGGACCGAAGCCGATCTCGAGTCCGTTATCAAACGGTGCACCAGGACTCATCAGATCCACCGCGATCTGCAGACGCTTGCGGTACACGATGCGGCTGAATGGGAAGTAGTGCAGCCGGACGAGCCCCTGCAGATCGGGATCGACAAGCGGCAACAGCAGCTCTTTCCTTGGAACCACGGGTGGCGCGGGACCCCTATCGGCGTTCGATACCATGCGACTGGTTACGGATAGTAACATTGCGGTGTTCACCAACATGATGCGCCAAGAAACCTACGCTGGATGGGTCAAGAGCATCCGGACCGATCGCCCGCCGGTGACGATCGACGAGTACCTGAGCGGCTGGGAAGCCTTCTTCGATCACTACGCTTCCTCGGTCGAGTCATGGCACGACCGCAATGCCGGCTACTATTCGGCGCTTTCATCGATCGCGCAGTTCTACGTCCCGCCGGATGCGAGCGTGCTCGAGATCGGGAGTGGAACCGGCGATCTCCTGGCTGCCACCAGGCCCGCGCGCGGACTGGGCATCGATATTTCCGGCGAGATGGTGCGCCTCGCGTCGGCAAGGCATCCCCACCTCGAATTCCGCCAGATGCCGGCCGAACAACTCGACTTGGGTGGCGAGACGTTCGACTACATCGTGCTCTCGGACCTGGTGGGATTTCTGTACGACATCCGTCTGGTGTTCGAACGTCTGCGCTCGGTGTGCCATCCGCAGACGCGGATAGTGATCCACTGGTACAGCCGCCTCTGGCAGCCGGTGCTGTCGCTGGCGGAACGTCTGGGGCGCAAGTACCCGCAGCCGCTCCTCAACTGGACCACCGTCGAAGACATCACCAATCTGCTCTACCTGACGGACTACGAGGTGGTCCGCCATCAGCGCCGGGTCCTCCTGCCTGCGCGTGTGCCGGTCGCGAACACGATCGCGAACCGATTCCTGGCGCATGTGCCGCTGGTACGCCACCTGTGCCTCACGAATTGGCTCGTTGTCCGTCCGTTGTCCGTCGAGCAGCACGCGGCGGCGCCCTCGGTCTCGATTGTGTGTCCCTGTCGAAATGAAGCCGGCAATATTCAGCAGATCGTCGACCGCCTTCCGTCGCTCGGCTCGCGCACGGAGCTCATCTTCGTCGAAGGCCACTCCGCTGATGAGACGCTCGCCGAGTGCCGGCGCGCTGCCGCGGCAAGACCCGACAAGGACATCCGCGTGCTGGTACAGGAGGGGAAGGGCAAGGGTGACGCGGTACGGCTCGGGTTCTCGCACGCGACGGGCGACATCCTGATGATCCTGGACGCGGACCTCAGCGTGCCTCCCGAAGATCTGGTGATCTTCTACGAAGCGCTGGTGGAGGGAAAGGGCGACTTCGTGAACGGCTGCCGGTTGGTCTACACCATGGATCCGGAGGCCATGCGATTCCTCAACCTGCTCGGCAACCGGTTCTTCGCCCTGCTGCTGAGCACGCTGATGGGGCAATCGCTCAAGGACGGTCTCTGTGGGACGAAAGTTCTCTGGAGGGCGACCTATGAGAAGCTGGCCCGTGGCCGCGCCTACTTCGGCGCGCTCGATCCGTTCGGCGACTTCGATCTGCTGTTTGGCGCGGCGAAGCTGAACCTGAGAATCGTCGAAGTGCCCGTTCGATATCGGCAGCGAACCTACGGGTCAACCAACATCAATCGGTTCCGCGATGGCTGGCTGTTGCTGAGGATGTCCGGCCGGGCGGCCGCGAAACTCTACTTCACGCCTTGACCGCTGGCTTCTCCCACACCTGCAGTGCGCGCGTCGCATTCCATCGTCCGATCGGCCCGAGCGCCGTCTCCAGCCAGCGGGCCATCCCGATCAACGAGCGCGGCAGTGGGCCGCTCCTCTTGAAACCGAGCGTCGCGAGATAGGGGAGCGCCAGAAACGGCTCGTGCCGCACCAACTGCAGAGGCGGCGGTGTCGTACGGTAGTGCCGCATGAGTTTGAACGGAATCGTCGCATTGCCGTCAAAGGCGCGCTTCCCCGACGTCGCAAATGGCCTCGCCACGTCGACGCCCAGGCGGCATTCTTCATGATGGAAATATCGATACAGGAGGTATGACGCCGGCGTCATCCATGGCTCGATGATCGCCAGGCGACCGCCGGGCGCAAGCACACGCGCCGCCTCCGTCATGAAATCCAGCGGCCGTGGCAGATGGTGCAAGACATCCAGGAGTACTATCGCGCCGACCGACCCGTGCGTGAACGGCAGCGCGCACGCATCGCAGACGAGGTCCACACCGTCCACTGGCAGCACATCGGCGGCAATGAGACGTGGGCAGTATTCCTTGAAGAAGCCTGGGCCGGCGCCCAATTCCACAATCGGCCGCCGATCCCCTGCCGCGCCGAGGAGTGCGTCAAAGAATTCCTGATATACGGAGCGAAGCTCGGCCCGGGCCGCCCAGACGCGCCTGTGCTGCTGAAGGACGTCGAGGTCAGTTCGATGTACGCCCGAGGCCGAGGCCAGGACGTTCCTCATTCAGTGGACGACTGACCCGCTGGCCTGAGGGACCTGCGGCCGCGTCCATCGAGGCAGGTTTCGGAGCCACACTTCGAAACAGAGGATGCTCCAGAGCTGAAGTCCTGAATTGGTCTCGCCAGCCTGATGGCGCCTCACGAGCTGCTGAACGTAGGAAACAGAGAGAAAGTCTCGGTAGCGCGCAGAAGGGTCGAGCAGGAGATCCCGGATGTAATCCTTCAACTCGGTGCGGAACCAGGAGCCGAGCGGAACGCCAAATCCCATCTTGCCGCGCCTGGCCACCGAGGCCGGCAGCAGGTCCTCGAATGCCTTCCTCAGGATGACTTTCGTCGTCCGTCCCCGCAGCTTCATGCGGTCAGGCAGCCCGCCGACATAGTCGATTAACTCGGTGTCGAGGAAGGGAGAGCGAGCCTCGAGCGAATTCGCCATCGTGCAGCGATCGACCTTCACGAGCAGGTCGTCGAGGAGGTACGAGCGGAAATTGGCATGCAGCAGCGTGCCCAGGGTCGAGAGCCCCTGCATGTGCTCGCGCTCGCTCTCGAGGTAGGCCAGCCGATTGATGGGCGGGAGCGAGGCCAACAGGTCTGGCGCGAGCAACGGCTCGAGGTCCTGGTAGAAAAGACTGCTCCACCGGGTCATCCTCTCGTACAGCGGTAAATTCATCGCGTGGACGAATCGTCGTCCCCTCTCGATCCAATGCCGCTCGTTGGGGTTGACGGGCACCCCCGCGAAGGCCGCCTGGAGCGGACGGCTGATGCTCTTGGGCAGCCGTTCCGCGGCAATTCCCGCCGCAAACCGCATGTAGCCGGCGAACAGCTCGTCGCCACCGTCGCCCGTCAACGCCACCGTCACGTGTTGTCTGGTGAGGCGGGAGACGATGTACGTGGGAATCGCTGACGCGTCCCCGAACGGACCATCGTGATGCCAGACCAGAGTATCGATGAGGTCGACCGCCGACGGCGTAACCTTGAACTCGGTGTGATCGGTCTGAAACCGTTGCGCCACGTCGCGCGCGTAGGGCGTTTCGTCGAATGCCGGATCACCTTCGAAACCGATGCTGAACGTCTTGACCGGAGAACCGGTCAACTGACTCATCACGCCGACGATGATCGTCGAATCGACGCCGCCGCTCAGGAAGGCGCCCAGGGGAACGTCACTGATGAGACGCCGCTCGACGGCTCGAGTCATCAGATCTCGCACGGTGGCGGCTGCCTCGCGCTCGTTGGAAGGACCCGACGGTCCTGGGGCGTGCGGGCGCAGTTGCAACCGCCAGAAGACATGTTCCCGGGTGCGGCCGTCGCTTTCGATCGTCACGACAGTCGCCGGGGGCACCTGTCTGACGTTTCGATACAGGGTTCGAGGACACGGAACGAACCCGTGAATGAAGTACTGCGGCACCATCTCCCGGTCAACTTCGATCGGGAGATCGTCCAAACCGAAGAACGACTTGATTTCAGACGCAAAGACGAACGTATCGCGGGTCTGGGTGTAGAAGAGCGGCTTCTTTCCGGCACGGTCGCGCGCAAGCAGCAGCCGCTTCGCCCGTTCGTCCCACACGGCGATCGCGAACATGCCGTCGAGCCGAGCGATGGCCTTTTCACCCTCCTCCTCGTACAGGTGGACGATGACCTCCGTGTCGGACTTGGATCGGAAGCGGTGCCCCTTTGTTTCGAGCTCCGCCCGCAGCTCACGAAAGTTGTAAATCTCGCCGTTGAAGACGACCTGGACAGTCCCGTCCTCGTTGGTCATCGGCTGGTCCGCATCGCGGCTCAGATCGATGATGCGGAGGCGCCGGAACCCAAGGCCGGCGCGGCGGTCGGGCGAGATGTACAGACCCCCATCGTCCGGCCCCCGGTGCGTGAGCGCATCGCGCATCCCGACGATGCGCTCGGGAGACGTCACTCCGCCGGCAACGCGCAACTCACCGCAGATGCCGCACACCTCTGTCAGTCCTTTCCTATGAGATGCGCGTTCTCGCGCAGGAACTGTGCGCCGATCCGTGAAGGCATCCCGTATCCCATGTGTTCAGGCGTCAATAGCGCCTGAAAGCGCCGCTGCAGCTCTTCATCGTCTTCCGTCGTTCTCCACGTACCGTTGAGCCGCTGCTCCATCTCACGAACCACGGCCGCGATCTCCTCCGGCGTGTTGCGTACCAGTTCAAGGCCCAACCGATGGGTGTGGAGCTCGCTCGTCCACTGGTGATCGGTATCCCCCAACATCTCGCGGAACGTCAGGAAGCGCTTCTCAGCGATGAGCCAGAACTTGATAGGGATAAAGAGGTCACCGGGCCTGAGCGACCGAAACGCCAAGTAGTAATGATCGGTGAGGACCACCGGCCGGTTGAACGCCGTCGAAAACCAGAACATCCCGGCCGCCCCCGACACGGCGAACTTGCAGGTGGCAAGGAGGTACACGTCGCCGAACGGCGTACGCCTGGTTGAAGCGTAGTCGACGATCCTGGGATGCAGCCCTGCCGGCAGCGGCTCGGCCACGACGGACCCCATCCGCAACACGTGGTGGCCGTTCGTGGCGCACTCGATCGCCATGGGCAAATAGCTCCCCACGCTCGGGTTCCGAATCGCGTACTCCTTGCCCGCCTGGTCGTTGATACGACGGCTGTCTTCTTGTCTTCGGAGCTGCTCGTAGTAGGCATCGTCACGTACGGTGAAACAGATATGTGAGGCGCCCTCCGGTACCCCGAGGCTGCGCAGAAGCTCCTCGCCCGCCTTCTGCTCTTCAGCCGTGAAACGAAGCACCGGTGTGCCGTCACGCCACGCACGGGCAAATTCGTGGCGTACGCCGGCTCTCAATCGCACAGCCATCGAGGAGTCCGCCGCGATCAACAGATGGTGAACAACCGTGAGTACTCGTCTCAGCCACGGACGGGTCCCGTCCACCAGCCATACCGCGCGGCCATACATGAGGGTCAGCTGCTCGTTGGGGCACGGGCCTGGATTCAGAACGATGACAAGTGGGTTCTTTAGGGGCTCGGCTCGCAGCCTGCGCACGTTCGGCTCGATTTTCGAGATCATGATCGAAATTCGTCCCTTGGCATTCAACGTGCCCAGCCGAACCGGACGTCCTCGACTGATGGACGTCAGCGCAACGTACAGCAGCGGGTGGAGGAGAATGCCGACCGGTCTCAGGATGAACCGGTGAGCGAACTGCCTCGCCTTACGAACCAGATAATCCGAACGGTTGCCTGTCGCTGCTTTCGTGTCGCGGATACCGGTGGGCACAGTGGTTGTTGCGTGATCCAATGCAGCAGGCGGCCTGGACTAGGCGCGGGTAAAAATCATGTTTACGGTAGGGTGTTCCCGTTCTGCGCCGCGCAGCTCACGACTGGCGCGCGAGGCCCAGGTCGAACGCTGTAAGACGCAGGCGTATCCAAGCTCTTCAAGTTTCCCCACCGCAGCCAGATGGTCTGGATCGTTCCTCTGAATCTCGATGAGGATGCTTCGGCATCTCTCATTCGACAGCACCTCAGTGGCTCCTCTGATGATGTCCGGCTCATGCCCGTCGACATCAATCTTGATGTGAGTCGGAACATCGAAGCCAAAACGGTTGACGAGATCGTCCAGCGAGGCCCCAACCTG
>CANIBQ010000117.1 GCA_947465645.1 Acidobacteriota bacterium | reverse complement strand
GCTACCAGCGTCTTTCTTGTGCAGCTTCGACCACGCCAGGCCGATGAAACCGCTGGCGAGGTAGGTGTAGGCCATCACCACGAGGACGATTTCCGGGTGTGACACCAGCGCCGCCATGCCGCCGGCGAGGACGAGCAGCACGGTGTAGCTGCGACGCGACTGCAGGTCGAACGTCTTGAAACTGCGGAAGCGGATCGTGCTCACCATCAGGAGCGCGGGAACGATGACCATCGCCAGCACCGGCAGCGCCTCGGTGTAGCTCTGGAACGCGTACGGGTACGCAAAGACCGTCGCCGCCGGCACGCCCGCCGCCGCCGGACTCGGCATGCCGACGAAGTACCGCTTGTCGACCGAGCCGGACTGGATGTTGAAGCGCGCGAGGCGCACCGCCGCGGCCGCCACGAACAGGAACCCGGCCGCCCACCCGAGCCGGCCGAGCGGCTGCAATCCCCACGCAAACGACAGGATCGCCGGCGCAACGCCGAACGAGATCACGTCGGCCAGCGAATCGAACTCGATGCCGAACGCGCTCGTGCTGCCGGTCAGGCGCGCGACGCGCCCGTCGAGCATGTCGAGCACGATCGCGATGCCGATAAACGGCGCCGCCGTCGCGAACTCGCCCCGCATCGCGTAGACGATGCAGGCGTAGCCGCAGAACATGTTCGCCATCGTGAACGCGCTCGGCAGCAGGTAGACACCGCGCCGGATCTTGCGCGCCGCGTCGGGGCCGCTCGGCCGCCGGAGTGGCGTCAGCATCCGGATCCGCGACCGTCGAACCTCGCCTTCTTGCTCGTCATTCATAGTGTGCTCACGGCAAAGCTAAAGCTTTATCCCACAGGAGACGGCTGTATCGCTCTGCGAACGTGCGGCAAAGCTTCAGCTTTGCCTGACATCCGCGAGCTCCGCAATCACCGTCACCGCCGCGCTGACCTTGTCGCCCACCTTCACCTTGATCACCGCATCCGGCGGCAGGAACAGGTCCATGCGCGAGCCGAACTTCATCACGCCGTAGCGGTCGCCCGCCTTCACCTCGGCGCCGACGGCCGTCCGGCAGACAATCCGCCGCGCCAGGATGCCGACGATTTGCCGGACGACAATCCTCTGGCCGCCGTGGTCGATCCAGACCTCGGTGTACTCGTTCAGGTCCCCAGCCTCCGCCTTGTAGGCCGGCAGGAAGCGGCCGGGATGGTACTCCACGTGCGTCACCCGTCCGCCAATCGGCATCCGGTTCACGTGCACGTCCATCGGCGACAGGAAAATACTGATCTGCTTCCAGGTGCCCTTCGGAAAGGCCTGCCCGGTCGGCGCACCCGCCACCATCACCCGCCCGTCAGCGGGCGACAGCACCGCGCGGTCGCCCGCCGTGACCACGCGATGCGGGTCACGGAAAAAGAAGAGAAAAAAGAGCGCACAGACAATGAAGAGCGACGCGTAAGCCCAGCCGCCCCAGAGCGTGGTCACGACGGCGAGCAGGAGCGAGCCACCGATGAACGGCAGCCCGGCAGGGTCGATGCGCATCCGCTTAATGTACAGAAAAAAGGGGGCCAGCGCCGGCCGGCCCCCAGGAAAATCTAGGCGCGGGCGATCTGCTCCATCTGCTCCATCTGCTCCATCTGATCCTTCAGAGCAAGCTTGCGCTTCTTCAAGGTGACTTCTTCGAGTTGTTCGGAATTCGAGAGGTAGTGGCGGTCGGACAGTTCGTGCAGCCGGTCATCGAGCTGGTGATGCCGCTCGATGAGTTCGCGAAAGCGGTCGTCGGTGTTCATGAACGCCCCTCCTTTGCTGAAGAAGGTCTACGCGCTGGTGGTGCCTGAAGCGAAACGTAACATACGGGGTAGCCGGGTGGCCAGGGATTTGGGTAGCCGAGCTCGACCTCCCCAGCCCCCTCGCTACCCCGCCACCTCGCCACCCAGCGCCTCCCGCCACAGGATCAGTGCGTCTTCCACGGGATTGGTGTAGTAGTTCCGCCGCGTACCGGCCACGTAGAACCCCAGCCGGGTGTAGAGACTGAGTGCCTGCTGGTTGGAGGCGCGGACCTCGAGCGTCGCCCGCCGCGCTCCGAGCTGCCCGGCCTCGGCCAGCACGCGGTGCATCAGCGTCGTGCCCATCCCCTGACCGCGGAAGCGCGGGCGCATGGCGATGTTGTTGATATGGATCTCGTCAAACACCAGCCAGAACGCGCAGAAGCCGGCGACCGCGCAGCCGGGGGTGCGGACGACGTAGATGTGGCAGATCGCGCGGTTCTGCAGCTCCCAGGCATACATCGCGCGCGTCCAGGGGTTGCTGAACGACTCGTCTTCGACCTCGAGCACGCCGTCAAGGTCCGCGTCGGGATCACCGGCGCCGCCGAGGAGCTCGATCGTGCAGCCGTCGGTCACGCCCTGTCTCTGGTCGGCGGCGCGTCTCGGACAATCTCCACGTCCGGGCGGCGGACATAGAGCGGCCTGATCGCGTGCGGCGGCGGCAACTCGCCTGCCTCCGCGGCTCGCGTGGCGAGCTGGGCGATGACGCCCGCAATGAGCGGCGCCGGCGGCTCCGCAATCCGCGCCCGATCCCCGAGCGTCGCCAGAATCAGATCGCGATAGGTCGCCGCCCCGTCCCCGACGAATGTGATTACCTCACCCGTTCCACCTGTAGGGCGGACACTGGCTTGCCCCGACGAAGCCTTCGGCGCAGTCGGGTCAGGTCCGCCAGACCGTGCGTCGTACCGCTCCAGCAAGTCAGCCGGAAGAGCAACAACAGGCTCCGGCGCCGCCGCGCCCGGTTCGTAGAGCGCCGCGTAGACCTCGCCGCGCCAGGCATCGACCCAGGTGGCGACTCTTGCAGGGCGCGCCTTATCAGGCGCGCCAGTCGGACCGTAAAGGTCCGCCCTACAGGTAGCGGCCAGCGCATCGAACCCGGACACGCCGATGAGCGGCTTCCCTGCCGCAAACGCCAGCCCCTGCATCGTCGCGATGCCGATCCGGAGGCCGGTGAATGAACCTGGGCCGGTGGCGACGGCGAACAGGTCGACCTCGTCCAGCCTCACCCCGGCGTGCTCGAGGAGCGCCATCAGATCGCCCGGCAGGCGCGCCGCCGGCCGCAGCGACACGTCGCTCCCCTCTTCAAGAATCACGCGCCCGTCCCGCGCCAGCGCACAGCTTCCCGCGCGCGTCGTCGTGTCGAGGGCAAGAATCAGCATCCGGTGACAGATAATATCAACCACGAAGTTCACGATGATCGCCAAGATCACGAAACCCCTGTTTAGTTTCGTGTCCTTCCGGATCCTCGTGCCTTCGTGGTTCAGACACTCATGTCATCCACGGCGACTCCAAGCCCCGCGATGCGGCAGTACCTCGAAGCGAAGCGGCAGTACCGCGACGCCATCGTGTTCTTCCGCATGGGTGACTTCTACGAAATCTTCTACGAAGACGCGCTGGTCACCGCGCGCGCGCTCGATCTCACCCTGACCTCGCGCTCCAAGGACGCCGGCGGCCACGGCATCCCGATGTGCGGCATCCCCTACCACGCGCTCGAGGGCTACCTCGGCAAGCTGGTCCGCAAGGGCTTCCGCGTCGCACTGTGCGAGCAGGTCGAGGACCCGAAGAACGCCAAGGGGCTCGTCAAACGCGAGGTCGTCCGCGTCGTCTCGCCAGGCACGCTGACGGATGCGGGGCACCTCGAGGCGCGTGAGCCGTCGTTTCTGATGGCTGTCGTGGGACCCGACAGCGGACCTGGCAGCGGACCTGACAAGGTCCGCTCTACAGATGCCACGGTCCGCTCTACGGATGCCACGGTCCGCTCTACGGGAGACTCTGCTCCTCCTGTAGGCCGGGCCTTGTCAGGCCCGGCTGGCGTCTACGGCGTGGCGCTGATCGATCTGTCGACCGGCGAATTCACCACCGCGGAATATCGCGGTGATGGTCTGGCCGCGCTCGCCGACGAGATCTCCGTCCTGCGTCCGCGCGAGATCGTGGTTCCCGCGGAGAGCGATATCGCCACCCGGCTCCCCGAGATCGCCCGCCTGCAGATTCCGGTCACGACCGTCGACGCCTGGAGCTTCGAACCGGAAGCGGCGCGGCGAACACTGCTCGACCAGTTGAAGACGCACGGCCTCGAGGGGTTCGGTCTCGATGGGCGCGTCGCCGCGGTGCAGGCGGCCGGCGGACTGGTCGCCTACCTGCGCGACACCCAGAAGGCCGACCTCGCGCACGTGCGGGCGTTGAGCTACAAGACCTCTGCCGACTGTCTCATCATCGACCCGATTACGCTCAAGCATCTCGAGGTCGTGGTTGGGAGTGAAGGCGGGCCGCAAGGCTCGCTCCTCCACGAGATCGACCGCACGGTCACGTCGATGGCCGGGCGGATGCTGCGCAGCTGGCTCCTCCGCCCGCTCTACGCGCTCGAACGCATCCGCGATCGCCTCGACGCCGTCGAGGAACTCGCATTCCGCGCCACCGACCGCGGCAAGTTCCGCGAGCTGCTCAAGAGCGTGCACGACCTCGAGCGGCTGGTCGCCCGCGCCGCGCTTGGCTCAGCCAACCCGCGCGACCTGGTGGCGCTGCGCCTGTCGCTGGCCGCTGTGCCTCGGGTCAAGTCGATCCTGCAGGAGGTGCAGGCGCCGCTCCTTCAGAGCCTGCTCGCCGAACTGGACGACCTCACCGACATCCGTGATCTGGTCGAGCGAACGCTCATCGACGAACCGCCGGCGCTGACCCGCGAAGGCGGCTTCACCCGCGACGGCGTCGACCCGGAACTCGACGAGATCAAGGCGATCAGCCGCTCCGGCCGCCAGGTGATCGCCGAGATGGAGGAACGCGAGCGCGCGCGCACCGGCATCGCCTCGCTCAAGGTTCGCTTCAACCGCGTCTTCGGCTACTACATCGAGATCACCAGGAGCAATCTGGGCGCGGTTCCAGACGACTACCAGCGCAAGCAGACGATCGCCGGCGGCGAACGTTTCACTACGCCGGCGCTCAAGGAGTACGAGGAGAAGATCCTTGGCGCCGACGAGCGGATCCTCGAGCGCGAGCTCGAGATCTTCGAAACACTTCGCCGCGCCGTCGCTGCCGAGGCCGGACGGATCCAGGACACCGCGCGGGCGCTCGCCACGCTCGACGTCCTCGCCGGGCTGGCCGAGACCGCGTCGCTCTCCAACTACACCAAGCCGCACGTCCACGACGGCGACGACTTCGTCGTGACCGACGGCCGTCACCCGGTGGTCGAGCGCTACGCCGCCGATGCGTTCGTGCCCAACGACATCGATCTGAACGGGACGACACGGCAGCTGGTGATCCTGACCGGGCCGAACATGGGCGGCAAGTCGACCTACCTGCGGCAGACCGCGCTCATCCCGCTGCTCGCGCAGATCGGATCGTTTGTGCCGGCACGCGACGCCAAGGTGCCGATCGTCGACCGCATCTTTGCCAGGGTCGGCGCCTCCGACAACATCGCCCGCGGACAGTCGACCTTCATGGTGGAGATGCAGGAGACCGCCAACATCCTGCACGCCGCCTCGTCTCGAAGCCTTGTCGTGCTCGACGAGATCGGCCGCGGCACCTCGACCTTCGACGGCCTCAGCATCGCCTGGGCCGTGGCCGAGTACCTGGCGACCAATAGCAAGGCGCGCCCGAAGACGCTCTTCGCCACGCACTATCACGAGCTGACCGATCTCCCCGACACGACCCCGGGGGTCGTCAACGCCCACGTCGCGGCGCGCGAGTGGAAAGACGACATCATCTTCCTGCGCAAAATCGTCACCGGCCGCTCCGATCGCAGCTACGGCATCCAGGTCGCCCGCCTCGCCGGGCTGCCCGCCTCCGTCGTTGCCAGAGCCCGCGAGATCCTCAGCGGCCTCGAGCGCGACGAACTGACCCGCGGCGGCCGGCCGACGCTCTCCGGCGCACCCAGCGACACGCCAACAGCGCAGATGGGACTATTCGCGCAGGCCGAGACCAGCGAGCTCGCGCGGCGTCTCAAGGACATTGACGTCGACAGCACGACGCCACGGGCCGCCCTCGAGCTGCTCGCCGAGTTGCAGCGCCTCGCAGAGGAGACGCCGTGACCGTCCGTTGGGCCTTGAGCATTGGGCTATGTGCATTGAGCCTTGTCGCGACCTCGTGCGCCGGCTCCAGCAACGAGGTCGCGTCTGGCGTCCTGGTGGTCGGCATAAGACAGCCGCCCAACAACCTCGATCCACGCTTCGCCACCGATGAGGCCGCTCAGCGCATCAACCATCTGATCTTCAGCTCGCTGATGGACATCGGCGACGACCTGCGCGTCCGGCCGATGCTGGCCGAGCGGCTCGATAATCCCGATCCGCTCACCTACATCGCCACGCTCAGGCGCGGCGTCAGGTTCCACGACGGCCACGAGCTGACCGCCGCCGATGTCGTCTTCAACTACCAGGGCTACATCGACCCCGCCTCGACGTCTCCCTTCAAGGGGGCGTTCCGCCCGCTCGCCTCGGTGCGGGCGATCGACGCCTACACCGTCGAGTTCAAGCTCCGGGCGCCGTTCGCGGCGTTCCCGATACAGCTGGTGAGCCCGCCGATCGTCCCGGCTGGCGCTGGCGCCGACTTCAACCGGACGCTCGTCGGCACCGGACCCTACCGGTTCGTCCGCTACGACGTGGATGACCGCGTGGTGCTCTCGCCGTTCGCGGACTACTACGCCGGCGCGCCGAGCAATGACGGCATCGTCGTCCGCGTGATTCCCGATGACACGATGCTCGGGCTCGAGATGAAGAAGGGCGACGTTGACGTCGTCGTCAACCTCATGCCGCCCGACATCGTCCACCAGTTGAAGGAGGACGGTCGTGTCACGCTCGCCGAGGCGCCGGGCCTCGACTACATGTACGTGAGCATCAACACGCAGGACCCGATCCTGAAGGACCGGCGCGTCCGGCAGGCACTCGCCTACGCCGTCAACCGCGAGGCGATCGTCGCCTACCTCCGCCGCGGCCTGGCGACAGTGGCGACAGGCCTCATCCCGCCGCAGAGTTGGGCCTACGATTCGACGATCAAGCGCTACACCTACGATCCCGCCCGCGCCAAAGCCCTGTTGGACGAAGCCGGCTATCCCGACCCCGACGGCAATGGCCCGCTCGCCCGCTTCCGGATCACGCTGAAGCTCGGCGTCAACGACGACTTCCGCCAGCAGGCTGCGGTGATCCAGCAGAACCTGCGCGAGGTCGGCGTCGACGTCGACGCCCAGTCGCTCGAGTTCGCGACGATGTTTGCGGATGTCGTGAAGGGGAACTTCCAGATGGTGCAGATGCAGTGGGCCGGAGGCGCCGTGGTCGACCCCGACATCCTGCGGCGGGTATTCCACTCGCAGATGGCGCCGCCCAACGGCTTCAATCGCGGGCGCTACAGCAACCCTGAGGTCGACCGGCTGATCGACCTGGCCAGCGCCGCGGCGACTGAGGAGGAACGGAAGAAGTACTACGGCGAGGCCCAGCGGATCATCGCCGAGGACTCCCCGTACATCAGCCTCTGGAATCGGACCAACGTCGCGGTCGGCCAGCCGTCCGTGCGGGGGTTGGTGATGAACGCGACCGGGAATTTCGAGTCGCTCCGGAACGTGAGCAAGTCGCGATGACGCGGACCTGACAAGGTCCGCGCTACAGCCTACTCCTGCGCTCGTAGGGCGGGCCTTGTCAGGCCCGCCTACCCCTTCAGCGTGTCGAGCTCGGCTCTCGCTTCCGCGGCATACGGCGACGTCGGGAACTGGTCGACCAGCTGCGTGAAGGTCTTGCGCGCGTCCTCGCGGCTGCCCTTCGTCTGGTAGGCCTTGCCCAGCTCCATCAGGATCGCGTCTTCCGGCAGATTTGGATCCTTCTTGTCGGCCAGCGCCTTCCACGACGCGATCGCGCCGTCGATCTGCCCCGCCTTGCTCTGCGTGTCGGCCTTGCCGAGTGACGCCATGCGGCCGTAGAGCGTGTCCGCCCCCGCCCGCCGCGTCACATCGTCAAACTCTTTCACCGCGTCGGCGTGGCGGCCGAGCGCAGCCAGCGTCGCCGCGTAGTGGTAGCGCGCCTGGATGCCCGCGGAGGTGTCGGGGAACGCGTCCGCCGCCATCTTCAGCTTCGGCAACGCCACCGCCAGCTTGGCCTCTTCCGTCTGGAACGACCCCGTCGCACCGATCTGCGCCGCCGCCGGCAGTTCACCGGCCGCCGCCGACGCCGGGACCACCTGCGCGTTGAGCGCGACCAGCGCCTCGGCCAGCTGCTCCTCTCCACGCGTGTCCGCGCGGTTGCGGAAGACGAGCACCCCCGCGACCACCGCGACAATCAGCACCACGATGCCAATCGCGCCGCCAACCTGCTTCCCGCGCGACTCCACAAACTCGCGCGCACTGGCCAGCGTGTGCGCCAGCTCGTTCTCTTTCAGATGATGCCGCTCTTTAGTCTTCATAAGCGTTTAACGTCTAACCTCGAACCGCTTCTAACCTCCCACCTCCTACCTGGAAGTGGTGTCCCCGGCGTGATTCGAACACGCGGCCTACGGTTTAGGAAACCGCCGCTCTATCCATCTGAGCTACGGGGACCCGGCCCCTCATTTTACCCGGGCCGGCTGAAGCCGGCCCCTACGTAACGGAAGCTGGCCCCTACGTAACGGAAGCCGGCCCCGACGCACCGGCCCGGACGTACGTAGGGCGGACCTTGTCAGGTCCGCCTAATACTGCAGGACCGAAAACACTTTCTCACCAGGCAGCTTCGCCGCCCCCTGCAATCCGAGGAGCTCAATCAGGAACGCCAGCCCATGCAGCTCGCCGCCAAGCGTCCGTACCAGCTTCACCGCCGCTGCCGCCGTCCCGCCCGTGGCGAGCACGTCGTCGACGATGAGTACGCGCTGGGCCGGTTCGACCGCGTCCGCGTGGATCTCGAGGGCGTCCGTGCCGTATTCCAGGGCGTAGCTCTCTTTGAGCACCTTCGCCGGAAGCTTGCCGGGCTTGCGGATCGGGATGAACCCCGCGCCGATGCGCTCGGCCACCGCCGCCCCGAGGATAAACCCGCGGCTCTCGATGCCAATCACCGCATCGATCCCCTGCCCCTCGTACGGGGTGGCCAGAAGGTCGATCGTCATCCTGAACCCCGCCGGGTCGCGCAGGAGCGTCGTGATGTCATAAAACAGGATCCCCGCCTTCGGGAAGTCCGGTACGTGCCGAATGTGCTGCTTCAGATCCATCAGTCCCTATCAACCACGAAGTCTTCCAACCACAAAGATCACGAAGGTCACCCAGGCAGATCCTCTTTGTGATCTTTGTGCCCTTTGTGGTCAAACCCCTTTGTCGTCAAACCCCTTCGTGGTTATCCCTCAATCGTAAATGTCTTGTACGCCCCGGCGGCGTCTTCTTCGATCACGTTCACCGTCTTGACGCGCGCGCCGGGCGGGCCGCTGCGGACGGCGCGCTCGACCCGGGCGACCGCCTCGTTCTCGCCCTCGACAAACGCCTCGACGGTGCCGTCGTGGAGGTTTCGCACGTAGCCGCTGACCCCCTCGCGCGCCGCCGCCGCGTGGACGAACCACCGGAAGCCGACCCCCTGCACACGTCCGCCGATCACGAACCGCCGCGCCACGGGCATGGGAAGGGGTGATTGTACGCTACCCTCCAGCCCATGAAGCTCCTCGCGCTCGCGCTCGTCTGCCTTCCCACGCTCGCGTTCGCGCAAACGCCCGCCCTGGAACGTGACGGCGCGACGCCTCATGGGCGGGTCCTCACCTGCTACGGCGAGGCGTTTGCCCTGGTCGAACTTGTCGACGTTGCGACCAAAAGCCTTCACCTCGTGGCGGGGGAAACGGTCAAAGGGTCCACCCCTGAGCGGCAGAACGTCGTCGCCGGGATGCTCGCGTCCGGCACCATCAACGATCAGCAGCAGGCGCTCGATGTCGCCGAGCGCCTCGATCTCTGCGTCGCCGGCGCCGTCGAGCGCGCCGCACCGGATGCCGCTGCCGCCTTCGCCGCCGGCATCCTGCGGGCCGAGCTGGCCGTCGCCATCACCATGGCCGACGGTTTCACCAGCGACTTCGGCCAGAGCGCCGCCGCCATGAACCAGTTTCTGGCCAGCGGCGACCCCGCCCGCCAGGCCGCCACCAACGGGGCCTTCTCGAAATTCGGCCCCACCGTGCGCGGCGTCCTCGATCGGGTCCGAATCGCCGTCGACGATCTGGTCGCAAAGAGCACAGTTCGTTAGAACATTTTCGCGCCGGGTGGAAACACCTGGTCCGATCATCAGTAGAAACACTGACAGACAACGGTCGCTGAGTCGTGGATTCCTCGCCCAGGCCCAGAAGACGTAGGGCCCAGAAGACGTAGGGCGGGCCTTGTCAGGCCCGCCTTCGACTAACATGTCGGCGTCCGCCTAACCAGGAGCCATCCATGACTCGATCCAGATTCGTCGCCGTGCTGGTCATGACAGCCGCCGTCGCTGCCGCCAGTGCCGCCTGCTCGCGACCGACCCCCGAACAGCAGATCGTCAACGACGCCGCCACCGCCCTTGGCGGCCGCGATCGCGTCCTCGCGGTGACGACGCTGGTGCTTGAGGGCGAGGGCACGCAGTACAACCTCGGCCAGGACATCGTGCCCGGCGCCAGCGGCCAGACGTTTACCGTCAGCCAGTACACCCGCACCATCGACGTCCCCGGTGGCCGCGCGCGCACCGAGCTGACGCGTACGCCCAACTTCCAGTTCTTCCAGGGCCCGGCGCCGCAAACGCAGATCAACGGTCTCGCCGGCGACGTCGCCTACAACGTCGCGGCCAACGGCACCGCCACCCGCGCCGGCGGCACGGCGCTGGCCGATCGCCGGCTTGAGATCCTGCACCACCCCGTCACCGCAGTACGCGCGGCGCTCACCGAGGGCGCCTCGCTGACGAACCTGCGGACCGAAGGCGGCCAGTCGCTGGTCGACGTCAACCTCGCAGGCCAGGCGTTTACCCTGGCCATCGACGCGACCACCAAGCTCCCGAGCCGTGTCGTGCACAAGGCTGACAACGTCAACCTTGGCGACGTGATGATCTCGACGACGTTTGGTGGTTACCAGGCCGTGGGCGACCTTCAGCTGCCGACGCAGCTGACCGTGAAGACCGATGATTTCACCACCGCCGACTACCGCATCACCAGCCAGAATACTGCCGAGGTCGGAGGCGGCACTGCCGCCGCCGACCTCGCCGCACCGCCGGCCGCGGTCGCCGCGCCCGCGCCGGCCGGCCCGCCGCCGGTGATGGCGACCTCCGAGGTGCTTGCCCCCGGCATCTGGCTGATCGGTGGCGGCTCGCACCACAGCGTGCTCGTCGAGTTTGCCGATCACCTCATGCTGATCGAAGCGCCGCAGAACGAAGCCCGCACGCTCGCCGCGATCGCCAAGGCGCGTGAGACCGTCCCCGGCAAGCCCCTGACGCAACTGGTGAACACCCACCACCACTTCGACCACTCCGGCGGCGTCCGCGCCGCGGTGGCCGAGGGGTTGACGGTCATCACGCACGGCGGCAACCGGGTGTTCTTCGAGGAGATCGCCTCGCGCCCGCACACCATCGTCCCCGACGCGCTGCAGAAGAACCCGAAGCCGATCGCTTTTGATAATGTCAGCGGCGAGAAGACCGTGACCGACGGCCGGATGACCGTAAACCTCTACCCCGTCACCGGCGCGCACTCCGCGACCATGCTGATGGCGTACTTCCCGAGGGAGCGGATCCTCGTGGAGGTCGACGTCTACACACCCGGCGCCGCCGCCCAGACGTTTGCCGGCCAGTTTCTGACCGACGTGCAGGCCCGCAAGCTCCGCGTCGACCGGATCGTCCCGCTGCACGGCATGCCCGCACCCTTCGCCCAGCTGGCCAAGGACGTCACCGCCGCCGCCGTCGCCACGAACTAGCCGTCTATTTCGTGGGGGGCAAAGCTTCAGCTTTGCCTGCTTCCCGTGGCGCAAAGCTTTAGCTTTGCGTCTCCTCGGACGATGGTATCGTCGTCGCATCCTTCAGCCCGCCCGCGGGCAGGAGGATGTGGCGATGGCCGGACGATCGCTGACCGATCGCGTTGAGATTCTGGAGCAAAAGGTGGAAGGGCTTCAAACGCTACCGGCGAAACTGGCGGCCCTGACGGAGAACGTCAGCGGCCTCAGGATGGAGTTCTCGCAATTTCGTGGCGAAAACGACGTCGCACATTTTGCGATCCGCGACGAGATCGGCCAGATGCACCAGCTGGCCATCAAGCAGGCCCTCGACTTCCACGACGAGACCCTCAAGCGCTTTGATCAGGTCGACGAGCGATTCGACAAGATCGACCAGAAGTTCGACAGGATCGACGAGAAGTTCGCGAAGATCGACGCGACTCTCGACATCATCCTGTCGCGCCTCCCTCGTCCGTAGCTCCCTCGTGCGTGGGGTCCGGCTTCAGCCGGACCTACGCCACCGCCACTGCGCGTTTCTCGCCGATCTGCTGCCGCCACATCGCGTAGTACAGCCCCTTCTGCACCAGCAGCTCTGCGTGCGTGCCTGATTCCGTGACGCTCCCCTGCTCCAGCACATAGATCCGTCCCGCGTGCATGATCGTCGACAGGCGGTGCGCGATCAGGATCGTCATGATGTCGCGGCTGTTCCCCACGTCGCGGATCGTCGCGCCGATCTCTTCTTCCGTCAGGGAGTCGAGGGAGGATGTCGCTTCGTCGAACACCAGCAGGTGCGGCCGGCGCAGCAGCGCCCGGGCGATCGACAGGCGTTGTTTCTCGCCGCCCGACACCTTGACGCCGCCTTCGCCGATCACCGTATCCAGCCCCTTCGACGCGCGCGCCAGGAGGCTGTCGCACGCCGCCTTGCGCAGGACGTCGAGGCACTCCGCATCCGTCGCCGTCGGGTTCACAAATAGCAGGTTCTCGCGGATCGTGCCTGAGAAGAGCTGTGTGTCCTGCGTGCCGAAGCCGATCCGCTCGCGCAGCTGGTTCAGGTCGATGTCCGAGGACGAGTGCCCGTTGTAGAGGATGTCTCCCTGCTTGTCCCGAGCGGAGTCGAGGGACGGCCGGTAGAGCCCCACCAGGAGCTTGACCAAGGTCGTCTTACCCGCCCCGGAGGGGCCGACGAAGGCGATCGTCTCGCCTCGCTGCACGTCAAACGAGATGTCGGTGAGTGCCGGAGACGAAGCCGACTGGTGCTGGAAGCTGACGTGGTCGAAGGCAAGGCGTTGCAGCTCTGGCAGCGGCACCGGGTTGTCCGGGCGCGGCTCCTTCTTCATGTCGCGGATGTCCTGGAAGTTCTTCAGCGACACCTCCGTCTCGCGG
>CANIBQ010000116.1 GCA_947465645.1 Acidobacteriota bacterium | reverse complement strand
TCGCCGCCGGCGGCTTCGAAGCCAACATCGACTGGCT
This sequence comes from Acidobacteriota bacterium, assembly GCA_947465645.1. The sequence continues at coordinate 13,667 of CANIBQ010000116.1, read as the reverse complement.
GCGCGAGATCTGGGGCGAGGCGGCCGACAACTTCATCATCCGCGGCACGCCCTACAACACGGGAACGCTGCTGAAGCTGCTGCTCGATGCCGGGGCCGCGTCTGTCGCCGATCCGCACGCGTGCCACTCGATCGCCCTCGACGCGCGCGCGCCAAAATTCGACGGCGGCATCGTCACGCGGCTCGACTGCCTGCCTCTCGGCATCGTCGTCAACAGGGAGGCCGCGCGCTTCTACGACGAGGGAGAAGACCTCTGGCCCAAGCGGTACGCGATCTGGGGCGGTCTCGTCGCGCGGCAGCCTGGCCAGGTCGCGTTTTCCATCTTCGATGCGAAGGTGATGGGCCGCTTCATGCCGTCGGTGTTTCCCGTGATCGAGGCCGGCTCGATCGCGGCGCTGGCGTCGAAGCTCGAGCTGCCGCCCGATGCGCTGGAGGCCACGGTCTCGCGCTTCAACCAGTCCGTGCGTCCGGGGACGTTCGATCACCACGTGCTCGATGACTGCCGCACCGAAGGTCTTGTGCCGGACAAGACGCACTGGGCGCAGCGGATCGACAGCCCGCCGTTCTTCGCCTATCCGCTGCGACCCGGAATCACCTTCACCTATCTTGGGGTGAAGGTGGACGATCGCGCGCGGGTGGTGATGACCAACGGCGAGCCACTCAGAAACGTCTGCGCCGCCGGCGAGATCATGGTGGGCAACATTCTGCGAAAGGGATACCTTGCCGGCTTCGGCATGACGATTGGCACCGTGTTCGGCAGGATCGCGGGCGAGGAGGCTGCGCGACATGTCCAGCGGACCTGACCCTTCGACGGGCTCAGGGTCACCCCGAGCGGAGTCGAGGGGTGACACCGTCGGCTCCACAGGCGACGTGTTTCACGCCGTCTTCCACGACGGCCAGCACGTGATGACGGTGTGCAACGCCTGCCGGTACTGCGAGCAGTACTGCCCCGTGTTTCCGGCGATGGAAGAGCGCCTCGTGTTCGGCAAGGCGGATCTCGCGTACCTGGCGAACCTCTGTCACAACTGCGGGGAGTGCCTGTACGCGTGCCAGTACGCGCCGCCGCACGAGTTCGGCATCAACGTGCCGAAGACACTGTCGGAGATTCGGCTGCAGACCTACGAGGACTACTGCTGGCCGCGCTTCCTCGGCGTCGCGTTCCGGCGCCAGGGGCTCCTGACGGCGATGAGCCTCGTGGTAGGACTCGTCGCGATCATGCTGCTCTCCAGCGGAGTGGACCCGCCGCCCTCCGATTTTTACTCCGTCGTGTCCTACGACGTCATGGTGTCGCTCTTCGGCGGGGTATCCCTGTTCGTCATCGTCGCGCTCGCGATCGGCGTGCACCGCTTCCGGCGTCAGATTGGCTTGTCCCGAGCGGAGTCGAGGGAGCCTGAACCTGGTGGCGCCTCGCTGGCGCTGCGCGACGTCCTCACGCTTCGGCACCTGCACGGCAGCGGGGTCGATTGCGCGTCGGGAGAGGAGCAGCGCTCGCCGTGGCGCCGCTGGTTTCACCACTGCACCTTTTACGGCTTCATGCTCTGCCTGGCCTCGACCACGTCTGCCGCCGTCTACCATCACGGGTTCGGGTGGATCGCCCCGCACGCGTATACGAGCGTGCCCGTCGTCCTCGGCACGGCCGGCGGTCTCGGGCTCGTCGTCGGCCCCGCCGGGCTTCTCGCGCTACGCCGCAGGCGTGACCCGGCGCTTGGAGGCCGCGCGCAGGATGGTCTCGACGAATCGTTCATCGCGCTGTTGCTGCTGACGAGCGTCACTGGTCTGGCTCTGCTCGTGTTCCGCGACTTCACCTTCATGAGCACCCTGCTCATCACGCACCTCGCTACGGTGCTGGCGCTGTTTCTGACCCTGCCGTACGGAAAATTCGTCCACGGCTTCTACCGAACTGCCGCGTTGCTGAAGTTCCGCGCCCAAAGCCCAGAGCCCAGAGCCTAAAGCCTAGAGCCCAGAGCCCAGAGCCTCACGGTGTAAGCTGCCTGCGTGGGCACCTCAGGCGTCTGGTACCGGGCGGGGCTGACCGCCGAGCAGGTCTCGTCCGGTTATGTGATGGCGATTCGGGATCAGTTTGCGGAGGCGATGATCGGCGCCGGCGATCCGGATGGCGCGTGCCTGTTCACGACGAGCGACGACAACGCCGTGTATTTCTCGCCGGCCTCAGTGTCGGCCGTGCCGCACCTGATCGCGCTGCTCGACGCGCGGCCGAGCCCGGCGCCCGAGCGGGCCGGCGCGTCGCTGCTCGCGGGCGCGCAGAAGGACTGGGATCTTCTGCCGCGCACGGTGCACTAGTCTAGCGAGTGGATCTTCTCGAGCGGGAGCCGCGGTCCGCAGGCCATGGCCATCTGCGTCGCCTCGGCCCGCTTCCATGCCGCAATTCCGCGCTGCACGATCCGGCGCTGCTGAGCCTCGCGAAACTGGTCGATCATCGCCTCGATGCGCGCCTGCCGCTCAACAGCGTTATCTCGTTCACTTGCCATGCCCTAGAGTAGCGGCCAGGCTGCGGGCGCCGATGTACCGGAGTGCACATCACCCCCGAAAGCTGGGGTTGCCAACAGCAGAGCTGCCCGGCTCGTCGAAAGATCCCCCGAATTGCGATAGCTGTTCACAACAGCACAGACCCGCCGCTCAGGAGCAGCTACCATCTACCCAATGTCAAAATTTCTGTACGTGATCCTCGGCTCTGCGATGTTTGTTACCGCGTGCGGCACCACGAGTGCCGATAGCGACGCCATCCCCGCGGACGCCGCGGTCAACAGCGCGGCCGCGAGTGAGGAACAGTCCAGGCCGGCGCGATCCAGGGCAGCAGAGACGCGCCCGGCGGCGCCGAGGGCCGCGGCGGTGCCGCGTTTTCGCGAGGTGACGATTCCGTCCGGCACCACCCTCCACCTGACCCTGACGAGTGCAGTCGCGTCCGACACCAGCCAGGTGGAAGATGCCGTCAGCGCTGAGCTCACCCAGGCCGTGACGATCGACGGCCGTAACGTGGTGCCCGCGGGTTCCACCGTGGATGGCAACGTGACGCTCGCGGACGACTCGGGGCGCGTCAAGGGACGCGCGGAGATCGCGTTCCGTTTCGACAGGCTGACCACCGGCGGCGACCGCTACGACATGCAGACCGCGGCGGTCTCGCGCATGGCGCCGGCGACCAAGGGTGAGGATGCAACCAAGATCGGCATCGGTGCCGGCGCGGGTGCGATCATCGGCGGGCTGCTTGGCGGCAAGGACGGCGCGGCCAAGGGCGCGGTCGTTGGCGGCGGCGCCGGCACCGGCGTCGTGCTCGCGACCAAGGGCAAGGAAATGCGTCTCGCACCGGGTGCGGACGTCACGACGACGTTGACGGCACCATTGACGGTGCGCGTAAGGATGAGCTAGCTCGCTCAGATCATCACGGGTCACAGGTGAGAAGCGCCTGTGACCCGTGTTCCGGCATTTGACGTCTTTTGGACGTGACATAATCCGCAGAGATGCCGCCGAAGAAGGCCGCGAAGGCGGCCACCGAACTCCAACCGATCCCGCCCTTCGAACTGAAGAAGTTCCTCGACTCAGCGGGCATCAAGAGAAGAATCACCAAGTTCGCGCGGTCAGCCGTCGTCTTCTCACAGGGCGATCCGGCCACCGACGTGTTCTACGTGCAGCTTGGCAGCATCAAGCTCTCGGTGCTCTCGCGGACAGGGAAGGAAGCGGTCGTGGCCATCCTCGGGCCTGGTGACTTCTTCGGCGAGGGCTGTCTCGCCGGGCAGCCGCGGCGCATGGCGACCGCGTCAGTGCTCAGCGCGAGCACGGTCCTAGTCATCGAAAAGCCCCAGATGCTCGAGATGCTCCACAAGGAGCCCGACCTGGCGGATCGGTTCCTGACGCACATGCTCGCGCGAAATATCCGCATCGAGGAAGACCTCATCGATCAGCTCTTCAACTCCAGCGAGAAGCGCCTCGCGCGCGCGCTCTTGTTGCTGGCGCGGTATGGCAAGGAAGACCAGCCGCTCCCCCTGCCGAAGCTGTCGCAGGAGACCTTCGCGGAGATAGTCGGCACGACCAGGTCGCGGGTGAATTTTTTCATGAACAAGTTCCGCGACCTGGGGTTCATCGAATACAACGGCGGCGACATCAAGGTCAACAGCTCCCTCCTCACCGTCGTCCTCCACGACTGAAGGGTCCGCCTGAAGGCGGACACTACGTCGAGGTGACGCGGATTGTCGATTCGCAGGCACGCGGCGCCGGCTCCAGGACGGTGCTGGCCTTCGATGGCGAGCAGACGCTGGCCGCCTTGCGCGCGCACGCGCCCGACGCGCTCGTGCTCGACCCCATGATGCCGAAGCTGAATGGCTTCGACGTGCTGACGCAGATTCACGACGGCCCCGCGCCGCGGCCGCGCATCATCGTGCTGTCGGGCCGCGGCCGCGAGCAGGACGTGATGCGCGCGTTCGACCTCGGCGCCGACGACTACATGACCAAGCTGTTCAATCCGCAGGAGCTCATGGCCCGCATCGGGCGGCTGATCAAGTAGTTCTCGTACCTACGCGGGCGGGCGATCAAAGCTTGTCGATCGGCTGTGAGCCATTTGATTACCGAGGATGTGTCGTCCGTGAACGTGAGGTCGTCACGTCGAAGTCGGCTTCCGGAGGCAGGGATGGGCACGATGAAGCGGAAGGGTTTTGCTGCGAAGGCGGCTTGTCAGTGTGTGTGTCCTTGGTAGTGTCGTGTCCTGGTAGCCGGAGACCTTCAGGTCTCCGGAGGGACGTTCACGCCGTCAAGAGGACGCTCATCATCGAGCGGTGGATCTGGACGCCGCCGTTCTGCGGCGTCTGGCGTTCGAGGAATCCGCGCTTGCGGAAGCTGTTCATCAACCGGTCGACCGTCGCCCGCGTCGTGCCGCTCATCTCCGCCAGCAGGTTCCGGGAGATGTTCGGTAGCGTGTGACGCACCTGCTGGTGCTCGTCGAATCCAGCCAGGAGCAGCAGGGAGCGTGCGACCCGCTTTTCGCTGCCGCTGAAGAGCTCGTGGACGATGTCTTCCTCGATGCGGACGTTTCTCGCCAGCATCTGCGACCGGAGCCAGTCCGAGAGCGCGACCTCGCCTTGAAGCCGCCGCCGCATCTCGGCGGTCTTCACCATCGTAATGGTGCAGTCGGTGAGCGCCTCGGCGGTTGATTTGCGGCGCCGCTGTCCGCCGAGCGCGCCTTCGCCGAACAGGTCGCCCGCGTGAAGCACGGAAACAACCGCGGTCTTGCCTGCCGGAGACGTCGCCGACAGCCTGACGCGTCCCTTGTCGATGTACATCACGCCGGCACAGCGGTCGCCTTGCGCGAAGATGGTCGAGAGCGCCTCGAACCTCACGCTGGTTTTTGCCACGTGGAGGGATTCGAGGAGGCTCGCGCCCTGCTGAGCGCTCGCCCGCGTCCTGTCCGATGTCATCCGGCGCACCCCTCGGTTCAATTTCACGTGTGCCTGCATCGTGGCCTATCGCACCGGTCACGTCTGTGCGTTTTTGGACACTGACGGACGGGCGAGGTGTGGCCTTGTTCACGGCTGTGCAATAGGGGACAGATCGCCGTGGCAATTGCCCTCAGTATTAGGCCTTCCGAGGGTAGTGAACCGTATGGAGATCGAGAAAAGCGTGGTCGATTTGCAGGCACAGCCGTCTCACGGTCCGGACCTCGCGAAGGCGCTCACCGGCATTCGTGGCCTCGACGAGATCACGCGCGGGGGGCTGCCGAAGGGCCGGCCGACCCTCGTCTGCGGCGGGCCCGGCTCGGGCAAGACGCTCCTGGCGCTCACGTTCCTGGTAAACGGCGCCACGCAGTTCGACGAACCGGGCGTGCTCATGACGTTCGAGGAGAACGCCGAGGAGATGGCCAGCGACGTCGCCTCGCTCGGGTTCGATCTCCCGTCGTTGATCGCGTCCGGCAAGATCGCGGTCGACTACGTGCGCGTGGAACGCAGCGAGATCGAGGAAACAGGCGAGTACGACCTCGAAGGGCTCTTCGTCAGGCTCGATTACGCCATTCAGTCCGTGGGCGCCACGCGCGTCGTGCTCGACACGATTGAATCGCTCTTTTCCGGCCTCAAGGACGACGCCATCCTTCGTGCGGAGCTGCGGCGCCTCTTCCGCTGGCTGAAAGACAAGGGCGTCACCGCCATCATCACCGGCGAGCGCGGCGAGGGCCTGCTGACCAAGCAGGGCCTCGAGGAATACGTGTCGGACGCCGTCATCCTGCTCGATCACCGCGTTCACGACCAGGTGTCCACGCGCCGCCTGCGCGTTGTCAAGTATCGCGGCTCGCATCACGGCACGAACGAGTATCCATTCCTGATCGACGCGACGGGCCTCAGCGTGCTGCCGGTGTCGTCGATGGCCCTCCAGCACCCGGCGCCGCTGGATCGCATCTCATCCGGGGTTGCGCGCCTCGACAGCATGCTCGGCGAGAAGGGCTACTACCGGGGGAGCACCGTGCTCGTATCTGGCACAGCGGGCACGGGAAAGACGAGCCTCGCGGCTCATTTCCTGGACGCCGCCTGCCGTCGGGGTGAGCGCTGCCTCTGCTTTCTCTTCGAGGAGTCGCCGCTCCAGCTCCTTCGCAACATGCGCTCGATCGGCATCGACCTCCAGCCGTGGGTGGAGGCCGGACTCCTGCAATTTCACGCCGACCGGCCGTCGCGCTACGGGCTCGAGACCCACCTCGCGACGATGCACCTGCTCGTGGCCGACTTCAAGCCGACGGTGGTCGTGCTCGACCCGGTCACCAACCTGATGACCGTCGGCACGTTCGCAGACGTCCAGGCGATGCTGACGCGCATGATCGACCATCTCAAGACCGAGAACATCACGGCGGTGCTGACGAGCCTCACGCCGGGGCTCAGCGACATCGAGCGCACCGAAACGTCCATTTCCTCGCTGATGGACACCTGGATCATCCTGACCAACGACATCATGAGCGGACACCGCCGCCGCGGGCTGTACGTGCTGAAATCGCGCGGCATGGCGCACTCGAACGAGCTCCGCGAGTTCGCGCTGACCGATAGCGGATTGGATCTCGACGCGGCGGGCGGCCGCGGAACGTCGGACGACCACGGACCGACCCTATTCAGAGAGCGAGACAGCCATGCAGTTGTCTGACAACGGCGCCATGCCCCCGTCGGGAGACAAGGTCTACCGGCTGCGGCTGTACGTCGCCGGACAGACGCCGAAGTCGGTGCAGGCGTTCAAGAACCTGAAGCAGATCTGTGAAGAGCACCTCCAGGTCAGGTATGAGATCGAAGTGATCGACCTCCTGGACAACCCACAGCTCGCCAGCGGCGACCAGATTCTTGCGCTTCCCACGCTCGTCCGGCGGTTGCCGCAGCCGATCAAGAAGATCATCGGCGACCTGTCGAACAAGGAGCGCGTGCTCGTAGGCCTCGATTTGCAGGAGCTCAGATAGCCACGATGACTTCAAAGGAGCGCAACAACGCTCGCGCGAAATTCGAGGCGGCCGCCGAGACGCCGGCTGAAGAACGGTATCTCCTTCGCCTGTACGTGACCGGCATGACCACCCGATCCGCGCGCGCGGTCAAGAACCTGCAGTCGATCTGCAACGAGTATCTCGAGGGTCGATACGACCTCGAGGTGATCGACATCTACCAGCAGCCGGTGCTCACGAAGGGCGAGCAGATCATCGCGGCGCCGACGCTGATCAAGAAGCTGCCGCTGCCCATGCGCCGGATCATCGGCGACATGTCGAACCGCGAGCGCGTCCTCCTCGGGCTCGATCTCGTTCCCAGTCCTCCGCCTTCGATGGGCATGTAGTGACCTCGAAAGCTCTCGCCGATCGGCAGCAGACCGAGTCGCTGCGCATCCGGCTCATCGAAGCCGAAGAGATGCTGCGTGCCATCCGGCAGGGCGAGATCGACGCCCTCGTCGTCGAGGGCAGCCAGGGCAACCAGGTCTACACGCTGCACAGCGCCGACGAGCCGTACCGCAACCTCGTCGAGCAGATGCAGGAAGGCGCTGTCGTCCTCACCCCCACCGGCGACATCCTGTACTGCAACGCACGGTTCGCCGAGATGGTGGGCGAGTCGATCGAGGCCGTGGTCGCCAGCCGGTTCGACCGCTTCGTCAATGCCCCCGATCGGAACGCGTTCGAGGCCCTGCGGCAGGCCGGCAGCGGAAGAGTTCGCAGCCGGCTCACCCGCGCGACGTCAAGCGCGTTCGAGGTGAGCCTCTCGCTCGTCACGACACCGTCTGCCATTGGGGACCGCCTCAACCTGATCGTGTCGGACATGAGCGAAATCCTGGAGGCGAACAGCAACCGTGCCCGGGCCGAGCGCGACAGCCGCAGCAAGGACGAGTTCCTGACGATGCTCGCGCACGAGTTGCGGAATCCGCTGGGCGCGATCACCAGCGCCGTCCAGGTCGTCGAACTGACGCACGCGCAGGGCGAGCGCGCCGCCCTGGCGCACGACGTGATCGTCAGGCAGGTTGCCCATGTCTCACAACTGATCAACGACATGCTCGACGTCGAGCGGGTCGTGTCCGGAAAGATCCGGTTGAGCCGGGAGCCGCTCGACCTCGCCGAAGTCGCCCGGCGGGCGGTCGCCACGTCCGTCGCCAACCCCGCGCTGAATCGGCAGCTCGATGTCACCACCGAGCCCGTGTGGGTCGACGGCGACCCGGGCCGCCTCGAGCAGGTGTTGGCGAATCTCGTCACCAACGCCATCAAGTACACGCCGGCCGGCGGACACATCTCGGTATCGCTCAAGGCGCACGGCGGCGACGCCGTGCTCATCGTCGAGGACACCGGCTGCGGCATCTCGGCCCGGCTCATGCCTTTCATTTTCGACTTGTACGTGCAGGCCGATCGAACGCTCGACCGCGCTCAGGGCGGGCTCGGCATCGGGCTGACGCTCGTTCGCCGCCTGGTCGAACTTCACGGCGGCACGATCGTCGCCTCGAGCGAGGGCGAGGGGTACGGAAGCCGGTTCACCCTTCGTCTGAAGCAGATTCCAGGGGCTGCCGCGTTCGTCGGCGCGTCCCGTCTGCTCGACCGTCGTGCGACGCCGCGACGCGTGCTGCTCATCGAAGACAACGCCGACGCGCGTGAGATGCTGCGGATGATGCTCGAGTTGGCCGGGCACGAGGTGTACGACGCGCCCGACGGCGCCCGGGGCCTCGAGCTGCTCGCGGTGGCGCGGCCCGACGTCGGCATCATCGACATCGGACTCCCCAGGATGGACGGCTACCAGGTAGCCAGGCGGATCCGCCAGGACCCCCACGGCCGGGGCATGCTGCTGCTCGCGCTGACCGGGTACAGCTCCTCCGGCGACATCCGGCGCTCCTCCGAGCACGGGTTCGATCACCACCTCATCAAGCCTGTCGACCCCGAACGGCTCGCGCGCCTCCTCGAAGGCGCCGGGAGCACGTAATCAGCCGGGTTGCCGCCGTCTCAGACCTGGCTTCTTCGCCGAGCTTCACCTTCCAGATGACGCCGCGCTCGTCCTGAACGTCGAACTTCGGCGATGCGCCGCCGGACGCCTCCTTGATGAAGGCGAGCCGCGTATCGGGCTCGCGATCGCTGCCGCCGGGGCCGCTCGAGAGGTCCAGCGTCGATGGATCGCCGCGGTCGTGTCAGATAACGGCTGGGCTGGCCGGGCCCTGCGCGAACGCCGGCGCGCTCAGAAGCAGGACGGCGACGGTGAATAGGGATCGACTCATGCAAGAAGGTTACGGTGTTCGGCGCGTGATGCCCGTTCCCTTTTGGACAGCCGCGTTGCCAATTTCCCCGTACTGTGAGAGACATATGGTGATCGATACGGTGAAGGCAGTGAGAGCAGTCCTTGCGATTGCCCTGGTCGTTTCGTTCGATGCCGTCGCCGGCGCGCAGACGACGACCGCGCCGGCGGTCCCGCGCGGCCCGGATTTCACGGTCCAGGTGTGGGGCGATATCGTCGCCGATTTCAACAACCGTGTAGACCGCTATGCCGAACTGCGCCGCACCGCCGAGGTCGGGGTGCCACCGCTCGCCGTCACGGATCGTTGGGACGAGATCACGCGAAGCGAAGTCGCCCTTGCCGCGAGGATCAGCCGTGCGCGCGGACGGGCCAGGCAGGGAGAAATCTTTACGCCGACGATCAGCGCGGAGTTCAGGAACGCGCTGAGCGAGATCGTGGATGACAGGACCCGCGACGTCATCATGGACGACAACCCTGGTTCATTCACCCGCCACATCGACGTCAGATACCCGAAAACCCGAAGCTATTCCACGGTGCCGGCCAACGTCCTGGCGCTGCTCCCGCGGTTACCCGACGACATCGAGTACCGCTTCCTCGGCCCTCACATGATCCTGCTCGACATACGCGCAAACGCGATCGTCGACAGGATGAGATGCGCTATCCGCTGCGACGACTGACCCGCCTTCGCCTTGCGGCTTCGGCGCGGCAGGCTGTTCACTTCTGAACAGCCTGCCGCGCCACCTCCGGCGTATCGTGAGACTCCGGAGGTGTCATGACCCAAGATGCAAAGACGCTGATCCCTGGCGCGCGCGAGCGCGGCACGCTGACCCCACGCAGGCCGGGCTCAGGAGGGTTTACGTCCAGTTCGACCCAGATTCCCGCCGGCGACGGCTCGATGGATGCCGCGACGATCGCCAGCCGCCAGCGTGAGGGCGGCGGCGCCCCCAACCAGCGCACTCCTGTCTCGCCCAGGAAAACTTAAGGAAACCATGTCCATACAGATTACGTACGGCGAGAAGTCGCGCGACGCGATCCTCCGCGGCATCGACAGCCTGGCCAACGCCGTGAAGGTCACGCTCGGCCCGAGAGGCCGCAACGTCATGATCGGCTCCTCGTACGGCTCGCCGACCCTGACCAAGGACGGCGTGACCGTGGCGCGCGAGATCGAGCTGAAGGACCCGCTCGAGAACATCGGCGCGCAGATGGTCAAGGAAGCCGCCAGCAAGACGTCCGACGTCGCCGGCGATGGGACGACCACCGCCACGGTGCTGGCGCAGGCGATCTACCGCGAGGGCCGGAAGAACCTCGCCGCCGGCGCCAACCCGATGGAGATGAGACGCGGGATCGAGAAGGCGGTCGAGGTGATCGTCGCCGCGCTGAAGACGCAGTCGAAGCCGGTGAGCGGCAACATGATCGAGCAGGTCGGGACGATCTCGGCCAATCACGACGAGACCATCGGCAGGATCATCGCGGAAGCGATGGCGAAGGTCGGCAAGGACGGCGTCATCACCGTCGAAGAAGGCCGCACGATGGAGACGACGCTCGAGATGGTCGAGGGCATGCAGTTCGACCGCGGATACCTGTCACCGTACTTCGTGACAGACGCCGAGCGCATGGAAGTGGTCCTGGAGGATCCCTACATCCTGATCCACGAGAAGAAGCTGTCCGGGCTGAAGATGCTGCTGCCGCTGCTCGAGCTCGTCGCGAAAAGCGGCCGGCCGCTGCTCGTCATCGCCGAGGACGTGGACAGCGAAGCGCTGGCGACGCTGGTGGTCAACCGGCTTCGGGGCTCGCTGAAGGCCGCGGCCGTGAAGGCGCCTGGCTACGGTGACCGCCGCAAGGAGATGCTCGAGGACCTCGCCGTGATCACCAAGGGTCGCATGATCGGCGACGAGCTCGGGGTCAAGCTCGAGAGCCTCACGCTCGAGGATCTCGGACGCGCCAAGAAGGTGACGATCGACAAGGACAACACCACCATCATCGAAGGCGCCGGCGAGAAGGTGGCGATCGAAGCGCGCGTCAGGCAGTTGAGAACGCAGATCGAGGACGCGACCTCGGACTACGACAAGGCGAAGCTCCAGGAGCGGCTCGCGAAGCTGGTGGGCGGCGTCGCGGTGATCAGGATCGGCGCGGCCACCGAAACCGAGATGAAGGAAAAGAAGTCACGGGTCGAGGACGCCATGCACGCCACCAAAGCGGCGGTCGAAGAGGGCATCGTCGCCGGCGGCGGCGTCGCGCTGATCCGCGCGTCACAGGGCCTGGCCGCGCTCAGGCTCGATCCCGCGCAGCAGATCGGCGTGGCGATCGTCGCTCGCGCGATCGAGGCGCCGCTCTGGTGGATCGCCTCGAATGCCGGCCACGAAGGCGCGGTGGTGGTGGGCCGCGTGAAGTCGATGAAGGGTGACGAAGGGTTCAACGCGCAGACCGAGGTCTACGGGAACATGGTGGAAGCCGGCGTGATCGATCCGGCCAAGGTCGTCCGGTGCGCACTGCAGAACGCGGCGTCGATCGCCTCGCTCCTGCTGACCACCGAAGCGGCGGTGGCAGCTATTCCCGAAGAACCGTAGCTTCGTGCGTGGCGATGAACTTGCGCAGGTCCGGATTGTCCGGAAAGTCGACCGCGAGACCCCGTGCGGTGATCAGGGCGTCGCTGAAGTTCTTCTCGCGTACCTGCATGTCCCAGAGCGCGAACCCGGCCTCGGCGAGGACGAAGAAATCGGCGTCTGACTTCGCGGCGTCGCGGACAATCGACAGCCCGCGCTTCTTGTTGCCGCCGCCGAGCAGCCACCTGACGCCCCTCGGAACCTTGGTGCTGACGATGTAGTCGATCCACGCGCGCGAGACACGCGCGCGAACGTTGTCGGGGTGCTGCTTCAGTACCTTGTCGAGCGACTTCCTCGCCTCCCAGTACTCGTTCCAACCCGTCTTGCGTCCGAGCGTGCCGAGCTGCAGCCAGACGAAATTCAAGTCGATCTTGCCGAGGAAGAACAGGCCCGTTTCGTCGGCCGGGTTCGCAGCCAGCCTCGCGCGGGCCAGCGCCTGTCCCCGCGCGGTCTCTTCGACGAACGCCGCCATGATGGCGGGACAGGTCGCGCACGCCTTCCACGCGACGTCCTTGTCGGGAGCGTCTCCAACCAGCCTCTTGATCTGAAACAGCAGCGACGACGTACGCAGTTCGCACGCGGCAAGGTTGTCTGAAGGCGCGGCGCACAGCGGTAGGGTCGCGGCCGCCGCGGCTTCGTAGCGGCCGTTATAGAAGAGCCGCTGGGCGTCTTCCAGCGCAATTGACTGAGCAAAACTCGGAATCGCGCTTCCGAGGAGGACGATGGCCAGAAAAGGAAGGGCGAGCACCTGGAGAAGGTCAGTATACTGGGTGCCGTAACGCTTTCCTGAGTCCTGGCCCGCCGCGTCCTTCCCCTCGGTCAGCCCTCATCAAGGCCCCTCTTCAACGGTGGGCTTCGTGGATTTTTTTCCGATGGGCTGGATCCTGTTCGCTCTCTGCATCGTGGGCGTCGCGTTCGTCCTGTTCAATTCGAAGCGCCGCAAGATGGCCGACGCCGACCTCGGGGAGGTCAGCAATCAATGGATTGCGGAGTATCGCCTCGGCCGCGGCAACGGCGACGGCCGACACTGATCGCCGCGCCATCCCGTACGCGTTCTACTGCCTGCTGCCTACCGACTAGCAACGACCACCTGGTTCTTTTCGAGGAACCTGGTGAGCTCGTGGTTGTCGGGGAAGTCCCGCGCCAGACCGCGCGCGGTGGCGACGACGGCGGTCAGATTGTGCTCGCGCACCTGCATCTCCCACAGCGCGAACGCCGCCTCGGCCTGCGAGAAGAAGTCGGCGCTCGTGCTGGCGGCCCCGATGAGCAGGCTCCCCGCGATCGGCGTGAGCAGGCGATCCTCCCAGCGTCTGGCCGGGCCACTCGCCCCTGACGTAGCCCGCGGCGGC
>CANIBQ010000115.1 GCA_947465645.1 Acidobacteriota bacterium | reverse complement strand
TTCGCGGTTCCCCCGGACGTTCACGCCTGGTTCTGCTGGTGGGATCCGGCAGCGGGACGGAGCGCGGAGGCGGTCACGGTCGATCTAGACGGGAACCGCCGGCGTCCGCCCTTTCAGCCGCCCCCGGCGTTCTGGGGGATGATCGGCGGCGACCGCGCACTCGGAGCCGCGCAGTCGTTCGGCGACGACTGGCATATGTGCCTGTACCTGACCGCACCCTCACCGCGCCTGTCGCCGCCGCTCATGGTGCACCTGCTGCACACGATCTCGCAGCAAATCGGGCCGACGATGGTCAACATGTACCTGCTCGACCAACAGACGGGCACCGCCGAACGGGCTCGCTTCGCCCGCGAGCTGCACGACCGGGTCGTGCAATCGCTGGTCGGCCTCGAGATGCAGATTGCCGCGCTCACCCGGCGCGACCCTGCCGATGCGGGGTTCCGCGAACGACTGCGTGACTTGCACGTCACGCTGCGCGGCGAGATCGACAATGTACGCGACCTCATGAGCGACCTGCGGCCGTTGCGCCTGAGCGGCGAAGACCTCCCGCTGTATCTTTCTGACCTGGCCGAGCGCTTTCAGCGCCAGACCGGCATCCAGGCGACCTTCGCCTCGACCGTCGACACGAGTACCCTCACGCCGCGACAGTGCGGTGTGCTGGCCCGGGTGGTGCAGGAAGCACTCGTGAATATCCGCAAGCACAGCGGAGCCCGCGAGGCGCAGGTTCGACTCAGTCATCGTGAGGCGGCCCTGACGCTGACGATCGAAGACAACGGTAGTGGGTTTCCCTTCTCGGGCCGCTTCGACGACGAGCAGTTGTGGGCGGAGCACAAGGGTCCCCTCGTCATCAAGGAGCGGGCGCGCTCGATTGGGGCCTCGGTCAGCGTTGACTCCACGCCGTCCAGGGGCGCCAGACTGGAAGTGGTCATTCCTCATGCCCTCTAGCCGCACGCGCATCGCCATTGCCGACGATCACCCCATCTTCCGCCTGGGTGTACGGACGCTGCTGGAGGACGAAGACGATTTTGAACTGGTGGGCGAAGCAAGCACCGGGGAGGCGGCGATCGCCATCATCGAAACGCTGCGCCCGGACATCCTGTTACTCGACCTGAACCTGCCGGGCATCGACGGAATCGAAGTCCTGAGGCGTCTGGAGGCGATGGACACGAAGACGCGCACGGTCCTCATCACGGCCGTCGCCGAACCCGCGCAGATGCGCGAAGCCGTGCAACATGGCGCCTATGGCGTCATGCTGAAACATACGGCCAGCGATCTCCTGGTCCGATGCGTCCGGCAGGTCGCGACGGGAGAGTACTTTCTTGCGCCGGGAGAAATCGGGGCGCTCGTCGCGGCAATGCGCGCGCCGCGCCCGGCCGTTTCGAGCGCCCTGACACCGCGGGAGGTGGAAATGGTCCGGGGCGTCGTCAAGGGGCTCAGCAACAAGGAAATTGCGGCCCAGCTCGACGTCACCGAGCAGACCGTCAAGAACCACCTGCGCAACGTGTTCGAGAAGCTGAAAGTCGAGAACCGCGTCCAGCTCGCCACGCTCGCCCTCGCGCAGCGCATCGACGAGAATGGGCAGTACGGATAGCCGCCTGCAGATGGTTGAGCTAGGGGGTGACTGGAATGCGTGTCCGGCAAACGTGAATGCGTTCCGGTATGTGTTTCTCAAGCTCATTGAGACGGTTCACGTGGTTCCGCTCGATGTTCAACGATCCATCGCTCGCTGACCGAGCCGGTGTCGATTTGGTGTCGGTGACGATGTCGACGCCACTTGAGCGCACCAAGTCCCAGGCCCACCACCGCCGTCCCGTGTGCGAGACCATGTCCGAGATCGCGCCGCCATCCTGAAGCCAGAGCCGTTCGAGGGCTTGGTACCTGGCACTCCTGACCTGCCTGGCCGCCTCCGCCAGCGTGAGATCCGGCGTCGTCACATGGGTTAGATCGCGGCCATGCTTGGATCGGAGGTACCAGGTCGAACGCTCGGCGTGGACTTCGCCCTGACCGGCGTCGATCTTTGACAGGTCGAGCACGTCGTTGATCAATTCCAGCAGGTGACGGGCGCTGCCGCGTACCATGCCCAGCTGGCTCGCCTGCCCTGCGTTCACCGGGCCCGCCAACCCCTTGAGGATGACGCCGGTGAAGCCGAGGATCGAATTGAGCCGCGTCCGCAGCTCGTGCGACATGGTGGCGAGGAAGGCGGACTTGACGCGGTCGGCGGCCTCGGCCACGCGGAGGTCGTGTAATGTCCTCTCCGCCTCCTGGCGTTCCGTGGCGTCGCGCATGATCCCCATCAGACGGTTTCGATCGCCGACCTCGGCGACATGACTATAATCGTATAATCATCGTTTCATATAACAACGTATATGACCAAAATAACCTTATTAATTCACTTTTAAAGGTGATATAATCGTTTCATCATGAGCGCGGTATCGAGGGAGCTCAGCCGAGGGGTCCTTCACGCGGCTGACCTTCGGCAGAGACTCGACGTCTCTCCAGCGACGCTCATGCGCGCCATACGTGACGCAGGGACAGAGGTTATTCCGATCGGTCGCGCCCGTGCCACGCGTTACGGGTTGCGGCACATGTGGCCGACCCTGGACACGTCACGTTTTCCCGTCTTTCGAATTCTGGAAACCGGAACCGCTCGGTCCGAAGGTGAACTGTTCACGCTGGTGGCACGGCAAACGGTGTGGATGCCCGGCGGCACCGTGTCAGACGGCCTTCCGATGGCGATCGCGGACGCGCGTCCATCCGGATTCCTCGGACACCACTTTGCGGCGACTCACGCCGACCTGCGCCTGCCGGCTCGCCTGATCGATTGGTCCGATCATCACGTGCTGCTGGCGATGTCGCGGCGTGGTGAGGACCTGCCCGGCAATCTGATCGTTGGAGATGAATCGTTTGCTCGCTGGCAGGCGCTCGAGATTCCGGTCAGGACGCGTGGCGACTACCCTGCTGGGGCCGAGGCCACAATCGCGGGACATCCTCCGGGATCATCTGCGGGCGGCGAACGTCCGAAGTTCGGAGCCTTCGTTGACGGGCGTCACGTGCTGGTCAAGTTCGCCGCTCGTGGCGGTGCCGGTGATGTCGCCGCCAGGCGCTGGTGCGATCTCCTCGTGCTCGAAGCGCTTGCGCTGAATGTGGTGTCGTCTCGCGGCGTGCCCGCAGCGCAGGCGAGCCTTGTCGTCGCCGATTCGCACTATTTCCTCGAGAGCGACCGTTTCGATCGCGTCGGCATCAGGGGTCGGGTTGCCGTATTGAGCCTGGCGGCGGTTCACGAGGATCCCGCGGACCCATGGGCTCGCGCGGCTGTTCTCCTGAGAGACGCCGGGCGTCTGTCCCGTGAAGATGCCCGTCGCCTTCAATGGCTCGATGCGTTCGGCTCGCTCATCGCCAACACCGATCGCCATCCGTACAACGTCATCTTCTTTGCGGACGGGCCGACGCTGCGGCTTGCGCCGGCGTTCGATCAGGTATCGATGCTGTACGCGCCGACCGCCGATGGCCAGGTGCCGCCGCGAACCGTTGCCCCGCCGCACGCGACCGCCGACACCCTGGAAGTGTGGGATGACGCCCGTGCGGCGGCGCGTGAGTTCTGGCAACGGGCAAGTGACGATGCTCGCGTGACGGATGATGTGCGGACGCTTTCTGCCGCGAACGCGAATGCGCTTGCAGATCGGGGCTCAGAGTTCCAACCGCGTTAGAACAATGGAAGACGAGGCACGTCCACGCACGCGCTTGCTGCCTCCTTTGCCCTATGCCGCTGCGATAGTCGGTGGCTGGTGGCTGGACAGGAATGCCCTCCCCCTGAACCTGGGATGGGGTGCCGTCACCCGGTCGCTCGGCTGGCTGCTCCTGGGCGTTGCGGCGGCGCTGTTCGCCTGGGCGCTCATCACCTTCTCGCGCCATCAGACCACGGTCAATCCGTACAAGGCGGCCTCCAGCCTTTGCACTGGTGGACCATTTCGCTTCAGCCGCAACCCGATCTATCTGGCTGACTGGATGATCCTGGCCGCGGTGTCGCTGCTGCTGAACACGGCCTGGCCGGTCGTGTTCGCACCGTTGGTGTGGGCGCTCCTCCGCTACGGCGTGATCCGGCACGAGGAAGCACACCTCGAAGCGAAGTTCGGCGACGCATACCGAGCCTACAGGGCTCGCGTCAGACGATGGCTGTAGGGTGAACGAGAAAGGCCAGCCCTCACGAGCTGGCCTTTTCGACTCTCCGTCAGAGCGTGAACCTGCCGCTACGGCACGAGGTCCTGCCGCGCGGCGTTCGCCTCGGTCATCCCGCCGGTGCTGCCCCATGGTCGTGTGCGCCGACGGAACCGACGTGAGCCACGGCGTTTGCTCCCTGCCGCGAGTGCGTCGCGGCTATCCGACCGAGACCAAGGCGAATCGGCGCTCCTGGGCGTGTACCATGGCGACGACACCGGCTGGCACGATACGCGCGCTGGGGATCAGGTTGCGGCCCATCTCCGCGAGGACGGCCTCCACGTCGCCGCCTGGTCCGGCAATGCGCCCTGCCAACCCACGACTGGCCGTCCCGCACACCATGAACTGCACGCCGCGCTTGGCGAGAGCCGCGAGCTGCGTCTGTTCGCCCGAGTTGTAGGGGTTCGCCGTGGGAGGTGGAGTCGCCGTCGGGTCGATCGTCTTGCCGTACTTCGACCAGATGGCGTCGGTATAGCCGAAGGGGGTGGCCCCATGGCGGACGCAGACGAGCACGGCCACGTCCGACTCCTCGACACCCCACCCGTTCTTGTGGACGGTCAGCAAGTTGCCGGCGAACCGGATGGCGTCCGGCACGCCAGCGGGCGATGTGACATCGAGCACGATGCGATGCTTGCCCTTCATCGAGGACATCCATTCGTCCTGCGGGTGCAGCATCGGCGTGAACGAGTCGGACGCTGCGCCCTGTGCGTCTGCGGATCGCGCGCCCAGCGCGCCGGCCGCGGCCACCGCGCCAAGGCCGGTAATGATCGCCCGCCGTTGCTTCATGTCCTGCTTGGCCACGTGTCCCTCCAGATGTCTGCCTCTGTGAGCGGGCAGCGTTACGCCCGTCGGTCCCGATCAATCCCACGACGCTGCCCCGATGATCAGCCGGGCATCTCCGGCTGTCAAGCGAAGGCCTGGCCACGGACGTGCCGCGACGAAGTCGCAGTCACGATCTCGGGCGGATCCGCGCCGAGCTTTGCCTGGAACGGGCCAGAAGGTTATCCTGCGCCATGGAGCTTCCTCGCCGGCAGTTCATGTTTCTGGCGCTCGGTGCCTTGCTTCGCGCCGACGATCGCCCCAAGCGCGACATGCTGACGCGGTCGGCCAGACCGGAGGACCTGGAGATGCCGCTTTCCGGGTTCGCGGACTACATCACGCCAATTGATCGCTTCTTCGTTCGGACGCATGTCACTGTGCCGACGGTCAATGAGAGCTCGTGGCGACTGAAGGTAGACGGCGAGGTCACCGCGCCGCTGACCCTCACCATGCAGGACCTGAGAGGCCTGCCGTCGGTCGAGTTGGTGGCCGTGGTGGAATGCGCCGGCAACGGGCGGCGGTTCTACGACCCGCCGGTTCCAGGCGTGCAATGGGGCACCGGTGCCGTCGGAAACGGACGCTGGCGTGGGGTACGGCTGACCGATGTCCTGAAAAAGGCCGGAGTCAAGGACTCAGCTCGTGAAGTCCTGATTGGCGGCGCCGATGTGCCCATTGGGACGATGCCGGATTTCGAGCGATCGATCCCCATCAAGAAGGCGCTCGATGCGAACACGCTGCTGGCGTACGAGATGAACGGGGAGCCGCTCCCGGTGAAGCATGGCTTCCCGCTTCGGGCCGTCGTGCCAGGCTGGGCGGGTGATTCGTGGACCAAGTGGGTCACGTCGATTCGCGTGCTCGATCGCGAGCACGACGGGTTCTGGATGAAGCGAGCCTACCGACATCCCGGAAAGGCGGTCGCGCCCGGCACCCTCATCGCTCCAGAGCAGATGCAACCGGTGACCAGCCTGCGAATCAAGAGCGTGATTTCCCAGCCCATCGACGGCGAGTCTCTTCTCGTCGGTAGACCGGTCCTGATTCGAGGCACGGCCTGGAGCGGCGACGCCGGACCGGTCGAAGGGGTGGATGTCAGCGTTGACGGAGGTCGCCGCTGGAGCCCGGCGAGACTGCGCCGGGATCAGCGCACTCCATTCGGCTGGCGCCAGTGGGAGTTCAGTTGGACGCCGTCTCAGGATGCGTACCACACGCTGCTGGCGCGGGCACGTGACGCAGCCGGCAACACCCAGCCATTGGACCAGGAGTGGAATCCTGCTGGCTATGGATGGAATGTCGTCCCGCGCGTGGGGATCAACGTCGTTCGGGAGCTGCCAGGCCAGCGAGCCCAAGCGGGAGATCCGTCGGCGGGCTCCGTCACCATTGGCGCGCCACCCGCCTCGTTCAAGACCAGTTGCGGGGTCTGCCATGAAGATGACCTCATTCGACAGCAGCGCCTGACGAGGGCCGGCTGGAATCGCGAGATCGACAAGATGGTCGGCTGGGGCGCGAGGCTGACAGTCGAGGATCGCGTGGCGATCCTCGACTATCTGTCGGGCAATTTCGGTCCCCGCCCACGTTGAATGGCGGCGCTGGCACCGCGTGACGGAAGGCGCGCCGCCGCTATTGCTTGAGAGCCCTGGCACAGTGCACGAATGCGGGGGGTGTTCTTCCGGTCGGTGATCGCTTCAAGAAGTTGTCTCGAGGCGTACCCCATCTGTCCGCGCGTCAATGCTGCCACGATGTTGATCACCGCGCGACGCGTCGCCGACGGCCCTCTCGCGCGATCAGCACACGGATCCGCTCCGCCGCGCGCGACGTCACGTCGCGGGGCGGCCGCCTCTTCCCCTCGGCGCGGCACACGGCCATCGTTTTTCTCAGGCGTGCGGCCATCGTCCCACAACACGCACACGCCTTGATGTGCCGTTCGACTGTCCGACGGCGGGCGGGGGTCAGGTCGCCATCGAGATAGCGCGACAATTCCAGGAGCAGGGCGCGACAACGCGCGGAGGGGCGGGCCTGGACAGTCATGGTGCGCTGCTCCCCAAATCCTTCTGGAGCTGGATGCGAGCCCGATGCAGGCGCGTTTTGACGTTGTCCTCGGTCATGCCCATCACCTTCGCCACCTCTCGCGTCGACAAGCCTTCCATCTCGCGCAGGAAGACGATGGCTCGGTAGGGGGCGGGCAAAGCGTGGAGCGATTTCCGCAGGCGGCGACCGAGCGCGGCGTTGTCCGCCAGCTGTTCCGGGTTCTTCCCTGGATGCGGTGCGTCCGGACGCGTCCGGCCGTCGGCTCCTGGCAGCACCTCGTCGAGCGACTGCAGCCGCCTGGGTTCGCCTGCTTTCTTCCGTCGCCCCATCAGACAGGCGTTGCGCACCGTGCGATACAGCCATGGCCGAAACGCCTCAGGCTCGCGAATGCGTCCCAGATAGCGATACGTCTTGATCAGCGCCTCCTGCATCGCGTCCTCGGCATCGTCGGCATGCCCGCACACCGAGGTACTGAACCGCCAGGCCACTTCCTGTGCGCGCAGCAGCAGCCGATCCAACGCCTCGGTATCGCCGGCCGCGGCCGAGCGGACGAGACCCGCGTACTCCTCCTGCACGGGATCCGCCGAACCGTCCCGATGAACAGGATTCAGTCGCGGGCTCTTGGTGACACGCCCGCCAGCACTCTTCTTTGTCACCAATCTGGGTTTCATGAATCCTGTCAAAGTGATGATACGACGCCCGGCGACCTACCTTCTCCTGGCAGCCCTGGGCCATGCCGCCTCTGCAGCCGCCCAAACCCCGCTGACCCTGACGGAGGCCATCGCCCGCGCCCGCGCACAGAACCCCGACGCCGGCAGCTCTGCGGCTGTCGAGCGTGAGACGCTCCAGCGCATCAGGCAGGCGCGGGCTGGCTACCTGCCCAAGGTGGATCTGGTCGAGTCATGGCAGCGTGGCAATCAACCGGTGTTCGTCTTCAGCTCACTGCTGGCGCAGCGCCAGTTCACGGCCGCCGATTTCGCGCTCGATGCCCTCAACCATCCCCAGCCCCTCGACAACTTTCGGTCGGGCGTGATGGTCGAGCAGTCACTGTTCGACGGCGCCACCCGAGCCAGTGTCGCCGTAGCGGGCCTCGACCACGACGTGGCCACAGCCAATCGCCTGATGGTCGACCACGATCTGGCGGCCAGTGTAACCACTGCCTACGGACGTGTTCTGGCTGCGGTGGCCGCGGGCCAGTCTGCCGCGGCTGCCGCCGACACGGCGCGCGCGGATCGCGAGTTGACCGGCAACCGGCGTGACGCAGGACTCGTGACCGACGCCGATGTCCTGCAGCTGGACGTACACATCTCTCGCACTCGAGAGCAGCAGATTCGGGCGATCTCCGAGGAACGGATCGCTCGGGCGCAGCTCAACCAGTTGATGGGCGAACCGCTGGGCGAGGCGTTCGCGCTCGATCGTTCACCAACGGTGGCCGTGATTGATACGACCGATCTCGCGTCGCTCGAAGCGGAGGCGCTCGAGAACCGCCCCGACGTGAAGCTCGCGGCGCTGCAGGAGCAACTCGCCGGTGCGACCCAGGCGGCGGCGCGCGCCGTATTTCTCCCGCAAGTGACGGCGCAGGGTGGCTGGGAATTCAACGGCGGTGCCTGGAACGCGCGCACCTCGAGCTGGGTCGTGGGGGCGGTGGCGCGCATCAATCTGTTCCGAGGCTTCGCGGACACCGCGCGCCTCGCCGAAGCGCGCGAGCAGACCGCGCGACGCGCGCTTGAACGCGACAAGTCGGAGACCGCCGCACGCCTGGACGTGTACATCGCCATCGCCCGCCTCGATGCCGCCCGCGCGAGCGACACGGTCGGCCGCACCGCGGTGGAACAGGCGCGTGAGAGCCGGCGGATCGTGCGCGACCGCTACGAGGCTGGCCTGACCGACGTGGCATCGCTGCTGCGCGCCGCCGAAGCGGTGGTGCAGGCCGACACACAGCAGACCGCCGCGCAGGTGGCGGTGCTCACCGAGACCGCAACGCTCGGACGGATGTTGGGAAGGCGATGACCATGATGGCAAGAAGACATTCACGGCCTGAGCGCGCCGCCGCGGTCATGGCCGCCGCGGGCTTCGCGCTGGTCCTGTCGGCCTGTTCAAATGGCGCGACGACCGCCGCCTCGGATGCGGCGCCGCCAATTCCGGTCACGGTGGTGCGGGTGGCCATGGCCGACATCGCCGACACCTTCGAGGCCGGTGGCGTGGTCCAGGCACGGACGACCGCCACGATCATGGCGCGCATTCTGGCGCCGGTCCGGGACGTCCGTGTCGTGCCGGGCGATCGCGTACGCGCAGGGCAGGTACTGATTGTCCTCGACGGACGGGACCTTGCCGCCCAGGCGCGAAGCGCAAGCGCGGCCGCACTGGCGGCGGATCAAGGCGTCACCGCCGCGACGTCGGAGCAACAAGGGGCCGACGCCGCCCTCGCGCTGGCGCGTACGACCCACGAACGCATTGCAGGTCTGCACGCCAAGCGCTCAGCCACGGCGCAGGAGCTCGACGACGCCACGGGCGCCCTCCGCGCGGCCGAAGCGCGCGCGGCCGGCACAGTCGCCCGGGCACGCGCCGCGGTGTCAGGCGTGGAGAGCACGCGCGCCGCGAGCGAGGCGGCAGCCACGACGGCGTCGTTTGCGCTCATCACGGCGCCCTTCGACGGAGTGGTCACCGAGACAATGGTCGAGACCGGCAACATGGCGGCACCCGGCACGCCGCTGATGCGCGTGGAAGATACGCGCGGCTTCCGGCTCGACGTCCGCGTGGACGAATCGCGAATCGGACAGATCGCCGTCGGCGCCGCTGTGTCGGTCTCGGTCGACTCAGGCACGGGCGGCACCACGATGACGCTCAGCGGCACGGTGACGGAGATCAGCCGCGCGGTCGATGCTGACGCACGGGCGTTTCTGGTCAAGATCACGCTGGCCGATACGACGGGATTGCGTTCGGGGACCTTCGGCCGGGCGCACTTCAACGGCCACGCACGGCGCGCCCTGACGGTCCCCGCCAACGCGCTCGTACACCGAGGGCAACTGACGTCGGTCCTGGTGGTCGAGAAGGAGATCGCACGCGTCAGGCTCGTGAGCGTCAGCGGGACCGAGGTGCTGGCCGGATTGTCCGAGGGCGACGTCGTGATTGTCGCGGCGCCTCCCACCGTCACCGACGGCAGCCGCGTCATCACAGGCGGCCGCTGATGGCTGAATCCTACGGCGCGGCCGGACGACTGGCGGCGGCGTTCATCCACTCGAAGCTGACACCGCTCTTCATCGCCGCGTCGATGGCGCTCGGTGGGCTGGCGGTCGTGGCGCTGCCGCGCGAAGAGGAGCCGCAGATCATCGTCCCGATGGTGGACGTGTTCGTGGAGATGCCCGGGGCCACGCCGGCCGACGTCGAACAGCGCGTGACGCGGCCGATGGAGCAGCTGCTCTGGGAGGTGCCCGGAGTCGAATATGTCTATTCGACCTCGAGCGCCGGCCAGTCGATGGTGGTCGTCCGCTTCACCGTCGGCGAAGCCGAAGAGGCGGCCCTCGTCCGGCTCAATCAGAAGCTCGCGGCCAACGCCGATCGCATCCCGCCCGGCGCGATCGGTCCGATTGTGAAGCCCCGTTCGATCGACGACGTGCCGATCCTGGCGGTGACCGTGTGGTCGGCGCGCTATGGCGACGACCAACTGCGGGCGCTGGCCGCGCAACTGCGCGACGCCATTGCCGAAGTCACCGACGTGTCCGAGGTGACGCTGATCGGCGGGCGTCCGCGGCAGTTGCGGGTGGACGTCGATCCCGCACGGCTCGCCGCCTACGGATTGGACCCGCTGGCGGTTCAGCGCGCGATTGCCGGGACCAACGCGCGCAGTACCGCGTCGGGGCCCGTCATGGGTGGACAGATCACCGGCCTCGACGCCGGCAACCGGCTGCGGACGGCCGACGAGGTGCGTCGCGTCGTCGTCAGCGCCGCAAGTGGGCGCGCCGTGCTGGTGCGCGATCTGGCCGAGGTCGTGGACGGCGATGCCGAGCCCACCTCGTATGTCACCTATCAATCAGGTGAGGCCGGCGCCCAACCAGCGGTCACGATCGCCGTGGCCAAGCGCAAGGGGACCAACGCCATCGACGTCGCGCATCGCGTGACGCAGAAGCTCGAGACGCTCAAGGGCACGCTCGTGCCCTCTGACGTGCACCTCACGATCACCCGCGACTACGGGGAGACGTCCGCGGAGAAGAGCAACGAACTGCTGTGGCACATGCTGCTGGCGGTGCTCTCGGTGTCGGCGCTGATCTGGCTCGTGCTCGGCCGGCGCGAGGCGGCGGTGGTCCTGATCGCGATTCCGGTCACGCTGGCGCTCACGCTGTTCATGTTCTTCCTCTACGGCTACACGCTCAACCGCATCACGCTCTTCGCCCTGATCTTCTCGATCGGCATCCTCGTCGACGACGCGATCGTGGTGGTGGAGAACATCGTGCGGCATGCGAAGCTGAGTACGGGTGAGTCGGACGGGCTCGCCGCCGTGACCCTTCGCGCCGTGGACGAAGTGGGCAACCCCACCATCCTGGCCACGCTCGCCGTGGTGGCGGCCATCCTGCCCATGGCCTTCGTCGGCGGCCTGATGGGCCCGTACATGCGGCCCATTCCGGTCGGCGCGTCGGCGGCGATGGTCTTCTCGCTGGTCGTCGCCTTCGTCGTCACGCCCTGGGCGGCGGTGCGGCTCCTCAAGCCGGCGGTCCATCACGACCATGGCGAAGAGGATCGCTTCACGCTTCTCTATCGGCGCGTGATGGGTCCGCTGATCGCGAGTGGCCGAATGCGCGCGTTCTTTCTCGGCGGCGTGGCGATGCTGCTGCTGGCCGCGATGGCGCTCGTGCCCCTTGCGCTGGTCACGGTCAAGATGCTGCCCTTCGACAACAAGAGCGAATTCCAGGTGATGGTCGACATGCCGGAGGGCACGGCGCTCGAAGCGACCGCGCGTGTCGCCTCCGCGCTGGCCTCGGCCGCACTCGAGGATGAGACCGTCGTCGATGTGCAGCACTACGTCGGCACGTCCGCGCCGTACAACTTCAACGGGCTCGTCCGTCACTACTTCCTGCGCCGCGCGCCGCACCTGGCCGATCTGCAGGTGAACCTCGTGCCCAAAGGTGAACGGTCGGCGCAGAGCCACGACGTGGCGCGGCGCGTGCGCGACCGGCTGCTGCCGCTCGCCAGGTCGTTCGGCGCCACGCTGCAGGTGGCTGAGGTGCCGCCGGGACCACCGGTCCTCCAGACCCTGGTGGCCGAAGTCTACGGACCCGATGCCACCCGGCGGACGGAGGTGGCCGCGCAGGTCAAAGCCATCTTCGAGCAGACGGCGGGCGTGGTCGACACCGACTGGTACGTCGAGGCGCCGCACCCGAAAGTCACACTCGTGGTGGATGGCGAGAAAGCCGGCGCCGCCGGACTCACGTCCGCGGCCGTGGCGTCGGTGGTCCGGATGGCCGGGTCGGGCGAGGTCGTCGGCTTGCTGCACGACGGGCAGGCGCGCGAAGACGTCCCGATCGTCATCCGCCTGCCGCGGGCCGACCGCGGTCTCGAGGCAATTCAGTCGCTGCGGCTGAGCGGGACCAGGCCGGTGGCGGTCGGCGAGCTCACTCGGGCCGTGCGCTCGCAGGAAGAGCCGAGCCTGTATCACAAGAACCTGCAGGCGGTGACCTATGTCACGGGCGATCTCGCGGGACAGAACGAGAGCCCGGTGTACGCCATCCTCGAGATGAACAAGGCCATCGCGCGCCTGACGCTGCCCGAGGGCTACGGGCTCGAGGTGTTCAATGCGACCCAGCCGTTCGACACGTCGAAGTACGCCATGAAGTGGGACGGCGAATGGCACATCACGATCGAAGTGTTCAGAGACCTCGGCCTCGCCTTCGCCGCGGTGCTGCTGCTCATTTACGTGCTCGTCGTCGGCTGGTTCCAGTCGTTCACGACGCCGCTCCTCATCATGGCGGCGATCCCCTTCTCGCTGGTCGGCATCCTGCCGGCGCATGCGGCGATGGGCGCGTTCTTCACCGCGACCTCGATGATCGGCTTCATCGCGGGCGCCGGCATCGTCGTGCGCAACTCGATCATCCTGGTGGATTTCATCGAGCTGCGACTGCGCGAGGGCGTGCCGCTCGAGCAGGCGGTCGTGGACGCTGGCGCCGTGCGATTCCGGCCGATGGCCCTGACCGCGGCCGCCGTCATCGTCGGGGCAGGTGTGATCCTGTTCGACCCGATCTTTCAGGGCCTGGCTATTTCCCTGATGGCTGGCGAAGTGGCGTCGCTGCTCCTGTCGCGAATGGCGGTGCCGGTCCTGTACTACATGGCGAAGCGTCACGAACATTCAGGTCACGTAGCGGTGCCGACGCCGATCGAGGTCGCATCGTGAACAGATTGAAGAGAGAGCATCATGAACATTGAACGTGCGCTGCGGATGATTGCCGGCGGCTTCGTTGCGGCGAGCGTCCTGCTGGGGATCTACGTCAATCCGGCCTTCCTCTGGTTCACGTTGTTCGTGGGAGTGAACCTGTTTCAATCGGCATTTACGCAGTGGTGTCCGATGATGGCGATTCTTCGCAAGGCCGGAGTCCGGAGTTCGCGGTCGCGATGACATCGATGCGCTTCTCCACGCCTTCCAGGCCGACCGCCTGCGCACCCAGGATCCTTCCGTCGGGCACCGAGAACAGGAGCTTGAGATGAATCGGGCGGGCGCCCGGATAGTAGC
>CANIBQ010000114.1 GCA_947465645.1 Acidobacteriota bacterium | reverse complement strand
GACGAGGCGCTGGCGCGCGAGCGCGTGCTGACGCTGCTCCAGCAGGAGGTCGATGTCGAGGTGGTGGGCGAGTGCAGCGACGGCGGCCAGGCGGTGGCGGCCATCCAGGAGCAGTCGCCGGATCTCGTGTTTCTCGACGTGCAGATGCCTGGCTGCGACGGCTTCGAGGTCTTGAAGAACATCAGTCCCGATCGGATGCCGACCGTCATCTTCGTCACCGCGTACGACGAATACGCGCTGCGCGCCTTCGAGGTACACGCCCTCGACTACCTGCTGAAGCCGTTCGGCAAGGATCGGTTTCAGCAGACACTGCGCCACGCGCGCGAGGCGCTCGAAGGGCGCCGCGCGGGCGACCTCGGCCGCCGCCTCCTGGCGATGGTCCACGACGTCAAGCCAGAGCCGCAGCGCGTCGAACGGCTGGTCGTCAAGTCAGGCGGCCGCGTATTCTTCCTGCGGACGGATGAAATCGACTGGATCGAGGCCGCCGGCAATTACGTCCGCCTGCACCTCGGCCACGAGTCGCACCTGTTTCGCGAGACGATGAACCGCATGGAAACGCGGCTGGAGGGCAGCCGTTTCGCCCGCATCCACCGCTCCCGCATCGTCAACACCGAGCGGATCAAGGAGCTTCAGCCCTGGTTCAACGGGGATCACGTCGTCGTCCTGCGCGACGGTACGCGCCTGACGCTCAGTCGCTTGTACAAGGACAAGCTGCAGCATCGACTGGGGAAGGGCGTGTAAGGATCCCGTTGTTCGAGTGTCCTCGCGCGCGACCGGCCACTGCAGCCGAGCTGAGACACGGCGTGTAACTCTGACTCATCCCTCGTGCCCGGCCGCGCTGACGGATTTGATCAAGCACCGTCATAACCGTATCGCGATCTGACACGGCCGCCTGGATCGAGGAAATTCCCCACCGTCTGACGCACGAATCTGACTTCCTGATCTCATTCCGCGAATATTTTCGCCGGAATGCCGCTTGCTAAGTCCTCCTCGGACGTTCCACGCACTTTTCGACCGTGTACACAGACTCAGCAGCAGCGGCATCGTTGACGGCAGTCCACCTGGCGATTGCCATCCTTCGACGGCATCGCACCCCGCACGCGGGTGTGTTCAACCCGTACGTCGCGCTCTCATTCGCGTTCGTGCCATCGCCGTGGCTGTGGTCGTCAACCTCCGGCCTGGCCGTGGCGCTGATTGCGCACGTCATCTGGTTTCTCGCGTGCGAAGTGCTGGGGCCGGCTCCGGCTGCCGTCGCGTCTCAGAGGCGGACTCCGCCGGGGTCCAGCCCGATCGCCGCGTCTCCGCGGCGCACCCAGGGCTTCGAACCATCCCCCGTGCTCGCCGTGCTCGAGGAAGCCGCTGACATCAAGACGTTTCGTCTCGGGCGCCCATCCGGCTTCGACTTCACCGCCGGCCAGTTCGTGGCGGTCAGGATCCAGATCGACGGCAAGCCGCATGTGCGGTGCTACTCGATCAGTTCCGCTCCAGAGGCGCGCGGGTACCTCGAGATCTCGGTTCGCCGTCAGGGCCTCGTGTCGCGGACGCTCCACGCCACGCTGCGCACCGGGTCACAGCTCGCGATCAACCGGCCGGCCGGCCAGTTCGTGTATCCGTCGCGCGACGACCGTCCGCTGGCCCTCATTGCCGGCGGAATCGGGATCACGCCGCTGCTCTCGATGCTCCGGCACGCGGTCACGTGCGAGCCCACGCGTCCGGTGGTGCTCCTCTACTCGGCCAGGCGCGAGGAGGACGTCGCCTTCCTGAGCGAGCTTCGCGTGGTCGCCGAGCGTCATCCGCAGGTGCGGGTCGGCTTGACGCTTACGCAGTCCGCCGGCCCCACGCCGTGGCGACAGGGACGCATCGACGCGGCGATGATCTCGCAGTACGTGGGCGACCCGGCCCACACGGTGTTCTGTCTCTGCGGCCCGGCTCCGATGCTGACCGACCTCCGGGCGGTGCTCCAGGGGATGCACGTCCCCGACGGCCAGATTCGATTCGAGCAGTTCGAGACGGCGGTGGCCGCCTCTCAACTGAACCTCGCCCCGAAGCCGGAGCGACCGGCGTCGGGCCACCGCGTGACGTTTGCGGTGAGCGGGCGCACGGCAACGATCAGCGCGGAGCAGACGCTGCTCGATGCCGCCGACGCCGAAGGAGTTGCCATTCCGTCCTCCTGCCGATCGGGTGTGTGCCAGTCGTGCCGCACGCGCGTGGTCGAGGGTGATGTGGACTGCCAATCGGACGTGCTGGATCCCGAAGACCGCCTGGCTGGATTCATCCTCCCCTGCGTCTCGTGGACCAACGCCGACTGCGTGCTCGAGGCATGAACCGATGAGCGAGGCATCGAACAGCCTGGTGGTCTCGGCGGGCAGGGTGGCGGGCGCTGTCCGCGAGGAGCCGTGGCTGACCACGCGTGCGCTGACCAACGTGCTCGTGCTGGCGGGAGTGTTCACGGTGATTCTCTGCGTCGTCCTCCTGTTCGGCCTCGGCGGCTGGGAGTACTACGGCGCACCGCTGGCGACCCGGGGCTACTTGCCGGCGCATCGTCTGCTGCGGCCGTCGGGACCGATCGGTCTGGCTCTCGGCATCGCCGGCGCCGTCGCCATGCTGTCAACGCTGCCCTACGCTGTTCGCAAGCACTGGCCGCGGCTCGCGAAGTTCGGCTCGACCAGCAACTGGCTCGAGACGCACATCTTTTTCGGGATCGTCGGGCCGATCCTCGTGACCTTCCACACGTCCTTCAAGTTCAACGGCCTGATTTCGGCGGGCTACTGGCTGATGATGACGGTCTGGGCCTCGGGGTTCGTGGGGCGCTACCTCTACGTCCGGATTCCCAAGACCATCCGCGGGGTCGAGTTGTCGCGCGCCGATCTCGAAGGACGGCTCGAAGGGTCGACGGCTCGTCTCGACGCAGCGGCGTTGCCTGCAGCGGCGCAGCGGGAGCTCGAGGCCTTCGACGCCGCCACGACGCGGACCGACGGCCTGGCGCCTGGCGCGCTGGACCTCTTCCTCGGCGAATTCCGCCTGCGTGCGCGGCTGTGGCTGCTGCGCCGGCAGATGCGCGAGGCGGGCGTGGATCTGGCCACGGTGCACGAGCGGGTGGCGCTGGCCGCCGAGAATGCCGCCGTGGCGCGCCGCCTTGCACACCTGCACCGCACGCGGCGGCTGTTCGCCGTGTGGCACGTGTTTCATCAACCGCTGGTCATCGCCATGTTCGCCATCGTCGCCATTCATGTGGGCATTGCCCTCTATTTCGGGTACGCGCGGTTTGCGGCGTAACAGGTCGCGACGATGGACCGCACGAACGCCTGGCCTCGAATGTGGTGGGTGCTGGTACTTACGATGACCTGTCTCGGGATCACGGTAGACGCGTCAGCGCAGCTTGGAGCGCTCGTCTCGCCCGGGCGGTTGAGTCGTCCGCACGCGGCGCTGGAGGGCATGAGCCACTGTCTCAGTTGCCACGAGGCGGGCCGGCAGGTGTCGGCTGCGAAGTGCCTCGACTGTCACAAGCCGGTCGCGCAGCGGATCGCGCAGAAGACCGGTGTGCACCGGAACGTCACGACCGACTGCGTGGCCTGCCACGTCGAGCACGCCGGCGTCGACGGCGAGCTGCGGCCGTTCGATCAGCGGCGATTCAACCATGCCACCGAGACGAGATTCCCGCTGACGGGCCTGCATGCGGCCGTGACGTGTGTGAGCTGCCACAAGACCCGCTCGTTTCTGACAGCCGCCACGACATGCGTCTCGTGCCACGTCGACCCCCACACGCCGACGCTCGGCGTGCGGTGCGAGACGTGCCACACGACCACGGCGAAGTTCAACACCGCGCAGGCGCGCTTCGATCACAACACGACGGCGTTCAGGCTGACCGGCGCGCACGTGAAGGTGACGTGCGCCTCCTGCCATGTGAACAAGGTGTTCAGCGGCATCAAGTTCGCCGCGTGCAGCGATTGCCATAAGGACCCGCATGAGAAGCCCATGGGTGCGGCCTGTGCGTCGTGCCACACCGCCACGACATGGAAGACGAGCAAGGTCGACCACTCGCGCACGACGTTTCCGCTGGTCGGCAAGCACGTGCAGGTCGAGTGCGTGAAGTGCCACGCGCAGCCTCCGCTCGATGTCAGGGTGCGAGCGGATACCTGCGCGGCATGCCACGACGACCCGCACAAAGGGACGTTCAAGCAGGATTGCGCGGCGTGCCATACGCAGACGTCGTTTCAGAAGGGGACCTTCGACCATTCGGCGACGCGCTTCCCGCTGGCCGACAAGCATGACGGACTCGCGTGTGCCGCGTGCCACAAGACCACCACCGCGCCTGGCGTCCAGGACTTCCGTGGCCTCAGCACCACCTGCGCGTCGTGCCACGCGGACGTGCACCGCGGAGAGCTCGGCGTCACGTGCGAGCAGTGCCACAACGCCCGCACGTTCGAAGTGAAGTCATACACGCACGCGAAACCGCGGCCGTTCTTCGCCGGTGAGCACGCCGCGCTTGCGTGCGAGAAGTGTCACACGGCGCCGCTCGTGCCGTTGCGGGCAACGACCGGCGAGCGGCCGACCCGCGTCGGGTTTGCCACCACGGCCACCGCCTGCGTGTCGTGTCACCGCGACGTGCACCTCGGCCAGGTTGGAGACCGCTGCGAAAGCTGCCATGCGATCGACGGGGCGCGCTTCGCCCTGGTGGGCTTCTCGCACGACAAGACCGTGTTTCCACTCACCGGCAAGCACGCCCCGCTCATGTGCGAGGCCTGTCACAAGGCAGACACGCGCGACTTCCCGGCGGGTCACGGCACCGCGACACGCCTGACGGGCGTCGGCACCGAGTGCGTGGCGTGCCACACCGACCCGCATGCCGCCCAACTGGGCGTGACCTGCCAGAGCTGCCACACGGTGCAGACGTTCGAGGTGCCGCGCTACACGCACCGCAATCAGCAGGCGCTGCGGACGTTCTTTGGCGGCAAGCACGCGCCGCTGGCCTGCAGCGCGTGCCACAAGGCCGCGACGTTCAACGGATCGCGGACACCGGTCACGTCGTACCGGACGTCCACGACGTGCGCCACATGCCACAACGATGTGCACCGCGGCGCGCTCGGCCCCGACTGCGCGTCGTGCCACAGACTGTAGGGATGACACCATGACTCTGACACGCGCGGTTGCGATCGTCGCCCTGGTGACGGGCGGCATCGTCGGCTTCGCGGCCGACAGCGCGGCGCAGTTCGAAACACCCAACCGCCAGTTTCACAACGAGACGGCGTTTCCGCTCGACGGCCAGCATCGTGCGGTGGCCTGCGAGTCGTGCCACATCCAGGGGCAGTACAAAGGGACGCCGGCCAGGTGCGTCGACTGCCACTGGGAGCGCAGACAGGACGATCGGTTTCGCCTGCAGCTCGGCTCGCAGTGCGAGCAATGCCACCGGCCGACGGCGTGGACAGACGTCCGCTGGGATCACGGCGCGATGACGGGCACGCTGCTCAACGCGGCTCACCGGCAGATCTCCTGCCAGTCGTGCCACACCAACAGCGTCATACGCCGAGGGATCAGCAGCACGTGCATCTCGTGCCATCAGGAGGACTACCAGGCGGCGAAGACACCCAATCACGTGGCGGCGGGCTTCCCGACCACGTGCGAGTCGTGCCACCTGCCGAGCCATTCGACGTTTCGCCAGGCGGCCTTCAATCACAACGTGATGTTTCCGCTCGTCGGACAGCACGCCCAGGCGGCATGCGCCAGTTGTCACGCGAACAACGTGTACAAGGGCGCGCCGCGCGACTGCGTCGGTTGCCACCGCGCCGCGTACGACCGGACGACCGCGCCCAACCACGTTGCAGCGGGCTTTTCGACGGCGTGCGAGAGCTGCCATCGGGCGACCGACGCCAGCTTCCGCGGGGCCGGCTTCAATCACGCTTCGGTCTTTCCGCTCGTGGGGCGGCACGCTCAGCAGGCGTGCGCGACCTGTCATGTGAACAACGTCTACAAGGGCACGCCGCGCGACTGCGTCGGCTGCCACCGCACGGCGTACGACCGGACGACCGCGCCCAACCACGTCGCGGCGGGCTTTTCGACGGCGTGCGAGAGCTGCCATCGGGCGACCGACGCCAGCTTCCGCGGGGCCGGTTTCAATCACGCTTCGGTCTTTCCGCTCGTGGGGCGGCACGCCCAGCAGGCGTGCGCCACCTGTCATGTGAACAACGTCTACAAGGGCACGCCGCGCGACTGCGTCGGCTGCCACCGCGCTGCATATAACCGGACGAGCTCTCCAAGTCATGCGGCGGCGGGCTTTCCGACGACGTGCGAGAGCTGTCACCGCGCCACCGACTCGTCGTTCTCACAGGGAACGTTCAACCACCGCTTCCCGGTCGCCTCGGGCCGGCACAAGGCGTCGTGCGTCACGTGTCACCAGACGTCGAGCTTCCAGACGTTCACGTGTCTCGTCTGCCACGAGCACGACCGCGCGCGGATGGACGACAAGCACAGGGAGAGAAGGGGCTATCGCTACGATTCGCTTGCCTGCTATAGCTGCCATCCGACGGGGCGCGGCGACTGACATGAGGTGTGACATGACGCCAGGCTCGGGATGGTCCGCATTGATTGCCGGCACGCTGCTGCTGGGCGCGTCGATGCCGGCGCGCGCGCAGCAGGCCGTCGCGCCGCGTCTGCAGGGCCGCGTATCGGTCACGGTGAACACGGCGGCACGCGAGTTCGAAGGGGCGGAGACACAGAACGACACCCAGGTGTCCACGGGCGTGACGCTCAAGACGCCCGACGCCGATGTCGACGGGGCCGAGGTAGGCCTCGACCTGCGCCTCTCCAGGTACATGGGCGTGGAGCGGCCCCAGCGTGTGTCGATCTACGACGGCTTCGTCGGGATGCGGTTTGGTGGCAGCGGCCGCTTTCGTGTGCGCGCGGGTCACATGTGGCTCACGGATGTCGGCACCTCGGGCGCGCTGGCTGTCGGCCTGTTCGAGTATCGGCAGCCGGCCTCCGACACCAAGACCCGGCTTCGCGTCGGCGCGTTCGCGGGCCTGGAGCCGGCGATCTACGACCTCGGTTACGCGTCCGGCGTGCGCAAGCAGGGCGGTTACGTCGCCATCGAGAAGGGGTTCCTCAGGCGTCACGTCATCGGCTACACGCAGATCAGGCAGGGGGCGCTCACCGAACGATCGGTGCTGAGCCTCACCAACTTCGTGCCGGCTGGCACGCGGGTCTTCGTCTATCAGGCGGCGGAGTTCGACGTCCAGGGGCCAGCCGGCGGCGCGGCGCAGCGGGGCTTGTCCTATTTCCTCGCGAACGTCCGCGTGACGCCGGCCGAGCGCTTCGAGTTGGCCGGCACCTACAACCGCGGCCACAGCCTCGACGCGCGACGCCTGACGGAGGATGTCCTCAACGGTCGTCCGCTCACGGCTCAGGCCATCGACGGACTGCGCTACGAATCGGCCGGAGGACGGGCTACCGTCGAAGTGCTGCCCCGCGTGCGCATCTATGCCGGTTACTCGCTGGATCGCAACAACAGGGACGACGCCGCCACCGGGCGCGCGATCCTGGGCGGCCATGCCGGCAACCTCTTCAGCAGCGGCCTGGACGTGTCGGCGTCGGACTCGCGCGTGGCACGTCCTGGCGGGGCGTACCATTCACAATACTTCTCGGTGGGTCATGGGATCGGCCGGTGGGGATACCTGTCGGGCGACTATTCCACGTCGCTGTCGGTGATCCGCTTCCTGCGCAGCGACGGCCTGATCATCGAAACGCGTCCGTCAACACGAAGGTTCTCCGGCTCCGCGTCGGCGACGCTGACCCGGAACGCATCGCTCATGTTCACCATGGACTACGCGAAAGACGACGGCATGAGGGACATCCGCATGATGACGTCGGTGACGTACCGGCTGCGATGACGAACCCCCGCTCGATGGAAGGAATCTCCATGATGCGTGTCGCGCTGCTGCTCGTCGCGGTATGTGTGCCGGTACCTGCCGTGGCGCAGCAGGCGCCCGTGACCCCGGGCAACGGAGCCGGGTCTCAGACCATGGTGCGAGCGGCGGGCATGCCTCTCAACGATGGCTCTCTGGCGCCCGGCGTGCTGACGGTGCGCGTGGTGGAGGGCGCCTTCACTCGCGATGTGTCCGGACAGGCGGTTGACGTGCAGGTGACGGGAGGGAAGACCGAGCGCGCGATGACGGGCGCCGACGGACGGGCGCAATTCCCTCACCTGCCGATCGGCGGCGAGGTGCGCGCTTCCGCCCTCGTTGGTGACGAGCGCCTCGAGTCCGATGCGTTCATGATGCCCTCGGACAGCGGCGTGCGGCTGCTGCTGGTCGTCGGCGCCGGCGCGGGCGCCACGACCACGACCCCGTCGCACCCACCCGATGCGGGCGGATTCGCCGGGCTGGCCGCGTCGACACCCGTTGTACCCACGCCTGTCGGTCGGCCCGCCGCGTCGTCTACAGGTCCTGGGTCGGCCGTGTGGACCATCCGGGTTGCGCTCGTGCTGACGACCGTGTCCGTGTTCGCCCTGTTCGTGCTTCGGCGGCGTCCGCGCCGCGCGTAACCAGGGAAGGCGGCGTCCTCGTATAATCACCCCCGAGGAAACCATCATGCGCAAATTCGTCGTCGCCGCTCTCATCGGAACGTGTCTGGCGAGTCCGGCCTTCGCTCAGCAAGCGCCCCAGGCGCCGCCCACCGTCTCCGGTTACGTGCGCAACTCCTACAACGGCAACAAGAACAACATCCTCCGGACCGCCGAGAAGGTGCCCGAGGAGTTCTACGGCCTGCGCCCGGGCCCGCAGATGGAAGTGCGCACGCTGGGCCAGCACCTCCTGCACTCGGCTGTGTTCAACTACCAGTGGTGCTCGCAGGCGAAGGGGGAGAAGAACCCGAACGCCGGCGGCCTTGCGATCGAGAAGACGGTCACCGGCAAAGCCGAGATCGCCAAAACGCTGGCGGCGTCGTTCGCCTACTGCGATTCCGCCTACGAGGCGTTGACCGACGCGTCCGGCGCGGACGTCATCGACGTCACCCAGGAGAACGGCCGGCAGGTCAGGCAGGCGCGCGCGGCGCTGTTGATCATGAACGTCGTGCACAACAACGAGATCTACGGACAACTGGTGGCGTTGATGCGGATGAAGAGCATCGTGCCCCCGAATTCCGAGCCGCGTCCCGCCGCGCCCGCCGCACCGGCGCGATAACCTGATTTCGTAGCGCATGAGACAACCATGGCAGGGATCCTCAGCGCAGACACCGACGCGGCGAGCGAACGGCATCAGATCGAGCGCTGGAGAGCCATGTCTCCGGCTGAGAAGCTGGGCCTCGTAACCGAGTTGAACGCCGCCGTAGACACGCTTGCAGTCGCGGGCATCCGGCTGCGGCATCCCGGGGCATCGCCCCGCGAGCAGTTTCTGCGGCTGGCGTGTGTGAAGCTCGGCCGCGCCCTGGCCACGCAGGTGTACCCCGAGATCGAACAACTGGATGCGCCGTGACCGCGATCGCGGATCCGATCGCGGTGGCGTTGCTCGTCGCTGATGCGCTCGAGGCGCTGCGGCTGCGGTATACGGTCGGCGGTTCCCTCGCGAGCTCTATGAGTGGTGAGCCCCGTTCAACCCTCGACGTGGACATGGTCGTGGCCATCACAGAGAACGACATCGGCTCGATCGTCGCCGCGCTAGGGACCGAGTTCTACGTGAGCGAGGACGCGCTACGGCGGGCGGTGCGCGAGCGGTCTACCGCGAACCTGATTCATCACCGGACGTCGATCAAGATCGACCTGTTCGTCATGGGTTCCACGCCGCTCGACGAGAATCAGATGCAGCGTCGCCGGCGCGTGCAGGTGTCCAGCGATCCCGATCGGTTTCTCTACATGCACCCGCCTGAGGACATCCTGCTCCAGAAAATCCGCTGGTTTCGCAGGGGCGGTGAGACGTCCGACCGTCAGTGGCGAGACATTCTCGGCATCGTCAAGGTGCAGGGGGATCGTCTGGACCGGGATTATCTCCAGCGGAACGCGGTGCTCATCGGTGGGGAGGATCTCCTGCGCCGTGCGCTCGGGGAGTGAGCCGTGACCGCGGCCAGTGAAGAGAGGCATCAGCGATGACGACGAGCTCGGATCAGACATTCGAATCACGCTGCCTTGCGGACCTCGTTCGGACGTTTCGCAATTACAAGACGCTCGGCGATCGGGCACTGTCGCAGGTGTCCGACGCCGGCCTTCACACGCTCATCGATCCCGATGCCAACAGCATCGCGGTGATCGTCAAGCACCTGGC
Source organism: Acidobacteriota bacterium (assembly GCA_947465645.1). The sequence continues at coordinate 4,507 of CANIBQ010000114.1, read as the reverse complement.
GGGCAACCTGCGCTCGCGCTTTTCTGATTTCCTGACGACTGACGGCGAGAAACCCTCCCGCGACCGGGACGCCGAGTTCGAGATGCCGGAGCAGGTCTCCCGTGAGGTGATCGCCGGCTGGTGGGAAGAGGGCTGGGCGGTCGCGCTCGGGGCGGTCGAATCACTGACCGCCGACGACCTCCAGAAGACGGTCACGATCCGCGGCGAACCGTTTCTCGTCATCGAAGCGCTCAACCGCCTGACGACGCATGCCGCCTATCACGTCGGGCAGATAGTGCTGCTTGCCAAGCACGTCGCGGGCCCGCAGTGGACGTCACTCAGCATCCCCAAGGGCCAGTCGAAACTGGCCACGACAGGGACGTTCAAGCAGGGAATCATTCCAAGGTAGAGAAGTAGACCACCGGTTAAGCTGGGTCAGTGATCCGGTCGCTTCTGCTGCTCAGCCTGGCGCTCTCCGCTGCTCCAGGAGCTGCCGAGTGGGCGCCGACCGTTGTCGCCCCTGTTTCCCTCGAGCCGGCGGCGCAGCGCATTCGCAGCCTGGACCCATTCGCTCTTGCCGATGCGCTGCAACACGCCGGCCTGTCCCTGCCGCCGCGCGTGCACGTGACGCTCATTCCCGAGGACGACCCCCGCGCCATCGACGTGCCCGCCTGGTTCGTCGGGCGCGCGTCCGGCGTCGGCGACATCGTCATCTTTCCCGAACGGGTGTCGTCGTATCCGTACGATTCGCTTGAAGGTGTGATGCGGCACGAGGTTGTCCATCTCGCGCTGAACGCCCGCGCCGGCGGACGCCCGCTCCCGCGCTGGTTCCATGAAGGCGCTGCGGTGTCGATCGAGTCGGGCTGGGGGATCGGCGATCGCGTCCGTCTCCTCGCCGCCTTCGGCGGTCCTCCGCTGGACGATGTGACGCGGCTGTTTGCGTCGGACGCGCGTCCCGATACGACGCAGGCCTATCTTCTCGCCGCCGCCCTCATGGACGAACTGCGTCGCGCGCACGGCGCGGCCTTCCCTGGACGCGTCGCGGCCCGTGTGGCCGCCGGCGTGCCGTTCGAGAGCGCGTTCGAGATCGAAACCGGCGAGACACCCGGGCAGGCGGCCGACCGCGCGTGGCGAAGCTATCGACGGTGGACGCGCTGGATACCGCTGGTGACGAGCGCCTCGGCCGTATGGAGGCTGATCCTGGCACTGGCGTTCGTGGCGTTCTTCATCCGGCTGTCGAAGCGCAGGCAGCACCGGAGGCAGTGGGACGCTGAAGAAGGTTGACCGCCGTTGGCGATTGGCGCTGGACTGCGTTTTCCAGACTGCGTATAGTCTGCCTGCTACGAGTCCTGATACCCGCCGGACTGGAATAATGCGGAGGCAGCGATGAGAGAAATCGTCAGGGATTACCTCGATCGGACAATGCCGCGCCGCGACTTCTTCAAACGTATGTCGCAGGCCGGTTTCGGGACCGCCGCTGCGCTGTCCGCGCTCGAGTCGCTCGAGCCGGTGCTGCAGGCCCAGGGGGCCGACGCCGGAGCAGCCGCCTCCCCGGGACTGGTGACGCCGTTCCAGGGAACCGGAGGCGAGCTTCTCGCCGAACAGCTCCGGGCCGCTGAATGCCGCTACCTCTTCCTCGGAAACGGATCGGGCGTGGGATCGCTGTGCGACGCTCTCGTCGACAGGCCCGACATGCAGATCATCCTCGCCGTCCACGAGGATCTCTGCGTCGCCATGGCCGACGGTTACGCCAAGGCGTCGGGCAAGCCTGGCTTCGTCATGTTCAGCCGCGTCGGCACTCCCCATGCCGCGTCGAACATGTACAACTCCATGAAAGATCGCACGCCGGTCGTGGTGATGTCCGACCATACCGAGATGGACCGCGATGGGCGCGACGGCCACGAAGACATGGAAGACTGGCTGGAGACCATCGAACAGTTCACCAAGTTCCGCTGGGTGGTCCAGCGGGCCGACCGCATTCCCGAGTGGACGATGAAGGCTTTCAAGCTGGCCACCACCATGCCCGGCGGCCCGACATACCTTCGCATTCCACGCGACGTCCTCTACGAGAAGAACGTGCGCTCAGGCATCTACCCGGCTCGCACGTTCAACATTCCGATGAACGTCCGCCCGAGTCCCAGCGACATCGAGGAGACCGCCCGTATTCTGATCGAGGCCAAGAGCCCGGTGCTCAACGTCGGCTACGAGGTCTGGGCCTCGAGCGGCGTGGACTCCGTGGTCGCGCTCGCCGAGCTGCTGGCGCTGCCGGTGACCGCGTCGGACAGCTGGGCGGCCGACTTTCCAACCACCCATCCGCTGTTCGTGAGATCCAGCGGACGCTTCCCGGAAACGATCGACGCCTACCTCAATCTGGGCGGCACGTTTGGGGGCTCCGCGCAGGGTGGCGGCGGAAGGCTTCGCAATGCGAAGCTGATTCACGCATGCATGGACGCAGGCCGCCTGGGAACGGCGTATCCCGTGCACGTCGCGGTACCGGCGAACGTCAAGGAGACGGCCGACGCGCTGGTCGAGGCCATCCAGTCGCTAGCGACCAAGGAGCGTCTGGCGATGATTCGCGCCTCGCGCCAGTCGGCGATCGAGGGCTACACGCGGAAGATGCGCGAGACGTTCGAGTTCATCGCCCGGCGGCAGTTCGATGACGTCCCGCTCACGTGGGAATGTGTTGGCTATGAGATCAACGCGGCGCTCGATCGCGACGCCTACGTCGTTGAAGAGTTCGGCACCGCGGGGCCGAAGGCGCTGACCTGGTTCCCGTTCGCCAAAGGCGAGAAGACGAAGATCGGCAGGACGACCGGATCCGCGCTCGGATGGGGCGTCGGCGCGGCGATCGGCGTCAAGCTGGCGAAGCCGGACAACCAGGTCGTCTGCCTGCAGGGCGACGGCGGTTTCCTGTTCGGCCAGACCGAGGCGCTCTGGACGATGTCGCGCTACCACATCCCGCTGATCGTCGTGATTTTCAACAACCGCTGCTACAACGAGACGCGCGGCCGGATGTACGCCAACGGCGGACGGCAATCGGAGACGAAGAAGGACATGCTCTCCTACCTGGGGGATCCGAACGTCGACTTCGTGAACATCGCCAGCAGCTACAACATCAAAGGTGAACAGGTCAAAAACCGCGAGCAGATCAAGGCGGCCATGGCCCGCGCCATCAAGGCGACGCGCGACGGGCGCCCCTACCTGATCGACGCGCTCGTCGAAACAGGAGAGTCGGGAGCCACAGGCTTCTACCCCGCGTTCTCGCTGGCCGACTCACGCGCCAGAAAAGTGTGATGTCCATGAGACAGGCGATCGCGATCACCGCACTCCTCGCCGGCATCGGGATCGCCGGTGCCGCCGGCCAGGCACAGGAGCGCAGCGCTGAGGTGAACTGGGCCGAGAACCTCCCGCCCGGAGCCGGCAAGGAGCTCACGGTCAAGAACTGCGGCGCCTGCCACGCGCTCGAGCGGACAGCCAGGGTGCGGCTGTCGCCCGACAAGTGGGAGGCGACGGTGTTCGACATGATGGGGCGGGGCGCGCCGATCTTCCTCGACGAAGGCCAGCTGATCATCAAATACCTGGCTGGGGCGCTGGGGCCGACGGCGCCGCCGCTCACCGACGTCAATCAGGCATCGAAGGAAGACCTGATCAAGCTGCCCGGGATCACGTCCGCGCACGCCGACAAGCTGCTCGCCGCCCGCAAGACCACCCCGCTGGCCACACGCGATCAGGCGCGAGAGGTATTGGGGCTGGACGAGAAGACCTTCGAAAGCATTCGCTACTATCTGTACGCGACGCCGCCCACGCCACGTTAGCCTCAGGCGTTCCTGGTCAGACCCGTGCCGGCTTCGCCCGCTCCCAGCCCTTGTAAGTGCCCAGCACTCGCACCCACTTCGCGAACTCGCCCAACTGCGTGAGCGCGCGCGAGGTGGGGAGGTCCTCCCGCCTCGCGTCGATGTCCACGTAGAAGAGGTACTCCCACGGTGTGCCGCGGATGGGACGGCTCTCGAGCTTGGTCAGGTTGATGTCGCGCAGCGCGAACACGCTGAGCGCCTTGAAGAGCGAGCCTGGCGTGCTCGGCAGCGCGAAGACGATCGTCGTCTTGTTCGCGTCGGTGGGCGGCGTGCCGCCGATGACGAAGAAGCGCGTGATGTTGAACTCGTAGTCCTGCACGGCTTCCTGGATGACTTCGAGTCCGAAGACCTCGGCGGCCCGGCGCGAGGCGAGCGCCGCGGCCCCCGCCAGCTTCTGTTCCGCCACGAGCTTCGCGCCGCCGGCCGTGTCGTACACCGCTTCCACGGTGACGCCAAGATCCTTCAGAAACCGCTCGCACTGCGCGAGCGCCTGCGGATGCGAGTAGACGATCTTGATGTCCTTGATCTTCGTGCCGGGCAGCGCCTGCAGGCAGTGGACGACGTCGAGCTCGATCTCGCCGGTGATCGGGATGTCGTGGTCGACCAGCAGGTCGTAGTTGCGGTGAATCGTGCCGCCGATGGAGTTTTCCATCGGCACGACGCCATGGGTCGCG
>CANIBQ010000113.1 GCA_947465645.1 Acidobacteriota bacterium | reverse complement strand
ATCTGCGTCGGACGCTGCCACGAGGCGAACGCCTCGTTGACCGTGATCAGCGCGGCTGAGTTCAGCGCGTTGAACAGGTCCAGGCTGACAACCGAACGGGCCCGGCCGAACCGGAGCACCTTACCGAAGCGCATGTCGAGCTCGGTGCGACGGTCCATGTACTTCGAGTTAGGCGGCAGCAGCGCAACGGTGATGTTCGACCCCCCGCCGGAGAGCGGACGGCCCAGCGTCGAGTTCGACGCGAGGATCGCATTGGTCGCGGTGTAGTTCGCGTTGAACTGCGCACCGGGCGTGCTGCGGAACGTGCCCGAAATCTGCACGTCAACCTTCGGCAGCGTGTAGACGCCGTAGCCCTTGAACTGGGTCAGCAGCGGCTCCTCGCGATGGCAGAAGCCGAGCGGCCGCATGTTGGCGCCGCTGTTCAGCTCGGGCAGCTTGGCGACGACCTCGCAGTCGTCCTCAATCTGCTTGCCGGTGCTCACGCCCGCCTGGAACATCAGACCGCCCGCCAGCCGCGCATTGACGCTCACGTCAACGCCGTTCCAGTGGTCGATCTGCTTGCCGTACTTGTCCGCCAGCGTGTTGTGGTTCAGGGTCTGGCCGAACTTGGCGGGGACGACGTTGCGCAGGCCGGTGATCGTCTGGCCGCTGTTCTCCAGCCGCGAATCGGTCGGCGCGGTCAGGTTGAACGTCGTGAAGTCGCTCGCCGTGACGAGGAGGTTGTCGGTCACCTGGAAGTTCTTCCAGACGCGGCGGAAGTAGCCGACGTCGAGCGCAACCCCGCGCATCAGCTCGTGCTGAATGCTGGTCGAGAACTCCCAGTTGGCCGGGCGGTTGCCGAAGCCGGTGAGCAGGTCCTTGTCGTAGGTTTCTCCGGCGCGCGCCGTGCCGAAGGTGCTCTCCGAGTTCGCGCCGCACGTGTCGATGCTCCCTGTCGTCGCCGGGCTCTGCGCGCCCGGGTTGAGCAGGTCACAATCCGGCACGAAGTTGCGGTTCGCGTCGGTCCACGCACGGTTCGTGGAGGTGGCAAGGGCGAGAACCGGGTTCGGGTTGCGTCCGATCCCGTTCAGCGTCTGGCCGAGCAGGTACTTGTTGAACGCCACCTTGAGGGCCGTCTTGCCGCCACCCGTCAGGTCATACGCCATGCCCGTGCGGTAGGTCAGGTCCTTCCACGCGAGGTTGCTCTGCTCGGGGAACGTGATGTTCCGGCCGGGGGTGTAGACAGTCGAACCCAGCGTCTGTTCCGGGAAGCTGCTCGCGAAGTAGTCGTAGCGCAGCGCCAGGTTCAGCGTCAGGCGATCCAGCGACCAGCGATCCTGGACGAAGAAGCCGAGGTCGTTGTCGAGGTTGCTGATCGACCGGAACGGCCGCGCCTGCAGCGTCAGCTGGTTCGGCACGCCGTTGTTGAAGCGGTAGCTGAGCGGGTTCTCGGCGTACTGGTACTCGTTGAGGTACCCGTGGGTGCGGTTGAGCCCGACCTTCACGGCGTGCGTGCCGGTGACGTAGGACGCCGCCGCGCGGTACGACCAGCTCGGCACCTGCGTGTTGTTGTTGGTCGCGCGGGCGCGATAGACGAGACCGCTGCTCTGCTCGGTCACCGAGATCATCTGCTTCTGGATCGCTTCCTGCGCAGTCGTCAGGGAGCCCGTGGCGGAACGCAGGTGCATGTCGCCCCAGCGCTCGTAGAGATGCAGACCGACCGCTTCGAACAGCAGTCGATTGGTGATCGGCGAAGTGATCTCTCCGTGCTCCTGGCGCAGGCGCGGGAAGCGCCGGTCACGGCCCGCCTCGAACGACCGGATCGCCGTGATATCGCTCGGGCAGTTGCACCACTTGTCGGCCTTATAGGTGCCGGCGAGCTTGACCTTCGACGACGCCTGCCACGTGACGCGGATGCTGTTGTTGAACTGGTTCCCCTTGGTGATGGCCGGGCTGCCGGTCTTCGGCACGTAGAGCCACTCGTTGGGGTTGTAGGCATTGGCGTTCAGGAAGATCGGCGCCTCGTTCTCCGTCGAGTTGTAGCGGGTCGAGAACCAGAACCAGACCTTGTCGCGCTTGATCGGGCCGCCGATCGACTCGTTGACGTCCCAGTTCTTGCGAACCTTGTTCGGCGTGCCGAGGCCGGCGGCCTGCAGTTCCGACGAGAAATTGTCGCCCTGCATGCTCTTGTTCGCGAACGTGAAGAACGTTGCGTTCGTGAACCGGTTGCCGCCGTCGCGCGGGACGAAGTTGATGCGAATACCACCGGTCGGCAGATCGGCGCCGAGCGAGGTCGTGTCGACCGTGACTTCAGCCGCGGAGCCGAGGTCGGGGGTCTGGCCGCCGATGTTGCCGCCTGCCTGCAGCGTCATCGTGTTCACACCGTTGGCGGTGATGCGCTGGTCGGTGTTGCGGCTGCCGTGCACGGTGACGCTCTGACCGACGTCCTGAATCAACGACCCGCCGACGTCGTTGCCGCCGCCGGAGGTCCCGGGGATCATGCGGGCAAGGCCGAAGTAGTTGCGCGCGGTCGGCAGCGCGTCGACCAGTTCGGAGTTCAGCACCTGCTGCTTCGCCACGCTCGTCGTGTCGACAACGGGCGCTTCGCCCGTCACCGTGATGGTTTCTTCCAGCGCGCCGACGCGCAGCTCGGCGTCGACCGACACGGCGCCGGAGCCGCTCATCGCGATGCCGTCGCGCCGCACGGTGTTGAAGCCGGCGAGCGTGAAGGTGACCGTGTAGGCACCGGGCCGCAGGTCGATAATCTGGAAGCGGCCGTTGCCGTCCGTGACCGCGGTGCGGACTTTCTCAATCAGCACCGGGCTGGCGGCTTCAACGGTGACCCCGGGCATGACGGCGCCAGAGGTGTCTTTGACGGTCCCAGCAATCGAGCCCTGGGCGAACGCGGTGGTGGGAACGAGTATCAGGACTGCCCACAGGAGCAGGGGTACAAACTTCGCGAACATGCGCATCTACGCCTCCTAAGTTCCACTTGTAATCGCCAACAAATTGCCCGGCCTGAAACGCCGAACAACTTCTGGCGACGTGAACGATGAGAGCGAAACGGATGTATGAGCGCGAAGTGCCCGCTATGAACGAACCGGTCGGGAAGGAAATAAAAAACCGGCCTAGAAGATACGCGAAAATCCGTCGAGATTAGAGTGCCGTGAGAATTAGAGTGCCGTGAAAAAAAAGCGCGCAGGCGCGTAGACCTCGCGAAGCAAATGCAGAGCCAGCAGAGGTTAGTCCAGAACTCCTTCAGATCTACAGATCTTTCTGGCCGGTAGGGATCGTTTCTCCGGTTTTCCGTTCAGCCGAAATACGAGATTTTGAATCGGCTGGGTCCCGACGGCGCCTCTAGCGGGCCTGGCTGGCCACTGCCAGGTTGCGGCGAGCCTCGGGGAAGCGGGGATCGAGCCCCACGGCCTCCCTGAAGTGACTGGCCGCCCCGGCGAGGTCCCCCGCCGAGGCGAGCGCGACACCCAGGTTGTTGTGCACGGCCGCGGAGTCCGGCATCGTCGCCAGCGCCTCCCGAAACTGCGCCGCCGCGTCGGCGAATCGCCCGGCCTCGAGCAGGGTTTCGCCGCGCTCGTAGAGCGCCAGACGCGCGTCGGCAAGAACCCCTCGCATCTCCTCCGAGTCCGGCACCACGGCCCCGAGGTAGGCGCTCCCCATGACGCGACGTCCCGGCACAGGCGCCGGCACCTCGCTCACGCTCGTGGTGTACGCCTCCTCGAGCAGCGCCATGTACGCGTCGAGTCCGGCGACGGCGGGAGTCAGTTGGCCCGTGCTGAAGCAGCGCGGACACCAGGCGGCCAGATCGTCGAGATTGAAGATCGCGGCCGGCACGCCGAGCATCGCGGTGGTCAGGATCGAGCGCACGCCGTACTCCTGCACCGGCTTGTCGTCAGTCGCGGCCGGTGACGCACGTGTCGCCCGCGTGAGCGTCGCCGCCGAACCGACGAAGGTGCCGATGATCTCGCGCGCGGTGCCGAGGTCGAGACGCGCCAGATCCTCGCGCACCCGCGGCGTGCTCGCCAGCGCCGCGACGATGCGTGCCGGGTCAATCTCGATGCGCGGCGCCGTGGTACCGAGCAGTAGCAGCTCGGCCTGCGCGCCAGACAGCAGCACAGCCTGCGGGAAGACGTCGACGAAGGCGCGGACCATCGCCAGGCTGCTCTCGCTCGGCACCTGGTAGGCCGGCAGCCACTGGCTCACGTAGCCGCCCGCCGTCAGCCGTGAACGCGCCAGCGCGTAGAACTCGCGCGCGTAGAGCGCGCCGACGCCGGCGTGGGCGATCGGCGGCGGCTCCAGGGTAATCAGATCGTAGCTGCCGGGGCCGCTCATCTGCAGGTGCTGACGGCCGTCGTTGACGTAGACCGAAACCTTCGCGTGCTGCAGGACGCCGTGGTTGGCGTCGGCAAAATAGCCGGCATGCTCGAGAACGTGACGGGAAAGATCGGCCACATCGACCTGCTGCACGGACGGATGGAGCGTTGCCGCGTGCGTGGTGTTGCCAACGCCGAAGCCGATCACCAGCACCCGCTCCGGGCGGGACATCACCAGCAACGGGATGTGCGCGAGCGCCCGCATGTACCGCTGGTCGAGCGGTGCCGACGACGACATCGCGTGGCCGTTGGTGATGAGGCCCCGGCCGCGGCCGGGCATCTCGACCACCTCGATCAGCTCCGTCGCCCCTTCGCTGGTCGCGACCACGCGCCCGCGCGACTCTCCTGGCGCCAGCGCCCGCCGCAGGACGTAGTCGCCTGGCAGCCACAGCCACACCCCGAGCGCCGCCAAGGCGATCAGCGAGGTCGTCGCGAACACCACCGCGCTGTAGGGGCCGGCTTCAGCCGGCCCATGGGCCGGGCGACCTGCGCCCCGAGCTGCGTCTCGAGAGATGCCTTGCGAGACAAGGTGCAGCGGCAGGACGGCGAGTGCGGCAGCGGCGGCGAGCACGGTCACCGCCGGCTGGATGCCCAGCATCGGCAGGAGCAGGTAGCCGGTCGCCAGCGACCCGCAGACGGCGCCAGCGGTATTGGCGAGGCACAGGAGGCCGGCGCGGCGTCCCACGCTCTGCTCCGTCCGCTGCACGAGCCCGTTCGCCAGCGGAAACGCGAAGCCGGCAAGGACCGAGGGGAGCCCGACCTCGAGCAGCATCGGCATGGCGTTATACCAGAGCTCCACGAGCGCGCGCCGCCAGGGCGCAAGCGCCGTCAGCGCCGCCGCCATCGGTGCGGCATCCGCCGCCAGCCTCGCGGCATCGGCGGACCCGATTCCGAACAGCGCGGCGACGACGAACAACGCCTGCACCACCATCAGCGCCTGCGCCGGCCGGCCCGTGCGGCGATGCAGCCAGCCGCCAAGCAGCGCGCCGATGCCAAGGCCGATCAGCATCACGGTCAAGAGCAGCGAGAACACGGCGCGAAAGCCGCCGAGCAGGAGCGTGGCATGCCGCAGCCAGAGGATCTCCATCCCCATGACCGCGAACCCGGACAGCGCCAGCGCCGCACTCATGAAGACAAGAGTACGCGGGTGCACAGGTGGGAGGGTGCTCGGCCCCCAGGTCCGGAAATGCGCTGTGCGGCGCGTCGTCGCGGTGTCCGGCCTCGTCGGCGTTGCGTCACGACGCGACAACCACCAGGCGCCGCCGCCGGCGACCACATTCAGGGCGACGGCGATCACCTGTGTCGCGAACAGCCCGGCGGCTGGAGCCAGAACGAAATCAGTGAGGAACGCGCCGGCAGCGGCGCCGGCGGTGTTGAGGCCGTACAACCACGCGATCGTCCATCCGCTGGCGTCGAGGTCGGCGCGGACCAGGTGCCGGATCAGCAGGGTCAGCGTGCCGCCCATCAGCATGGTGATCGGCAGCAGCAGGACAGCTCCCACCACGACGCGGGCGAGATACGACGAGGCGGTGAGCACGTGCCACCCGTCTGCACCAGTCGTGTACGACGACACGGCGGCGACAAGCGCGCCAGGTGCGGCAGGAGCAGTGACACGCCCAGTCCGAGCGCAGCGATGACGCCTTCAACATACGCATACACGCGCAGCAGCGAATCCGGCCGCGCCGCGTAGCGCCGATCGGCCCAGCCGCCGAGCAGGTAGCTGCCGGCGCCGAGCCCGAGCATGAAAAGGGCGACGATGAGGGACGCGGAGTGAATGGTGTTGCCGAAGGCGTTGCCGAACGCGCGAACCCAGACGACCTGGTAGATCAGTCCGCTGACGCCGGAACAGAAGAAGAGGAAATAGATCACCCGAGCGTTCCCAAGGTCAAATAAAAATGGCGGGCGGGGCCGCAGCAGCCCCGCCCGCCAGACGAACCCGAACTTACCCGATTAGAACTCGAACGTCGCGGTGACCTTGGCCACGCGTGCGTTCAGGATCTCGGTCGGACGCAGGTACGACGCGTACGACTGGTTCACGTTGATCTGCGCATTGTTGTTCAGCGCGTTGAACAGGTCCATGCTGATCACCGAGCGGTAGCGGCTGAAACGGATCACCTTGCCGAACCGCATGTCCAGTTCCTGCCGGCGTTCGGTGTACTTCTCGTTCGGCACTTCGATGCCGACCGACACGTTGCCGGCCGCGCCGGCCGAGAGGTTCCGGCCGAGCGTCGAGTTGGTCTGCAGGTAGGCGTTGGTCGCCGTGTACGCCGGCGAGACCGTCGTTCCCGGGACGCTCCGGAACGTGCCCGAGAGCTGCACGCCGACCTTCGGGATCGTGTAGACGCCGTAGCCCTTGAACGAGGTCAGGAACGGCTCGGTGCGAGCACAGAATCCGGCCGGACGCCACTGCGCCACGCCACCCACGGGAGCCGCGGTGCCGGCCCCGATGTTGTTCATCTCCGGCAGCTTCGCGACGATCTCGCAGTTGTCCTCCGACGCGCGCCCGGTGCTGAGGCCAGCCTGAAGCATCAGGCCGTTCTGGAGACGGGCGTTCATCGAGAGATCGACACCATTCCAGTGCTCGGTCTGCTTGCCGTACTTGCCAGACAGCGCGTTGAGGTTCTCCGTCTGGCCGAACTTGGCCGGCACGACATCGAAGAGACCCGTGACGGTCTGGCCGCTGGTCGACAGCCGCGCGTCGGTCGGCACCGTCATGCTGAACTGCGTGTAGTCGGCCGCCGTCGTCGCCAGGTTGTCGGTGACGCGGAAGTTCGACCAGATGCGGCGGAAGTAGCCGAGGTCCACGGCAATGCCGCGAGCCAGCTCGTGCTGCACCGAGGTGGTGAACTCCCAGTTCGTCGTGCGGTGGTTCCAGCCGCCGATCAGATCGGCGTCGAACTTGTCCGCCGCGGTGGCCGCGCCGAAGGTCCGATTGCTGATCGCACCGCACTCGCCGTTAGCGTTGAGGTTGGTCAGGTCGCACTGCGGAATGAAGTCACCGTTGATGCCGAGGCCGCCGCGGTCGTTCCACGTGCGGTTGGCCGCCGTCGTCATGGCGTTGCTCGGGTTGGTGTCCGAGCCGATGGCGTTGAGCGTCTGGCCGAGCAGGTACTTGTTGAACGCAACCTTGAACGCGGTCTTGCCGGTGCCGAAGATGTCGTAGGCAAGGCCGGTGCGATAGGTCAGGTCCTTCCAGTTGATGAGTTCCTGCTCCGGGAACACGATGTTCCGGCTCGGGGTCAGCGGCGCCGATCCGATGACCTGTTCCGACACGCCGGTCACGAAGTTGTCGAAGCGGCCCGCGACGTTGATCGTCAGGCGATCCAGGGAGATCTTGTCCTGGATGAAGAGACCCATGTCACGCCGGAGCTCCGTCCTAGCACGGAACGGACGCGCATACTGCGTGATCTGGTTCGGTACGCCGTTGTTGAAGCGGTACTCCACCGGTGCCTGGGCGTAGTTCCACACGTTGACATTGCCCGTCGTGTTGTTGAGCCCGACCTTGACCGCGTGCGTGCCGGTCACGTAGGACAGGGCCGCACGGTACGCGAAGCTCGGCACCGACGTGTTGTTGTAGGCGTTCAGCGCGCGGTAGCGCAGGCCCGACGACTGTTCGACGACCGAAATCATCTGCGGCATGATCGCGGCTTCAGCATCCGTCAACGATCCGCTACCCGTGCGCAGGTGCATGTTGCCCCAGCGCTCGAAGAGGTGCAGGCCAACCGCTTCAAAGAGCAGCTTGTTGGTGATCGGCGACGTGATTTCGCCGTGCTCCTGGCGCAGGCGCGGGAAGCGCCGGTCGCGGCCCGCCTCGGGCGCGATGACCGCCGTGATGTTGTTCGGGCAGTTGCACCACTTGTCGGCCTTGTAGGTCCCGGCGATCTTGACCTTCGGCGTCGCCTGCCAGGTCACGCGCAGGCTGTTGTTGTACTGGTTGCCCTTGTTGACACCGGGGTTGCCCGTGTCCGGCACGTAGAGCCACTCGTTGGGCTTGAACGCGTTGAGATTCCGGAACACCGGCGCCTCGTTCTCGACCTGGTTGATGCGGGTCGAGAAGAAGAACCAGACCTTGTCGCGCTTGATCGGGCCGCCGAGCGACTCGTTCAGGTCGAGCGACTTGAGGATCTTGTTCGGTGTACCGAGACCGGCCGCCTTCAGCTCGTCCGAGAAGTTGTTGCCCTGCAGGCTCTCGTTGGTGAAGCTGAAGAACGTCGAGCTGCTGAAGCTGTTGCCACCATCGCGGGGCACGAAGTTGATACGGATGCCACCGGTCGGCAGGTCCGCCGACAGCGACGTCGTGTCGACCGTCACTTCCGCCGCCGAGCCGACGTCCGGCGTCTGGCCGCCGATGTTGCCACCGGCCTGCAGCGTCATCGTGTTCACGCCGTTGGCCGTCACGCGCTGGTCGGTGCTCTTCGACCCGTGCACCGTGACGCTCTGGCCGACGTCCTGAATCAGCGAACCGCCGACGTCGTTACCACCACCGCTGGTGCCCGGAATCATGCGGGCCAGACCGAAGTAGTTGCGCGCGCTCGGCAGCGCGTTGACCGTGTCCGAGCTCAGCACCTGCTGCTTGGTCACGCTGGTCGTGTCGACCACCGGCGCTTCGCCGGTCACCGTGATCGTCTCCTCGAGTGCGCCGACGCGAAGGTCCGCATCCACCGAGGCCGACGCCGAACCCGCCAACTGCACGCCGTCGCGCTTGACGGTGTTGAAACCCGCGAGCGTGAAAGTCACGGAATAAGTGCCGGGACGAAGATCAACGATCTGATAACGCCCGTTGCCGTCGGTCACGGCAGTACGGACTTTTTCGATAAGAGCGGGACTTGCCGCTTCAACCGTCACGCCGGGCAGCACTGCGCCCGACGAGTCTTTCACCGTGCCCTGGATACCTGCCTGAGCCCAAGCCAGCGAGGGCGTGAGAACCAGGACCGCCATCAGAGCAATCCCGAGCTTCGCGAACTTACGCATCGACTAACCTCCTAGTTCCGTTGTGATCGCACGAACGAACTGACGAACGAATGAAACGACCGAATGAGAGCGGGAGCGACGGATCGCCCGCGAGAAAATATCACAACCCGAAATAAACGCGCAGCCCGACGGAATCCGAAAGCTTTGGTGCCTGCGAGGGGGCCGCACTCCGCAGGGATAGCGGAGGCACTTGAGCAAGACCCGATCCAGCCGTGTTCTTCAGAAATTTCTCGGTAATTCGAGGAAAGTGCTTAACGGAACCGGGGGCAACGCCCGGTTTCTTGGTTTCGCGGATCCGGGCTATTGAACTTGGAGCGGGGCCCAGGTGGCCTCCTGTGCCTCAGAAACCGAGCTGGATGCGAAACAGGATGACGTTCTCAACGGGGCGGGCCGGAGCCACGCCGCCGTCGAACGCCGTGCGCTCGTAAGTCGCGTAGTACTTCACGTAGGCGACCGGGTACCAGTTGACGCCGACGGTGAACTGCGTCGCGGTGTCGGCGGCTCGTGCGGCCGCAAACGCCGACGAGACGATCTCGTCGTCAAGGTTGACCGTCGAGTAACGCGTGACGAACTGGAGTGCGCCCCACTTTCCCGCTGGCGGCTCGAACGGGTTCCGCGGTCGCGTGTAGCCAGTGCCGGCCGTTTCGCCCGTCAGCAGGAACGACGCGGTCACGTCCCAGCCGGTGTTGGTGAACTCGCGCGTCGCCGTCGCGCGTGTCACATTCTGTGTCGATCGGACGTACTCGCCGAACAGGCCGAACGCCTTGTAGTAGTAGAAGAACGCCGGCGTGACCCGCGTGCGTCTGCCATTCGCGGTGGCGCCGGTCGCATACGAGAACCAGGTCTGGCCGACCGATGTTCTGAACGATGGCAGGGCTCCGGTCTGTTTCCCGGTTGACCCGCCAAGCTGGAAGCCAAGGCCGCTCAGGGCGCCGGTGTTGTTGGCCGATCTCCGGAACGGCTGCACGACGATTCGCCCGGCCACGTCTTTCCCGTTGTTGGTATCAACATCGGTGGCCGAGCTCGCCCCGTCGGGGACGCCATTGAACACGCCGGCGGCGTAGAAGAACGTCGGGCTCAGGTCACCCTGCGCCGCAATGCCGACATCCCGGTTCGGCACCAGGCCAGAGGCAAGCGACCGCTCCGGAAGCAGGACAAACCCATCGCCGATCAGCAGCTCGTAGCCGACCGGCGTCTTGTCCTTGCCGCTCCGCACGCGGAATTTCGGCGAGAACCGGATATCGAAGTACGCGTCAAGGATCGCCGCCGTGCCGTTGCCGAAGTCCGGCATCACCTTGAAGTCGAAATACCGGGCGACCCGGCCGGAGAAGGTCGGGCGCACTTTGCGTAGCACGAGGGTGTTGGTGATCGGCGTCGGCTCGTCGGTCGAGAACCGGCCGTCGGTCTGCAGGACCAGCCCGAACAGCAGCCGGTTGTCGCCGTTGGCGGTCTGCACGAAGAAACCGTCCTGGAAGCCGGCGGTCACGGGCGGGGCGGGCGTCGCCGCCGGTGCGGCGTTCTGCGCGGCCACGCTGCTGGCGATGGCGGTCACCGCCAACGCCGCCGCCAGCGATCTGATGCGGAACGGGTGAGGCGTCATGGCACGGTGCGGGTCGCGTCGATGGCCGGCTCGCCAGGCGCGGCCTCGGCGCTGATCGGTGCGTGGAAGAAGCGGTACAGGAGCCAGGTATCGAACAACGCTGTGGCGACAAGCACGGCGTACGCCGCAGGGCCGGCGACGAGACCGAGTTCCTGCAGGAGACGTGAGACGCCGAACGCGACAATCCACGCGTCGAAACTCATGCAGACGCGCCGGAACGTCTCGGAGTTGACATGGCGGATCAGGAAGGCGCCGATCGGCACGCCAATCATGATGCTCGGCACGATCCACGGAATGAGCTCGATGCTCTGCATCGTGAACAGGCCCGCGTAGGCATAGGCGACCGCCGTCATCGACGACTCGGCGAGCCGGACGACGCCGAGGGCGGCGCGGAAGTCCTTCTTCGCCAGCCCCTGGTTGTTCAGCATGATCGCCAGGGGCGGCCCGGAGATCGTCGTCACCGAGTAGAGCACGCCGAGGCCGCCGCCAAAGACGAGCAGCGCCGGCCGCTCGGACTTAATCGGCCGCCGGTATCCCGCTGCCTGCAGCAGGATCAGCGGCAGCAGGATCAGGAACGTGTTGAAGCGGAGCCAGCCAGGATTCACCTGCGCGACGATCGCCGTGCCGATGATGACGCCCGGCACCAGGCCGATGACCATCGGCATGACACGCCGCCACGTGGTCGAGAAGGCGTCGCGGTTATTCCAGAGGACGTAGGCGTTGAGCACAACCTCGATCAGCACGAGGGCCGGATTGAGGACGCGGTTCGCCATGAACAGCAGTGCCACCGGCACGGTGATCGACGAGAACCCGTAACCAAGGGCACCGTTGACGATCGCCGCCAGCAGGGTGATCCCAACCAGCGCTATGAGATGAGGGTCGGCCATGACGAACCGGGCGAGAATAACCCGATTAGTCTACCGAGACTATAGATTAATGGCTGATTTAGTTGACGACAGGGCGTTCAGACCAGCAAGCGTTGTGTTATCAAGTATTTGCGCAGTGGCGTCACGCACTTCCTTCATCGCCTTGCGGACGCCGCACGTCTCTTCATCGACGCATTCTTCGCAACGTGCGTAGGCGGTCTGGCTCACGCAGGGGACCAGCGCAAGCGGCCCGCCGAGCGCGCGCACCACCTGGCCGACGGTGACCTGCTCGGGCGGGCGGCTGAGAAAGTAGCCGCCGCCCTTTCCCTTCTTGCTCTGGAGCAGGCCGAAGCGCTTGAGATCGAGCAGGATGCTCTCGAGAAATTTTTTCGGAATGCGCTGGCTCTCCGCGAGCTCCGAGACGAGCACCGGGCCACGCCCCGCATCCTGCGCCGCGAGATAGAGCACAGCCTTCAGCCCGTACTTCGATTTCTTTGTCAGCACGTCAGGCGCCCGGAATCGTCAGGAGCCAGCTCGCCACGGCGTTGGCCGGCGCAAAGCAGAGCACGTCGTTGCAGGCCTGATAGCGCAGCGACCCGGCGACAGGCGTGGTGGCCCCGGCCCCGGACGGGACCTGCAATCGCACAACGATATCGAAGACGTTCGGGTAGACGGCAAGCGGCTGCGACGCGCCAGCCTGGTTGAAATCGACCGGCTCCGGATACGTGATGTCGACGACGGTAAAGCCCGCGGGCGCGGCGACCGTGAGTTCCGTCGGAATGAGCGCAGGGTCGCGGGGCTTGTTGGCCTGCACGTGCAGGTCTGGCGGCAGGGTTACGCGAACGGTCAGGCGAGCGATCCCCCCGTTGGCGCTCACCCCGCTGACATCGGATGTCGTCTCGATCTGTGGCGAAGGACGCCGGATCGGCCGCTCGGCTGAGCTCGCCGGGGCGCTGGCGGTGTTCGCCGGGGGAGCCGCGGGTGTGCCACCGCCACAGGCTGCCGCGAGGCAGGCCACCGCCATCCAAATCCTTCGCTGCATGTCAGTGCATCGTAACTCACGCCCCAATTTGACTTAGCCGGCAACCGCAAGGGACAATTCATGGTCCGTGATCACCACCAGCTGCTGTCCGTGCGCGTGTTGTTGTACGAAGACCCCCAGGGTCTCCGCGCTTGCCGATCGCGCTGTTGGGGTAACGGACTAACTCCCGCAACACCAACGAGATCGAAGAGCCCGGGGACCGAAATCCCCGGGCTTTTGTGTTTGCGGACCTGCAAGGTCCGCAACCGGAAATAGGGTGGGCGGATCGAAAGATCCCCCGCGGCGGTCCAAACAGAAAATGTCGTCAGTACTCATGGAATCGAACGCCCCGACCGTGCCGACGCTCGACCACCTCCGCGCCCTCGAGGCCGAGAGCATCCACATCCTGCGCGAGGTGGTGGCCGAGTTCGAACGGCCGGTCATGCTCTATTCGATCGGCAAGGACTCATCGGTGATGCTGCGCCTGGCGCAGAAGGCGTTCTTCCCGGGACCGATCCCGTTTCCGCTCCTCCACGTCGACACGACCTACAAGTTCCGCGAGATGATCGAGTTCCGCGACGAGATGGCCAGGTCTGTCGGCGCGCGCCTGATCGTCCACACCAACGAGGAAGCGATCGCCGACGGCACGCAGCCGTTCAAGGTCGGCACCCAGCGCTGCTGCGGCCTGCTGAAGACCAAGTCGCTCCTCGACGCGCTGCAGGCTGGCAACTTTGACGCCGCGCTCGGCGGCGCGCGCCGAGACGAGGAACGCTCGCGCGCCAAGGAGCGCATCTTCTCGGTGCGCGACCCGAACGGCCAGTGGGACCCGAAGCGGCAGCGCCCGGAGCTCTGGAACCTGCTCAACGCGAAGATCAGCCCCGGCGAAAGCATCCGCGTCTTCCCGCTCTCCAACTGGACCGAGATCGACGTCTGGCAGTACATCCACGTCGAGCAGATCCCGATCGTGCCGCTCTACTTCGCGAAAGAGCGCGAGGTCATCGTCCGCGGCAATTCGCTGATCGTCCAGGAGCAGCCGTTTGTCGTGACGATGCCGGGCGAGAAGCCGCAGCTGGTCAAGAGCCGCATGCGCTCGCTCGGCTGCTCGCCCTGCACCGGCGCCATCCGCTCGGACGCCGACACGGTGCCGAAGATTATCGAAGAGCTCGTCGCCACCCGGCACTCGGAACGCCAGTTGCGCATCATCGACCACGACCAGGACGGCTCGATGGAAATCAAGAAGCGCGAGGGCTATTTCTGATGGCGGTCGACACCGGCGTCCTCGCCACCAACAGCGGCCTGCTGCGCATCTGCACGGCCGGCAGCGTTGACGATGGCAAGAGCACGCTGATCGGGCGACTCCTCTACGACTCGCAGTCGGTCTACGACGACCAGCTCCACGCTGTCGAAAAGGCGTCGAAGAACCGGAGCGCCGGCCCGATCGACTTTTCGCTCTTCACCGACGGCCTCAAGGCCGAGCGCGAGCAGGGGATCACCATCGACGTCGCCTACCGCTACTTCGCGACGGCGCGGCGCAAGTTCATCCTCGCCGACACGCCCGGCCACGAGCAGTACACGCGCAACATGGCGACCGGCGCCTCGACCGCCGACGTCGCCATCCTGCTGGTCGACGCGCGCAACGGCGTGCTGACGCAGTCGCGGCGCCACGCGCGCATCGCCCGCCTGCTCGGCATCAACGATTTCGTGCTCGCCATCAACAAGATGGACCTGGTCGATTTCGACCGCGACATCTACGAGAAGATTCAGGACGACTTCAGCGACCTGCTCACCGGCGCGTCCGTGCACGCCATCCCGATGAGCGCGCTGCAAGGCGACAACGTCATCACCGGCAGCGACCGCACGCCCTGGTTCGACGGGCCGAGCCTGCTCGAGTACCTCGAGACGGTGCAGATCCATCGCAACCTGCCGCTGCT
>CANIBQ010000112.1 GCA_947465645.1 Acidobacteriota bacterium | reverse complement strand
TCCGAAGACCTTCATCCTCCACGCGGCGTTGCGTCGTCAGGCTTGCGCCCATTGCGAACAATTCCCCACTGCTGCCTCCCGTAGGAGTCTGGGCCGTGTCTCAGTCCCAGTGTGACCGTCCGCCCTCTCAGGCCGGTTACCGATCGTCGCCTTGGTGAGCCATTACCTCACCAACTAGCTAATCGGACGCGGGCCCCTCATCAAGCGCCGGGCCTTGCGGTCCCCGGCTTTGATCGCCACCTGTTCAAAGGCAGGATGTTATGCGGTATTAGCGTCCCTTTCGGGACGTTATCCCCCACTCGAAGGTAGGTCACCCACGTGTTACTCACCCGTTCGCCACTCAGTTGCCCCTTGCGGAGCAACCGCGTTCGACTTGCATGTGTTAGGCACGCCGCCAGCGTTGATTCTGAGCCAGGATCAAACTCTCATGTTAAATTCGCTGTTTCCTGCTAACCCCCTTTCGAGGCCCAGCAGGTCGCAACTGTTTAGCGCGAGAACTGATGACTTAGCTCTTGCGTTGTTCCGTACTTGTGTTGGTAGGTGATTCGCCGCATCCCCCAGCCGAAGCCAGAGAAGCGCCGTCACCCGCTGACACTTGACGGGCTGTTGTGTTGCACGCTCTATCTAGTTTTCAAAGAACCGGAAGCGCCCGGCGCTGCGTTGCAGCCTCGCCTGGCGGCCCCCACCGATCGGACGATGCCGTCCGTCTTTAGGGGAACCTTCTAAGGTTACTAGCGCGTTTCTGCGCTGTCAACCCCTTTTTTCACCCGATCCGAAGCGCACGAAGCGACTCCGGGAGGTCTCAGTGGTGGTCTGTTCTTCAGGACCGAGCTCACCTTCACTGCCGGGCAGGCGCCCGTCGGCGAACGTTACAATCTTAGCGTCGAGGCCTTCGTCCTGTCAACAAGCGGCCGTATCCAGGACAAAAAATTTGCTCCGATCCTGCTGGAGCAAATCATCGGCGCTCTTCTGCCGAGTTCCTCGCGACGGTTTATCGATCCTATGGATCGCCAGCGGGTCTGTCAACCCCGCTCGATACGGATGAGGAAATTGTCCTTCTTCCCTTTCCGCACAACGAAGAGTTGACCGTCGATTCCCTGTTCCGCTGTCAAACGCTCTTTCTCGTCGGTGATGCGCCGATCGTTCACGTAGATGCCGCCACCGCGAATCAGGCGCGTAGCTTCACCGTTTGAAGCCGTCAACCCGACCTCGGTCAGGAGCGTCGACACTTTCCAGCCGTCGGCAGCGTAGCGAATCGCCTTCGACGGCACGTTCGCGAACACCTGCTGTAACTCGCCGGCGGTCATCGCCGAGACGTCACCGGTGAAAAGTTTCTCGGCGGCCGCTTCGGCGTCCCCGACGGCCTTGTCGCCGTGCACGAGTCTGGTCACTTCACGCGCAAGCTCGCGCTGGGGATGCCGCTGGTCGGGCTCGCGAGTACCTGCGGTCTCGAGATCGAGCACCTGCGGCGCGTCGAGAAACGTAAAGAACTTGAGGTACTTCCCCGCATCCCGGTCGTCGACATTCAGCCAGAACTGGTAGAACTCGTACGGGCTCGTCCGTGCGGGGTCGAGCCAGATAGCTCCGCCTTCGGTCTTGCCGAACTTCGCGCCGGAAGCGGTGGTCAGCAGCGGCATCACGAGGCCGTGCGTTTTGCCGCCCCTGAGACGCCGCACCAGATCCATACCGGCCGTGATGTTGCCCCACTGATCGCTGCCGCCGATCTGGAGCGTGCAGGCGAAGCGATCGTGCAGGACCAGGAAGTCGTAGGCCTGCAGCAGTGAGTAGCTGAACTCGGTGTAGGAGATGCCGTCCTCGCTGTCGATGCGGCGCTTCACCGATTCCTTCGCCAACATGGCGTTGACGGTGAAGAACTTGCCGACATCGCGCATGAAGTCGATCGCGCTCAGCGTCGTGAGCCATTCCGCGTTGTTCACCAGGCGCGCCGGCGCCGACGACGTGTCGAAGTCGAGGAACCGTGCAAGCTGCGGGCGGATTCCTTCCACGTTGGCTTCGACCTGCTCCGGCGTCTGCAGCGTGCGCTCCGCGCTCTTGCCGCTTGGATCGCCAATCAACCCGGTGCCGCCGCCGACCAGTGCAATCGGAGCATGGCCGAAGCGCTGGGCCCGGGCGAGCGTCATGATCGGTAGCAGATGGCCGACATGCAGGCTCGCCGCTGTGGGATCGAAGCCGCTGTACAGGGTCAGAGTCTCTCGTGCCAGCACGTCGCGGAGCCCCTCGGTGGCGTCGTACACGAGCCCCCGCCAGGTCAACTCGCCATAGAGGTCCATGAGCCGTTACTATACAACCCCGCTATGAGGCTCACGCGACGCGCAGCGATCAAGGGCGCGGTCGCCACGACGATCGGCGCGGTCACCGGCGCCGGCGCTTACGGCGTCGGATACGAGCGACACCACCTCGGCGTGACGGCTGCGGATCTCCCTGTGTCCGGTCTCGCACCGGCACTCGACGGCCTGCGCATCGGCCTGATCACTGACATCCACCACAGCCAGTTCGTCTCCGCAGACGATGTCCAGCGTGCGGTCGACCTGGTCAACGCCGCACGCCCCGATCTCATCGTGCTCGGCGGGGACTACGTCACGTGGGGCGCTCGCGAGTATGTCGGTCCGGTGGCCGAGCTGCTGGCGCCGCTGGCGGCCCCGCACGGCGTGTTCGCGATCCTTGGCAACCACGACAACGACCGCGACGTGCCGGCCGCGCTCTCCGCCAAGCGCATCACCGTGCTGCGCGATACGCGCACGCGGCTGGAGATTCTGGGAGAGGGGTTGGAACTGGCGGGAATCCGCTTCTGGACGAGACGGCCTGAGGACATCGCCCGCGTCCTGAGCCGCGCCACGGACACCGTGCTCCTGCTCGCCCACGACCCGAGGCGCCTCGCCGAAGCGGCCGCCCTCGACATCCCGGCGATGCTGTCGGGCCATACCCACGGCGGCCAGGTCGTCCTGCCCGGCTTCGGCGCGATCGCACGCCGCAATTTTCCGGTCGTCGCTGGCGTCGGCGGGCGCGAGAATACGTCGATCTTCGTGAGCCGCGGCGTCGGCACCGTCTATGTGCCGGTCCGGATCAATTGTCCGCCTGAGGTCGCTATCGTGACCCTGCGTCGGCAGTCGGAGATCTGAGAAACCGTCGTCCGTCGATCTGCCAACCACCGCTCAACAGCAACTGCACCGCCTCGGGATACACGCGATGTTCCACGACGAGGATGCGTGCCGCCAGCGTCACCACCGTGTCATCGTCGTGGATCGGCACGCTGCGCTGCAGCACAATCGGACCGCCGTCGAGCTCGGCATTCACCAGGTGAACGGTCACACCGCTGACCTTGGCGCCATGCGCGATCGCCTGGCGCTGCGCATCGACGCCGGGAAATGTCGGGAGCAGGGAGGGGTGAATATTGACGATGGCGTTGGGGTACGCCTCGAGCAACGGCTGACCGACCAGGCGCATGAAGCCGGCCAGACACACGAGGCCAACCCTGCGCGCCTGCAGCTCCCGGACGAGAGCGCGGTCGAAGTCATCGCGCGTTGGCCACCCTCGATGGCTGAGACAGAGCGTCTCGATGCCGGCACGCCGCGCCCGTTCCAGCCCGGCCACGCCTTGCTGATTGGAGATCACGACCGCGATCGAGGCCTCGAGCCGCCCGTCACCGATTGCATCGATGAGGGCCTGCAGGTTGCTGCCGCGCCCGGAGATCAGGACTCCGAGAACAGGGTTCACGGCAGGTTCTTGTAGGTCACCGACGGCGGCTCCCCCGGCACCACGTCGCCGATGACGCGGGCATCGCGCCCGCCACGGGCCGCGAGCTCCTCGATCAGTTGCTCGGCGCGCTCGCGTGCAACCACGACGATCAGACCGATGCCCATGTTGAAGGTCCGGTACATGTCGTCGGCCGGTACCTCGCCGCTGCGCTGCAGCCACTGAAAGAGAGGAGGCACCGGCCAGGCCGATGCGTCGACCTCGGCCGCAGTACCGTGCGGCAGCACGCGCGGCAGGTTCTCGGTGATCCCTCCTCCGGTGATGTGTGCCATCCCCTTGATGCGACCGCTGTCGAGCAGCGGCCGAATCAAGGGCAGGTAGGACCGGTGCGGCTCCAGCAGCGCCTCGCCGATGGTGCGTCCCAGCTCCGGCACATGGGCGCCGACATCCATCTTCAGATGGTCGAAGACAATGCGCCGCGCCAGCGAGTAGCCATTGGTATGCAGGCCAGACGATGGGACGCCGACCAGGACGTCCCCGACCGTGATCGTGCGTCCGGTAATCAGCTTCGACCGATCGACGGCGCCGACGATGAAGCCGGCGAGATCGTACTCGCCGTCGGCATAGAAGCCGGGCATCTCCGCGGTCTCCCCCCCAAGAAGGGCGCAACCGTTCTCGCGGCAGGCGGATGCCATCCCGCCAACAATGGCTTCGGCGACATCGGGCGACAGTCGCCCGGTCGACAGGTAGTCCAGGAAGAACAACGGCTCCGCACCCTGCACCAGGATGTCGTTGACGCAGTGGTTCACGAGATCGATGCCGACCGTCGCGTGGCGGTCGGTCAGGAACGCCAGCTTCAGTTTCGTGCCGACACCGTCAGCGCTCGAGACGAGCACCGTCTCCCGGAAACGGCCCGGCTCGATCCGGAACAGGCCGCCGAACGATCCGATGTCGGAGAGGACGCCTTCGGTGAAGGTCGAGCGCGCCAGGCCCCTGATCCGGCGGACGGCCTCGTTGCCGGCGTCGATGTTGACACCAGCGGTCTTGTAATCCATCAGAAATCCAGTGTGTCGATCAGGCCCGCCATCAGCGTCCGCGTCGGTGATCCATCCGGGGCCGTCCAGTAGGCCGCCCGCGCCGCGGCAAAGAACTGTTCCTCTTCGTAATCTTCCTCGAAGCGCTCGAACGCCTCACGCAGTGCGGCAATCATCCGTTCCCGCGGCATCGCACCGGCCAGGTCGAGCCATGCGAGCAGCCGCGCCGGATTGCGGAGCGCCGCTCCGCCGATGCCGCCGACCACGTCGTCGTGGATCACGCTGTTGGAGAGCAGCGCGTCCAGGGCGGCCAGCCCTTCGTCGGAGGCGACGGCCAGGGCGGAGAGTGCGGATACGCCGGCCCGGACGGTGTCACCTCTGGCCAGGCGCGAGTTGACAGCCTGCGACAGCGCAACGATACGCGCAGGACAGTCGTCGCCGAGCAGGCACCGCGCCGCGAGCGCGGCCATCGCGGTGTCCTGCGGCACCGCTGGCAGCGCGCTGATCGGGGCCAGTGACGGCTGATCGCCAATCCTGCCAAGCGCCATGACGACGTCGTCCTGCAGCGGGCCGTCAACCCTCAGCGCCTCCGTCAGAACGGGCACCGACCACTGCGCCCGCGCCTGACCCAGCGCGTCGATAACGGCGCTGCGGAACAAATCGAGCCCACGCCCGGTTTCGGCGAGCAGGGCGCGCTGCACCGCCAGGTCGTTGCCGAGCACCACCAGTGCCCTTACCAGCGCCGGGCGCACGAACTCCGCTTGTTCAGCACCGAGCGCCGCAAGAAGAGTGGGCGCGAGCATGGGATCCGGGTGCTGTTCGAGCCAGCGATACGCGACTTCGCGGACGCGGTCGTTATGGTCGCCGATCAGGCCACGCATCAGTTCAGGCGTGGCACGATCCGTAAAGCCGGTGAGAAGTACCAGGGCCCGGTAGCGAACGAACTGGTCGGAGGACTCATGAACGGCCGTCGTCAGGGCAGCGACGGCAGCGGCCGCCGGCACCCGCCGGACGAGGCGGGCGGCGTTCAGCCGGGTGGCGTAGTCGAGACTGGCGAGATGGCCAACCGTGACCGTGAGGTCCGGCCCGGCTTGCGCGGACGCGGTCGTCCGATCGGCAGACGCCGCGCAGAAAAGCGCGAGCACAGCGGCGGTCAGGAGCGACAGGCGGGATGTCACGGCGTCAGCTGGTAACGGAGTCTTTCTCGACGCGGGTGTGAAGCACGACGGGCTGCACGTCGGCCGGCGCATCGCCATTGAGCTTCAGCGCCATCTGGAGGTAGGCCGTTTCATCGCGCGGAAACGCGACCGGGTACTTGCCGGTGTAGCACGACGTGCAGTACTTCGAGTTGCCACCGCGAACGCTGCCGGTCAGTCCGTCGAGGCTGAGATACGCGACGCTGTCGGCATCGAGATACTTCCGGATCTCCTCCAGCGTGTGCGTCGCACCGATGAGCTCGGACCGTCTCGGCGTGTCGACTCCGTAGAAGCACGGCGAAATCGTCGGCGGACAACTGACGCGCATGTGCACCTCGCGCGCGCCGGCGCTGCGGACCATCCGGACAATCTTCCGGCTCGTCGTGCCACGCACGATGGAATCGTCGACCAGCACCACCCGCTTGCCTTCGAGGATGCTGCGCACCGTGTTGAGCTTGACGCGCACGCCGAAGTGCCGGATCGACTGCTGCGGCTGAATGAACGTGCGGCCGACGTAGTGGTTGCGGATCAGCCCCATGCGCATCGGGATGCCCGACGCTTCCGCGAAGCCGACCGCAGCGCAGACACCCGAATCAGGAATCGGGACGACGACGTCGGCGGTCGCCGGCGACTCGCCGGCGAGCCGGCGCCCGAGCTCGGTCCGCACCTCGTTCACACTCTCGCCGAACACATAGCTGTCCGGACGGGCGAAATAGACGTGCTCGAACACGCATTGCTGAGACGGCGGCTGCACGCCGAACGGCTTGATCGACTTCAGCCCGGCGGCGCTGGCGATCACCACCTCACCGGGTTCGACGTCGCGCACGTAAGTGGCGCCGATCAGGTCCATCGCGCACGTTTCCGAGCAGATCACCCACGCGTCGCCAAGCTTGCCGAGGGCCAGCGGCCGGAAGCCATACGGATCACGCGCGCCAATCACCCGGTCTTTCGTCATCATCACGAACGAAAACGCGCCGCGAACCTGGGAGATCGCCTCGATGATGGCCGTCTCAGCGCCTTCGGTGCGCGCCCGCGCAAAGAGGTGCACGACGACTTCGGTATCACTGTTGGTCTGAAAGATGGCACCGGTCCGGACCAGCGCGTCCCGCAGCTCGCCGGCGTTGACCAGGTTCCCGTTGTGCCCGATCGCAAACTGGCCGTGGACGCTGTCGATGACGATCGGCTGCGCGTTCGCCAGCCGGCTCTCGCCGGCGGTGGAATAGCGGACATGGCCGATCGCCAGCGAGCCCTGGAGCTTCGACAGCTCCTCGCCGTTGAACGCTTCATTGACGTAGCCCATCGCCTTCGAATGGCGAATCTGCCCGCCGGCGGAGGCGGCGATGCCGGCGCTCTCCTGCCCGCGGTGCTGAAGAGCATAGAGGCCGAGGTAGGTCAGGTTCGAGGCCTCTGGGTGACCGAAGATTCCGAATACACCGCACTCGTCCCTGAATTTATCGAACATCAGCGTCCTGTCAGTGTACGGCGTCAGGCAGTTGCCCGCGCGGACTCGAAATAGCGTTCGATTGCCGTCGCCCAGAGCTCTTCCGCCACGGCCAGCGGCACGTCGATCACGGCCACACCGTCGATCGCAATCCGGATCGATGCGCCGCCGACAATGCCGAGACGCGTTGCCGGTACGCGCTCACGGCTCGCCAGCGCGAGAAGGTCGCCAACGCGGTCGCTGCTCACCGAAACGACCACGCGCGACGCGGACTCGCTGAAGAGCGTCGTCACGGCCTCGAACGGCGCCGGATCACTCAGGACCGAGTTCACATCGACCACGGCCCCAAGGTTCGAGTCGAAGCAGCATTCGGCCACGGTCACGGCCAGTCCACCCTCGGCGCAGTCGTGGGCAGAGCGAATCACGCCGGCGGCCGCCCCTTCCACCAGGACGCGCTGCAGCGCCGCTTCGCGCGCAAGGTCGAGGGCCGGCGGCACGCCGCGGATGAGGCCGTGCATCACCTTCAGATACTCGCTGCCGCCCAGTTCGGCCCGCGTCTCCCCCAGCAGGATGATGACGTCGTCCGCGCTGCGGAAGGCGCGGCGCACGGCGGTGTCCGCCTTCTCGATCAGACCGACGACACCCAGCACCGGCGTCGGCAGCACCCCGCTGCCGTCGGTCTCGTTGTAGAGGCTCACGTTGCCGCCCGTGATGGGAATGTCGAGCGCTCGGCAGGCGGCGCCCATCCCCTCAACAGCGCGGGCGAACTGCCACATGATCTCGGGGCGCTGCGGATTGCCGAAATTGAGGCAATTGGTCGCGCCGATCGGCAGCGCACCGGCACAGGCAACGTTGCGGGACGCCTCGGCGACGGCGAGCTGCGCGCCGGCATACGGGTCGAGGTAGACGAACCGGCTGTTGCAGTCGGTGGCAAGCGCCAGCGCCCGGTCTGTTCCCTTGATGCGAACCACGCCGGCACCCATGCCGGGCATCACGAGCGTGTTGGTCCGTACCATGTGATCGTACTGGCGGTACACCCAGCGTTTGCTGGCAATGTTCGGCGAGGCCAACAGCCGCGCGAAGATCTCTGGCGGCGACAACGGTGTCCCGAGTTCCGCGAGCGACAGCTGCTGCGCTTCCTTCAGGTAGGCCGGTTCGGCCATCGGCCGGCGATACTTCGGCGCGTCATCGGTCAGGGCGGTGGCGGGGATCTCGGCGACGACCGTGCCGCGCTCCTTCACCCGCACCCGGCCATCCGTGGTCACTTCGCCGATCCGGACAGCGTGCAGGTCCCACTTGTCGAAGATCCGCTCGACATCCCGTTCGCGCCCCTTCTTGACGACAAGCAGCATCCGCTCCTGCGACTCGGAGAGCATGATTTCGTAGGCGTTCATGCCGCTCTCCCGCTGCGGCACGAGCGACACCTCGATCTCGATCCCGGCGCCGCCGCGCGACGCCATCTCACAGCTCGAAGACGTGAGTCCGGCCGCGCCCATGTCCTGGATACCGACGAGCGCGTCAGTCTTCATCACCTCGAGGCACGCCTCGAGCAGAAGTTTTTCCATGAACGGATCACCGACCTGCACGGCGGGTCGCTTCTCAGCGGACTTGTCGTCGAACTCAGCCGAGGCCATGGTCGCGCCATGGATGCCGTCGCGACCGGTCTTCGCGCCGACGTAGTACACCGCGTTCCCGGCGCCCGATGCGGTGCCCTTGATGATCTCGTCCGCCTTCGAGATACCCAGGCAGAACACGTTGACCAGTGGGTTCCCGGTGTAGCTCTCGTCGAAGCCGATCTCGCCACCCACGGTGGGGATGCCGATGCTGTTGCCGTAGCCGGCGATGCCGGCGACGACCCCTGAGAAGGTGCGGCGGACGAGCGGCGACTCCAGCGAGCCGAACCGCAGGGAGTTCAGCAGCGCGATCGGCCGGGCGCCCATGGTGAAGATGTCGCGGATGATGCCGCCGACCCCGGTGGCCGCGCCCTGGTAGGGCTCGATGAACGACGGGTGGTTGTGGGACTCGATCTTGAAGACCGCCGCGAGGCCGTCGCCGATGTCGACGGCGCCGGCGTTCTCGCCAGGTCCCTGCAACACCCGCTTGCCGGTCGTCGGCAGGGTTTTCAGATGCACGCGCGAGCTCTTGTAGCTGCAGTGTTCCGACCACATCACCGAAAAAATACCGAGCTCGGTCAACGTTGGCTCGCGACCGAGCATCTCGACAATGCGCTGATACTCGTCAGTGGCGAGGCCGTGGCGCTCCAGGACGTCAGGGGTCATCGTCATCTGGCCGCCACAAACGCGCCCTCGGTGACCGCCTTGACCACCGATTCGAAGAGCACGAGCCCGTCGGCGCTGCCTACCGCCAGTTCACAGGCGCGCTCGGGGTGCGGCATCAGCCCGACAACGTTACGCGCGTCATTGCACAGCCCGGCGATATTGCTCGCGGAGCCGTTCGGATTCGCCTCGTCTGTGACCCGGCCGTCGGCGGTCGCGTAGCGGAACACGACCTGCTGATTCTGCTCGAGCCGCGCGATCACGTCAGGCTCGGCGTAGTAGTTGCCCTCACCGTGCGCGATCGGAATGCGCAGTACCTGGCCGGATGTGCAGGCGGCCGTGAACGGCGTATCGGTCTGTTCGACCTTGACGTGGACGTGCTCGCACTGGAACCGGACGCTGCGATTGCGCAGCATCGCCCCCGGCAGCAGTCCCGCCTCGAGCAGCACCTGGAAGCCGTTGCAGATACCGAGTACCGGGCCACCGGCCGCGGCAAAGCGCGTGACCTCTTTCATGATCGGCGAGAAACGCGCGATCGCGCCGGTGCGGAGATAGTCGCCGTGCGCGAAGCCACCCGGCAGCACCACGACGTCGGCACCGCCGAGGCTCTCGTCCTTGTGCCACACGAACGCCGCCTCCTGGCCAAGCACGTGTTTCGCCGCGTAGTGCGCGTCGTGATCGCAATTGGAGCCGGGAAAAACGACCACGGCAAACTTCATATCTCGATCCGGTAGCTTTCGATGACGGGGTTGGAGAGGAGCTTCTCGGCCGCCTCCGAGGCCAGCCGGCGCGCCTCATCGGCCGTTGCCGCATCGATTTCCAGTTCGAAGTACTTGCCCTGCCGGACGTCCCGCACGGCGGCGTAGCCGAGCGTGTGCAGCGCATCGGTCACCGTTTGTCCCTGCGGGTCGAACACCGATTGCTTCAGGGTAACGAACACACGCGCACGCATCAGGCTGTGACCTCTTGAAAGACACGATCGAAGATATGGTCGACGTGCTGCAGTTGCTCGTCGAGATCAAACGCCTGCTCAATGTCCGCCGGCGGCAGCACCGCGGTGAGCTCGGCATCCGCCAGCAACAGCGCCTTGAAGTCGCGCTGTTCGTGGAAGGCGCGCATGGCGTTGCGCTGGACCCATTCGTAGGCCTGTTCGCGTGAGACACCGCGCCGCGCCAGCTCCAGCAGCACCGTGCCGGAAAACACCACGCCGCGGGATCGCTCCAGGTTCTCGCGCATCCGGTCCGGGTAGACCACCATGCCCGCGACGACGCGGGTAAACCGGCGCAGCATGTGGTCGAGCGCGATGAAGGTGTCGGGCAGGATCACCCGCTCCACCGACGAGTGGGAGATGTCCCGCTCGTGCCAGAGCGCGTTGTTCTCCAGCGCGGCGTGGGCATTGCCGCGCAGCAGGCGCGCCAAGCCGACGATCTGCTCGCAGGCGATCGGGTTGCGCTTGTGCGGCATCGCCGACGAGCCCTTCTGCCCCTTGGCGAACGGTTCCTCGACCTCGCCGATCTCGGTCTTCTGCAGGCCACGCACTTCGAGCGCGAACTTCTCCAGCGACGAGCCGGTGATCGCCATCGCCGTCAACAGCTCCGCATGGCGGTCGCGCTGGATGACCTGCGACGCCACCGGCGCCGGCGCGAGTCCAAGGCTCCGGCAAACGTCCGCCTCGATCGACGGGGGGAGGTGCGCGAACACGCCAACCGCGCCCGAGAGCATGCCGACGGAGATTCCGTCGCGCGCGCGCTCGATGCGGACGACGTCACGCTGCAGCTCGGCGTGCCAGAGCGCCAGCTTCACCCCGAACGTCATCGGCTCCGCGTGCACGCCGTGGGTGCGGCCGATCATCGGCGTGCGCCGGTGTTCCTCGGCGCGGGCCCGGACGGCCTCAAGCAGGCCGGCGAGTCCCTTGAGGATCAGGCCGCACGCGTCGCGCATCTGCAGCGCCTGGGCAGTGTCGATCACGTCCGACGAGGTGAGGCCGAAGTGGAGCCACCGCGCGGAAGGACCGACATGCTCGGCAACCGCGGTGGTAAAAGCGATGACGTCGTGCTGGGTGACCTGCTCGATCGCCTCGATGCGATCGATGTCGAACGCGGCTTTGGCCCGGATATCGCGGGCGGCCTCGGCAGGCACGATTCCCGCGCGGGCCATCGCCTCGACCGCGGCGAGCTCCACCTGCAACCAGGTTTCGTATCGCCGCTGGTCGCTCCAGATGCGACCCATGTCGGGGTGCGTGTACCGCGTGATCATCCGAGTGCCAGGCGCTCCTGGGGAATCTGCAGCCCGTTGACCGCGCCGAGCACCGTGGCCGCGAGCGCGCGATCCGAGAAGAGATCCCGCCCGACACGCTGGATGTCTTCCACGGTCACCCGCTCGACGCCTTCGAGCGTCTCGTCGAGACCGAACTGCCGGTCGAAGTAGATTTCCTGGCGGGCCAAGTGAGACATGCGGCTCGAGGTGCTCTCGAGGTTCAGCATCAGGCTGCCCTTGAGATGATCCTTGGCCCGCTGCAGCTCCGCAGCCGGCAGCGGCTCATCCTTCATCCGCCGGATCTCCGCGACGACCACGTCAATCAACTCGGCCACCGCCGTGTTGGCGCAGCCGGCGTAGATGGTCATCGAGCCGGTATCCCGATACGCGCTCAGCCCGCTGAAGACGGCGTAGGCGAGACCGCGTTTCTCCCGGACATTCTGGAACAGGCGCGAGCTCATGGAGCCGCCCAGAATCGTGTTCAGCACGTAGCTGGAGTAACGATCCGCGTGGTCCTGCGGGTAGCCGCTCGTGCCGAGGCAGACATGACTCTGCTCGAGCTCCTTGTTGCGGATCAGGATCTTCGGCACCACCGTCGGCGGTGCGTCGTTCAGTGGCGCGTTCTGTCGCGGCAGCGCCTCGAATGTCCGCTCGATCAACTCGCGCACGCGCGCATGCTCGATGTTGCCGACCGCGGCGACGATCAGATTCGGAGAGGAGTAGGTGGACGTAAAGTAGTCGCGCAGCCCCTCAACGGTGAGGGCCGACACGGTATCGGGGGTACCCAGGATCGGCCGCCCGAGCGGATGACCAGCCCAGAAGCTTTCGGTGAAAAGCTCGTGGACCAGATCGTCGGGCGTGTCCTCGACCATCTTGATCTCCTCGAGCACGACCTTCTTCTCGCGCGAGATGTCGTCAGCGCTGAAGGCGGGGCGCATCACGATATCGGCCAGCACCTCCACCGCGAGCGGGAGATGTTCGTCAAGCACCTTGATGTAGTAGCTCGCGTACTCCTTCGCCGTGAACGCGTCCATCTGCCCGCCGATGGAATCAATCGCCTGCGCGATGTCTTCGGCGCTGCGGTTCGCCGTGCCCTTGAAGAGCATGTGCTCAACGAAGTGGGCGATGCCGCCCTGCTCGGCCGGCTCGTGGCGGGAACCGCGCGCGAGCCAGACACCGATACTGACCGAGCGCACATGCGGCATCCGCTCCGTAAGGAGCCGGAGACCGTTCGGAAGCACGTCGCGGACGATCACTGATTGAGGCACCGGATGCGTTTGAGGGGCCGCGCCTGCCAGCGCGTCACGGGGCTCGATTGGCTTGCTCGACTGGCTCGCCTAGAAGCACCGCAACTCGTTGATAGACAGGGAATTAGAAGACAGTTTCAATCATAGCACGCAGCGCCGTGCCCGGCAATACCGAATCCTCATCGTGCGCGGCAGCCGGAGCCGTCAATGCCGGGGGAGTCGACCCGCCGTTTGCTACAATCGTCTGCTCGCATCTGTCAGAAAACGCGAGACATAGCATGAGCACCCCGCAACTGGATCTGGCCGGGCTCGAACTCGACGAGTTGGAAGCGTCGCTCGCGGCCAGCGGCCATGAGCGATTTCACGCACGCCAGCTCTACCGCTGGATCCACAAGCGCGCCGTCACTGACTTCGATCTCATGACGGATCTCTCGCGGCCACTCCGCTCCCGGCTGGCTCAGGACTTCGCCATCTCCACGCCGCGCATCGTCAGCGACGAGCTCTCGATCGACGGAACCCGGAAGCTCGTCCTCGAACTCGCCGACGAACGTCGGATCGAGTCGGTGTTCATCCCCGACACGCCGGCGATGACGTTCTGTATTTCAACGCAGGTGGGCTGCGCGATGGCATGCGGCTTCTGCCTCACCGGCAAGATGGGACTGGTGCGCAACCTCACCGCTGGCGAGATCGCCGGCCAGGTCCGCGTGCTCGCGGCCGCTACCCAGCTCCTCGACAAGCCATTCAACATCGTCCTGATGGGGATGGGCGAGCCGCTGCACAACTACGAACAGACGATGAAGGCGCTCCGCATGCTGCACTCGGAGCACGGCCTGGCCGTTTCTCCGCGGCGGGTGACGCTGTCGACGGTGGGGATCGTTCCCGGTCTCGAGCGGCTCGGCCGCGAGGCGCTGATGCCGAACCTCGCTGTCTCCCTTCATGCGACGACGGACGAGCAGCGGACGATGCTGGTGCCGCCGAACCGCAAGTACCCGCTGGCGGCGATCCTTGACGCGTGCCGCAGGTTTCCCCTCAAGAAGCGGAGCCGTATCACCTTCGAGTACGTGATGCTCGACGGCGTCAACGACACACCTGAGGACGCCAGACGCCTTGCCGGACTTCTCGCTGGAATCAAGGCCAAGGTCAATCTGATCCCGCTGAATCCAGCGCCGGGCATACCGTTCGACCGCCCGTCCGACGATCGCGTCGATCGTTTTGCGCAGATTCTTGCCGACCGTCATCTGACGGTGTCCGTGCGCAAGAGCCGGGGACGGGACATTCGCGCCGCGTGCGGTCAGTTGATTGTCGAAGGCGGGACCAGCAGGACCGCGGCGCAGCAGATGGCGCTGCTGCTCAAATAGCGACCTGCACCCACGTGTTGCGCGGACGCTGGTCGCCGAGCGAGACCTTGACGTAGTTATCGGTCACCGCCGAGCGGCCGTCGTCGACGGTCAGGGCGCGCCGCTGTGTGCCTGCCTGCGATCCCCGGAACCTCACCGCCATCGCCGCTCCCATCGCGCGAATCACCGCGCCGCGCTGCCGAACCACGGTTCCGTCGACCTTCAGCGGTCGACGTGACGCCTCGGTGCCGGGTCGATCCGAGTACGGAAACACATGCAGGTAGCTCAACGGCAGAGCGGCAAGCTCGTCAAAGTGCCGGTCGGCCTCACCGGGAAAACCGACGATGACGTCAGAGCCGATCGACGCATGCGGCATGAGCCG
>CANIBQ010000111.1 GCA_947465645.1 Acidobacteriota bacterium | reverse complement strand
GTCCGGCCCTGGTCGTCGCGGAAGACGGCGGGGGTTGGATGTGCGGCCACGATATCGCCGTCGTCTTCATTCAGGCAGTCTCGAAAGAAACGCAGGCATGCGTCGGTCTTTCCGATCCACGCTCCGGAATTCAGGTGGCAGTACGCGGATTCGGACGCGGGTTCGTCGAACTCGAGGAGAAAGGGGATACGCGGCCACGTGTTCTTTTCGGTACTGAATACGATGTCGCACTCGAACGCCTTGAAGGCCGAGAGGATATGACGTGGGCTGGACACCATGATCACGTCATCGGCATCAAGCGCCATGACGTACTCTGACTTCACGCGGCCGAGCGCCTCGGCGTTCAGGTACAGCTTCATGTCGTTGCGCCACTCCGGCAGGTGCCTGCCGAGCGTCACCGCGGGAACACCCCAGCGGTCAAGGCAACGCTCGACCAGGCTCTTGGTCGGACGCGTGCTCCAGGTGAGAATCGTGAGCTCAGGGCAGGGCTCACAGGGCTCCCGCTCTTCGGCAAAGAACTCGGCCACGACGTGCGGCCAGTGATCCTCCCACTCCGGCGGGTTGCCGTTTCGGTGAATTACGCTGGGAAGGCTGCCAGTGGCCAGATTCTTGACGAGCATTGGTGATAGCTGCGGAGTATTATTTCAGAAAAGGCTTGGATCCGTGGCGATCATGGCGAAGATGCGCGTTCCTCTGATTCTCAACAAGCGATTCGGCACGTACCCGATGCTCGTTCATGCATCTGGGAAGTCCGAACAGCTTCCGCTGTGGCCATCGGTGCTGCGCGCCTCAGAGGAGTGGAGGATCGACACCCGGGTCGATCCGAACCTGAGCATCATCACCTTCAACAACGGGGGCCAGATCAATCACGAGGACAAGCGGCTCGGCCTGTTCGAGGAGAACCTGCGGCGCAACGGGGTCAGCGACGTCACCGTCCTCGGTTCGGGGATCACCGACTGGAAGAACAACCTCAAGATCAAGCTGCTCATCGACCACCTGGCCGCTGGTAAAGCGAAAGACTATGTCCTGCTCGCGGATTCCGCTGATGTCATCCTCGCCAACGACCTCGGTCCGATCGTCGAGACGTTCAAGACGTTCGGCTGCCGCGCCCTCTTCAACGCCGAGCGGAGGAACTGGCCGGCGGACCTGCCGCCCTTCGAGCAGGACGTGGCGCCCGGCGAATTGTTTCCCTTCCTCAACTCCGGCGTCTGGATCGCCGAAGCCTCGTTCGCCAGGGAGATTGCCGAATATTGCGCGAGCCTCACGATCGAGAAGCACGGCAAGTCCGACCAGGCTCGCTACAAGATCGCGTATCGTCATTTCTATCCGATGATGCGCGTGGATCACCACTGCGTGCTCTTCCAGAACATCAACCGGGTCGACACCGACATCGTGGAGTTGTGCGAACGCGATGCGCCCGCTCCAGAGCGGCCCACGTGGACGAAGCACCTCTCGCGGCTCGTCGGCCGCTAGTGTCCATCGACGATCAGGCAGTCGCATCCCCGGCATGAATCTCGATCGAAAACGAGTCGTCGTGACCGGTGGCGCAGGGTTTCTGGGCCGGTTCCTGGTCCAGGAGTTGCGCTCGCGCGGCGCGGACGTCGTGGTCCCCCGCAAGAAGGACTACGACCTCGTCCAGCGCGAAGCCTGCCGGCGGCTGCTGCACGATACCCGTCCAGACGTGGTGG
This sequence comes from Acidobacteriota bacterium, assembly GCA_947465645.1. Next base: position 13,250 of record CANIBQ010000111.1, on the reverse strand, counting down.
TGCACCTCGCTGCACGAGTCGGAGGGATTGGCGCGAACCGCGACAACCCCGGGCTGTTTTTCTTCGACAACCTCATGATGGGCGTCCAGCTCATTGAAGAGTCGCGACTGGCGGGCGTGGCGAAGCTGGTCATTCTCGGAACGATCTGCTCGTATCCCAAGTTCACGCCCGTGCCCTTCAGGGAAGAGACGCTCTGGGACGGCTACCCGGAGGAGACCAACGCCCCTTACGGTCTCGCCAAGAAGATGCTGCTGGTCCAGGGCCAGGCCTACCGGCAGCAGTACGGGATGAATGCGATCCATCTTCTCCCCGTGAATCTGTACGGGCCCGGCGATAATTTCGACCCCGCAACCTCCCACGTGATCCCTGCGCTCATCGCGAAATTCCAGCACGCCATCGATGCCGGCGAATCGGCCGTCGAGCTCTGGGGTACGGGCAAGGCCTCGCGGGAATTCCTCTACGTGGGAGATGCGGCGCGTGGGGTCCGCCTCGCCACCGAAAGATACGATGGTCCGGAACCGGTCAACCTGGGCGCGGGCTTCGAGATCACGATCTCGGACCTGGCTCAACGTATCGCCAGGGCGATGGGTTTCTCCGGCCAGATTCGCTGGGACGCGAGCAAACCGGATGGGCAGCCTCGCCGGTGCCTCGATACCAGCCGCGCCGAGCGGTTATTCGGATTCCGTGCGGAAGTCGCGTTCGAGGAGGGACTGCGCGAGACCATCAACTGGTATCGGCAGCAGATGTCCGCGGTGCGGTAGCCCATGGCCATGTCCGGTGTCCGCGATCGTCAGCCGCGCCTGCTGCTTCTCGTCGCCGTCCTCAACCTCGCCATCCTCGTGCTGACCGCCGGCTATCAGATCTACGACACGAACTTCTACACGCTCTGGGAATCGACCGCCCTGCTGGCCGGCGATCACCCGTACAGGGACTTCTTCGAGTGGGGCGCGCCGCTGGACGCGCTCTCGTCGCTCGTCGGCCAGGTGCTCGCCGGCAATCGTCTCATCGGCGAGTTCGTCGTGCAGTGGGCGGGCATCGTGGCCGGCGCCGTCATCTCGTTTCATCTCGGGCTCCGTGCGTCGCGGTCGATCGCCGCGTCGCTCGTCATGCTCGCGCTGACGCTCGCCATCCTGGGCACGACCGCCACGTATCACTACCCGAAGCTGCTCGTGTACCCGCTCGGCCTCTGGGTGATCTGGCGATACATGGATCGTCCAGGTCCGCGCCGGGCCGCCCTCGTCGGCGCCGTCACGGTGGCGGCGTTCCTGTTCCGCCACGATCACGGTGTGTACGTGGCGGCCGCGGCCGCGGTGGGCTTTGTCCTGACACGGCTCGTGAGGCCATTCTCGCGCGACGTGCGCGCGGCGTTTCTCGAGAGCGCGGTTTCGGCGGCAACCGCAGTGGCGCTTCTTCTCCCATGGCTCGTCCTCGTCGCCACGAGCGAAGGCTTGCGTGAGTATGTCGAAGCGCGTTCGGAGCGATACGCCGTTGGCTCCCCGTACAGCAACCCGTATTTGTCACTGTTATCGATGAACCCGATGCGGACCGTGACACCCGAGAAGCCTCCGCCACCGAAGGCCGGTGTCGTGAGCTTCGAATGGGAAGGCCACGTGGACGCGGCCACTCGCGACCGCCTTGCGAGGGAGTGCGGGCTACGCCTGGTGCGCGGGCCCGGCGCCGATGGACGCTGGGAGTACGAGACCGACAATGTGTTCGATCGCCGACTCCTGGGCCTGGACGGCTTCGTCAACGACACGTCCGGGCTCGACTGGGGGCAGTTGAGGAGTCTTCGATGGCCGCTGCCGCCGCGCGCGGACGCGGTGATGTGGCTGCAGCAGGTGGCGTTGCTCGTGCCCATCCTGCTCCTGTTCTCCGCCGGATTCGATGCCTGGCGCAGCCGCCACGGCAGCGAACCCGTGCGTGGAGAGGCGTACGGCGTGCTCGTGGGCGCCGCACTGCTGGCCGTCGTCGACTGGCGTCTCTTTCGTGAGCCGGGGTACGTCGTGGCGGTCGCGCCGCTGACCGCGGCGCTGGCTGCGCGGCTCGTCGCGGCGCCGGGCGGCACCGAAGGCCTGCCCCTTTGGCGGCGGCTGCGCGCGGCTGTGGTCCTCGCCATGCTGCTCGTGACGGCCGTCGCGACCGTCGTGTTCGCGCGGAGCACCGATATCTTCACGCCGTGGCGGCTCGCGTCGGGTGCGCCCGAGGTCTTTGCCGAACTGACGGCGTCACCGCCGATCGACGGCTTCGCTCCCCGCGAGGAGGTGTTCGGGCTCGACCCATCGACGTGGAGCGAGCACGACGTCGACGCGGTGCGCGTGATGATGCGGTACATGCACGACTGCACGGCGCCAGGCGATCGTGTGCTCGTGACCGGGCAGACGCCGTTCCAGGTTGGCTACTACGCCGATCGGCCGATCGCCGGCGGCCAGCTGTACTGGCACGAACGGTGGCGGTCAGACCCGAAGCGCGAGCAGCAATCCCTCGAACTCCTGCAGCGTCAGTCGGTGCCGTTTGCGTACTCGACGCACGACCCGGTGCTCGACGATTTCAAGCCGTACCCGGGAATTCGCGCGTATCTGATGGAACATTACGTCGAACTGGAGGGCAGCCGCGGCCTGCTGCTCATCGACAAGAGGCGACAGCCCACCGGACGCTTCGGCACGCTGGGGTTTCCGTGTTTTGCCGGCCCGCCTCGCGGCGGCGTGTAAGTCAGGACGGATCGACCCAGAGCAGCCCGATGAACCCGGCAATCGTCACGAGCTGCGCGATGGTCATCGAGACCGCTCGCAGCACGGCCGCCATGTCGGGCACGTAGTCGATCGTGACCCGCGGTTGATCCACGCCAACGACGGCTACGAGCCCTCCGACGTTCTGCACATTCCCTGACGAGGCGTGCCACGCCGGGTCGAAGGCGACGGGTAGCATGAGTGCCCCGGCGACCGCCGAGGGATCGTCAATCGTGATCTCGATGCGGCTCGATGCAAGCCGCACCGACGTTCCAGGCATCGGCTCGAGCGCGGGCAGCAGTGCGGAGCCCACGGACAGGGCCGGCGCGTCGCGAAGTTCTCCGGCACGCGCGAGCGGAAGCGTCCTGACGCGATCATCTCGATCCGTGACCACGCCAGCGGTCAGCGACCCGTCGACCAGCACTCCGGGAATGCGCGTCCATGGCCCGCACTCGACATCGGCCGGCATCAGCAGGTAGCGGAGCTGCAGGAACTGGACCGCGCCGCTCTCGCACAAGACCTGAGGGCCAAGGTCGATCGCCTGGTTGAACAGCCGATCGTTGGGCTCGACCACGCCGCGCATCGTCCGCTGCTTCGTCCACGCCGTGACGAGGAGGTAGCCCGCGTCGGCCAGATCGGTACTGGCGCGGCGGCCGTTGCGCATCGTCGCGCGCGCGTCCGGCCAGAGCGCCACGCGGTCACCTGGAAGGATGCGATCGGGCGCGAGACCGCGGCGGGCCGCACGCTCGGCCGGAGGCGTCATATCGCGGGTCCTCGGACGATGATCGTGCCAGTTGGGAAACCCCCTGACGACGAGACCCGCCGCGTACGCCGGCCCTTGAAGCGCGGCCAGGAGAAGCACCGCGACAACAGGTCGACGTCCCATGACGCCAATCAGGCGATTCGGCGTACGCAGCGCCCCGGCCGCGGCGGCGGCTGCCAGCACCGCAAACGCAATCGCGGGATCCCGGAATGCCCAGGTCACCGACGGCGCATACATCGACGAGCCCGGTTCGACCGTTGCCGCCGCAACGCCCAAGGCGATCGAGAGGAGCGCGCTGCCCACGATCACCCTCCGGGCATGCGCATGAGCGGAGGCCAGACCCACCGTGAGGCACGCGGCGGCGAGCAGCAGATACGTGAATGGCAGACGCGGACCCGGCTGTGTCAAGGGAAAGAGGTTGGCCGGAATCAGGCGTCCACGTGGACCTTCGACGAGTCGCCGCATGACGACATCTGGGCCGGCCACCGTCAGCTCGCGGGTGATATCTGGCGCCTGCGGCGCGATGGCCACGATCGACACGGCGGCCAATAGGCCGACCGCGGCCAGTCTCGTGCGAAATGGATAGTCCGATCGGCACAGCGTCAACACCGCTGTGCACACGAGGGCGGTCGCGACCAGCGGCCAGTACCCCGGATGCGACGCGGCGATCAGGCCCCACACCACACCCGCAATCGACAGGGTGCCGAGACGTCGATGAGGCAAGGTCGATGTCGCATTCCAGGAGGTCAGCAGGGCGTGGGGTGCAAACACGCACGCGATGGATGCGCAATAGGTGAGAGCGGTTTCCGTCCAATCGTTGTAGATCGTGTAATCGACCATCGGCGCCGCACAGAACACGAGCACCGGCGCGAGCCACCAGACCCGGGGCCCGCACAGCGGTTCGAGCGCGTAGCGCATGACGAGCACGGTCCCGCCTATGGCGATCGTCAACAGGAGCCAATAGGTCAGTGGCGCCGGCAGGTAGGGGGACGCGAGCGCGGCGGGTGAGGCTTCCAGGCTGCCGTGCAATGGCAGCACCCCGAGACCAATCGCCAGTGTGTAGACCGGATGTCCAAGCACGTGGACGGACTGGACCGCCGTGCCACGATCCAGCGAGAAGAACGCGTGCTCGTAGGTCTCGAGATCGCGAGTCCCCAGCACCATCACGAGCGCGGCGATGGCCCCGCCGCACACCAGGGCGGACGCCACACGGCTGACCGAACGGACGACGCGTCTCACGTGGCGGTCATCGTAGCATTCGGGGCGCGAAACTCCTGTCGGTGCGTCGTCAGGTCTGGATTCACACAGGCGGCGTGTCAGTCTCCCTGGAAGACCCTGCCTCGGCCAGCCCCACGAGGATCCCAAGCGAAACGACCCCCGCCGCCGCGATTGGTCCGCCGGGCAGCGCGCCCGCAAGAACAAGCGCCAGCGCCGCGAGCAGTGCGCCCCTGGCGGCTGCACCGGTTCGCCCCTTGCTGCGACCTCGAATCCCGCCGATCGCGATCGCGTCAATCCACAGAATCAGCAGCAGCACGGTCGCCACGACACCGAGCTGGCTCGTAAGGGCGCCGAAAGACTGTCGGATCAGCCCGATGTCAACGGGGGGGAATGTGGCGCCGACGGCCGCGAACCCTGGCAGCAGCGTCGCAACCATGGCCGACGCACCGGCGACGGCCGATGCCGTCAGCGCCGCCAGCGGCCAGCGGCCAGTCGCCATGGACGCGCCACACGCCACGGCTGCCGCCACGGCCCAGAACAACGGGTCGTGCAGCGCTTCGGCTGCCAGGCTGCCGCCGATCGAGACACGCAGGATCGCGAACGCCAGAAGCGTGGCACCGATCGACCGATGCCTCAGGTCCGACCGCGTCAACCTGGCGATGACGAGCGCCACGACTGGCAGCAGCAACGCTGTGAGGAGACTCGTCTCGTCCGAATCTTCCGGCCGCCAGTCCAGCCGCTGCACGACGGCAGCGATGTACGCGAGATAGTACCAATTTCTTGGCGTTCGCAGGGCAGGAGTAGTGACCGCCATCGTCACACCGCGTGCCGTCCCGATGCGGATCTGCAGGAACAACCGATCGAGTGCGACGAATCTGGGGTGGTCAGCCACACGCGGGCGGGCGTACACGAGACCCAGAAACCCGACAGTGGCCAGTACCTGCGCGACGGTCATCGCGACCGCTCGCAGCACGGCCACGACGTCCGGCACGAAGTCCAGCGTCACGCGAGGCTGATTGACCCCGACCAGCCCGACCAGTCCCCCAATGCTCCGAACCTGTCCAGTCGAGGCCCGCAAGGCCGAATCGTAAGCCACGGGCAGAACCAGTACCTGACCTGCCGCCATCGACGGGTCGTTGAGCCGAAGCACGACGCTTCGCGGCCCGATTGTCAGCGATGTCTCCGGTAGCGGAACCAGTCTCGAGAGCAGTACGGAACCTGCCGACAATGCGGGCTCGTGGTCCATCCGCTCCGACACGCCCGCGGCCGGAACCGCCCGGATCATTTGATCCGGCTGCGTCGCGATCCCCACGTCCAGCCAACCATCGACCAGGAGGCCGGGAAGTCGTGTCCATGGCGGACATTCGGCGTCACGCGGCATCAGGAGATAGCGCAGTTGGAGAAACCGGACCGCGTTGGCATCACACAGCACCTGCGCCGCCAGGACGACAGACTGATCGAACAGCAGGTCGTTGGGCTCGACCACGCCGCGCATGGTCCTGTTCTTCGTCCAAGCTGTCACCAGGGGATAGCCGGCATCGGCGAAATCCGTGCTCGCACCGTGCCGGTTTCGCATCCGGTCGGTGACTCCAGGCCAGAACGCCAGGCGTCCGCCGGGCGGCACGCGGTCGCGCGCGAGACCTCGCATCGCGACTCGTTCCCCAGAAGGCGTGAGGCTCCGCGTCCAGGCATCGTCGGCAATCACGTGGGCACCGCCGGTGAGGATCAGGCGTGCCGCATACAGGGGGCCCTGCAGGCCGGCGAGCACCAGCACCGCGAGCGCCAGTCCGGCGCCCACGAAGCGACGGGCCCGCGGCCCGGTCACAAGGGCGGCCGCGCACGCTCCGCTCAGCACCGCGAACGCCATCGCGGGGTCCCTCAATGCCCAGGTGTTGGACGGCGCGTACGACGCGGACCCCGGAGACAGCAGAACGGCGCTGATGCCGAACGCCATGGAGATGATCGCGCCGCCGACGGTCAGCCGCCGCGCGCGTGCGTCGCTCGACGTCAGTCCAGCCAGGAGGGATATCACCGCCAGGGCGAGAAACGTGAACGGCATCCTGGCGCCGACTTGCCCAAATGGAAACACGTTGGCGGATATCAGCCCCCCCTTGGGATCCTGGACGAATCGACTCATCTCGCCGGCTGCGGTGCCGGCGACGGCGATCTCGCGAGCGATGTCAGGAACCTGCAGGCCAACGGCCATCAACGACACGGCCGCCAGTGCGGCCACGGCGCCCACTCGTGTGCGAAGCGGGTACGGCGTCCGGCACAGGGCTAGGATGGAGGAACAGACGAGTGACGCGGCCAGCAGCGGCCAGTAGCCGGGATGCGCGACGCCAATCAGGCCCCACATCAGGCCGGCGAGCGACAGGCTGGCCACGCGTCTGGCGTGGTCGGACAATTGGAGTTCCCGCACTGCCAGGAACGCGTGGGGCGCAAAGACGCAGGCGACGATCGCGCAGTAGGTGACGGCCGTCTCCGGCCAATCGTCATAAATCGTGTAATTGACCATCGGTACCGAATAGAACAGGAGCACCATGGCCAGCCACGACAGAAGGCGTCCGCAGATGGGCTCGAGGGCGTGGCGGACCACCATGACCGCCGCGCTGATCGAGAAGGCCAGCAGGCACCAATAGGTCAGGGGCGCCGGGAGGTAGGGGGCGACCGCCGCGGCGGGAGATGCGCCGAGGCTGCCGTGCAGCGGCAGCCGCACGCCGAGGCCGAGCGCCAGTGTGTACACCGGATGCCCAAGGACCTCCACCGCGCGTGCGGCCGTTCCCCGATCGAGCGAAAAGAATGCGTGAACGTAGCTCTCGAGGTCGCGCACGCCGATGAGGATCGCCCCCGCCGCGACGCTGCCGCCGAACGCGAGCGCCGACATCAGCCGGCCGACGGCGGTACGAAGCTGGTCGTGCCTGACCATCAGCGGTGATCGTTCTTGTCAGGTTTCGATCGGACTGTCGCTTCTGCCAGGCCGAGCAGGATGCCGAGTGCCGCGATCCATCTGGGGCCGATTCCCTCCATCGTCGGCACGACTCCCGCGAGCGCGAGAACCAGGGCCGAGAGCAGCGCTCCGCGAGCGGCCGCGCTGATTCGACCGCCATCGCGCCCGCCACCGACCACGATCGCATGAAGCCAGATCCCGAGTAGCAGCGCCGCCCCGACGACGCCGAGCTGGTACGAGAGCGCTTCGAAAGACTGCTTGATAACAGTGACGTTCAGGTTGGGGAATGTGACGTCGAAGCCCGGGAACATGGGCAGAAGGATCGCCACCATCGCAGAAACGCCGGCCAGGGCCGCCGCGGTCGGGGCCGCGATCGGCCGGCGGCCAGCGATCCCGGATATTCCGAGCGCGACGAGGGCCGTGGCGCCCCAGAACAGCGGGTCGTGCAGCGCCTCCGCTGAAAGGCTGCCGTACGTTCCAACGCGGACGAGCGCAAGGGCGAGGACCGCCCCACCTATCACGCGAGCGCATAGTTCCAGTCGCGCAAGGTTGGCGACGGCAAGTGCGATGAGCGGCAGCAGCAATCCAGTCAGGAGACGCGTTTCATCCGAGTCTTCCGGCCGCCAATCCAGCCGCTGGACAATCGACACGGTGTATCCCAGGTACAACCAGTTTCGAGGCCTCCGCAGCACGGGACTGATGACGGCGAACGCACGGCGTGCCCCGTTGGCGCTCAATGTCAGGGGAACACGCGCAAAGGCGGCAATCGCGGCGTCGTCAGCCACAACCCGACGGACCGATGCCAGCCCGACGAATCCAACGACGGCGAAGACCTGCGCAACTGTCATCGAAAGCGCTCGCATGACAGCCACGATGTCTGGAACGAAATCGAGGGTGATCTGGCGCCGGTCGACACCGACGAGCGCCAGGAGGCCGCCGACGTTCTGGACGTGTCCGCTCGAGGTGCGCCATGCGGGATCGTATGCCACGGGTACGACCAGCGATTGGCCTGCCGTCGCTGGCCAGTCATCCAGCTCAATCACCACGTTGCGCGGTCCGACGTGCAAGGACGTTCCGGGCAGTGGCACCAGCGCCGGCAGCAGCAAAGACCCCGCGGACAGGGCCGGCTCACCGCGAATCCGATCGGAGACAGCGGCGACGGGGAGCCCGCTGACTCTGCCGTCCTGCTGTTTCGCGACTCGTACCTCCAGCCACCCGTCGACCAAGAGACCAGGAAGCCGTCGCCAGGGCTCACACTCGACGTCAGGCGGTGTCAGGAGATATCGCAGTTGGAGGAAACGGACGGCGCTGGCATCACACAGTACCTGTGAGGACAAATCAGTGGTCTGATTGAAAAGAAACTCATTCGGTTCCACGAGGCTCCGCATCGTCCGCTGCTTGGTCCAGGCAGTGACGAGCGGGTAGCCTGCGTCGGCGAAGTCCGTGCTGGCATGCCGCGTGGTTCGCATCCTGTCGCGGACGCCTGGCCAGAGCGCCAGCCGTTCACCCGGCAACACGCGATCGCGCGCCAGGCCCCGGATCGATGCGCGCTCCGCAGGCGCCGTCATGTCGCGGGTCCAGACTCGGTGGTCCCGCCACTGCGGCATGAACAGCCCTCGAATCAGTGGGCCGTCCGTGTTCGTGAAGACAAGGCGTGCCGCGTACGAGGGTCCCTGCGCGCCAGCGAGGGCGAGCACCGCGAGCGCAAGTCCTGCTCCCGCGAGACGGGTGCGGGCGCGCGATCTGGCTATGACGGCTGCCGCGCAGGCGCCGCTGAGAATGGAGAACACTGCGGCTGGGTCCCTCAGCGCCCACGTACCGGATGGCGCGTACGGCGCCGATCCTGGAAACAATGTCGCCGCGCCGACACCCAACACAATAGATACCAGGGCGCTGGGAACAATCAGCCTGCGGGCGTGGGCGTCTCGCGACGTGAGTCCAATCGCGAGAGACACCAGCGCCAGGACGAGATACGTGAACGGCGATTTCGGGCCTCGGTCACCGAACGGAAACAGGTTGGCGGTCAGGCTCCCGGCCGGGCCTTCGGTGTATCGGCTCATTGCGGCACTGCTGCCGGCAACACCAAGCTCCCGGGTGATGTCCGGAACCTGACACGCAACGGCGAGGAGCGACACGGTGGCCAGCAGAGCCACTGCTGTGAGTCTGGTTCTCCAGGGGTGGTCCGATCGGCAGAGCGCAACTCCTGCTGCGCATGCGATCGTGACCGCCAGCAGCGGCCAGTACCCAGGATGCGAAAGCGCAACCAGGCCCCAGGCCAGTCCCGCGAGCGAGAGACCGCCAAGCCATCGGACGCGCGACGTCGGTTGCAAATCCAACAACGCCAGCAGCGCGTGTGGCGCAAACACGCAGCCGACAAAGGCACAGTAGGTGACGACGACCTCCGGCCAGTCGTTGTAGACGGCGTAGGTCACGATCGGGACCGAGCAGAACAAGAGCACCACCGCCGCCCACGGCACCAGGCGTCCGCACATCGGCTCCAGGGCGTGGCGGACGATGAGGACTGCCGTCGCAATCGACACGGCCAGCAACATCCAGTAGGTCAGCGGCGTCAGCAGGTACGGCGAGAGCGCTGCAACGGGCGACGCGCCGAGGCTCGCTTGCAGTGGGAGTCTCACGCCAAGGCCAACGCCCAGCGTGTACACAGGATGTCCGAAGACGTGGACGGACTCGATCGCCGTTCCCCGGTCGAGCGAGAAGAACACGTGTTCGTAGCTCTCGAGGTCGCGCGTCCCGAGCACGACGAGCACCGCGGCGAGGCCCGTGCTGAACGCGAGCGTCGACGCGACGTTCCTCGCGGCAGCGCGGAACTGATCGCGACTACTCACCGGCAGCTCCATTCAGAGTCACATTCTACGCACTCTCTGCTTTCCCCATGTAGTCTATGAGGGCCACGCGTTTGGTCTGCACCCGATAGATGGCCCGTGGAACACCGATGGAGATGACAGACCGCGACCGTCCCCGTATCGTTATGTGGACTCTCTTGCTGCTGGCGGCAACGGCCTGGCTGTTGGCCCTTCTATTCGGTGGACTACATCTCTACGCCGGTGTCGAGGGGCAGCACGTGAACGTTCGTTGGGCCCCGTCCGCCAGCGACGAGGACCGTCTCGGACTCGAGCGGGCATTCGGGCTTGTGCAGGGAGAGCGCGGTGCGGAGCGGACATGGCGCTACCTGCCGACGGAACGGTCTCGCGAGAACTTGTCTCAGCTCGTGAACCACCCGCTCGTCGAGGATACCGACCATATCGATCGCGCGGCCTTCAGAATCCGGCTTGACCGGCCCGATCTGCCGCCGTGGTTCGTCGCGCTCGCTGAGACCGAGCGCCTTGGTACGGTCGCGTGGCTCTTCGGGCTCGCTGGACTGGTCTTGACGTTGATCTGTCGCCGCGCCCTTGGGGACGTTGCCGGGCCCGTACTGATTGCGTGGGTCGCCGCCGTGCGGAGCCGTTGCCGCAGCCTCGGTGAACCGGCGACCCGGGTGGTCAGGCGTGTCGTCGTTTACTCCGTGTGGGTGTTCTTTCTGATGTTCTGCTATCAGTATTTTCGCGAGATCAAGGGTGGCGGAGACCTCTGGAAGACGGGCGATTGGCTGATCAACTATTCACAGGGGCCAGTACGGCGCGGCCTTATCGGGACGCTCATTCTCTCCGTTGCTGACTTGGGTGTCTCACTGAAATGGGTAGTGTACTGGGTGCAGGTCGCCTTCTATGCCGTGACCTTTCTTCTCGTCCTGACCCTGTACCGTTTGCGTGAGCGAGAGTGGATCTGGCTTGCCCTGCTGTTCTCCCCGGCATTTCTGCTCTTTCCATTTCACGACTACGACGGGGGTTTCCGAAAGGAAATCATGGTATTCGTCCCCCTGGCGTGGCTCTGTCTCTGCTACGCGCGGCGAGAGCTGCCACGCGTTCAACTGATCGTCATCAGCGCCCTGTTTGCCGTCGCCGCATTCTCACACGAGCTTGCGGTGTTCACCCTGCCGTTCTTCGTCTACGTATTCCGTCAGCTATGGAAGGCTCGGGCCATCACGGCCGCAACGGCCATGGCCTGCATCGCTTCTTACGCACTCGTGTCGGCCGGCGTGCTGCTGTTTGCGTCCGTGTTCAGGAGCGATCCGTCGCTCACCGCATCGCTCTGTGATTCCCTGACGCACAGAGGGTTGAGCCAGAATATCTGCAGCGGTGCCATCGCATGGTTGAACGAAGACACGTCCTACGGCTTCCGAACGTTCAACATCAATCTGCCGAAGTACTCGATCTTCTATGCAACGGCGTTGGCGTTATCGGTGCTGCCTGTGTGGTTCGTATCCTGGAAAGGACGTGAACGGCTCTATCTGTTGTGCGGGAGCTTCCTGTTCCTGCTCCCTCTGTTCTTCGTGGCCATCGACTGGGGACGTTGGATTCATATATATGTGTTTTGCCTGTTTTGTGTGGTCCTCGCTGAATCTGTCTGGCAAGACGTCGAAGTCATGAGGGTGCCTCTTGTATTGGTGGTGCTATACATAGCCACCTGGAGCATCCGCCATTGCTGCAGCTATCAGTTCGGGGGAGGTCTGATTGGCGAGGCGTACGGTTACCTGGCACGGTGACGCTGACGTGAGCTCCCCGGCCGGTCCTCGCGGCGTCGCGCACGGTCGCCTGCTCCTGTTGGTGGCGGCTGTCACGTCGGTCGTTCTCGTGCTGGCGGCCCGCAGCCAGATCTACGACACGAATTTCTACCTCCTCGGGGAAGCGACGTCGATTCTGGCCGGCGATCACCCCTATCGCGACTTCTTCGAGTGGGGGGCACCGCTCGCGGCGTATCTGTCGGCGGCCATGCAGGTGGTGGTGGGCTACCGTCTCATCGGTGAGTTCCTGACCCAGTGGCTCTTCATCGTTGCCGGCGTCGTCATCTCGTTCCATCTGGGCCTCCGCCTGTCACGGTCGATCGCCGCATCGCTGGCAGTGCTGCCTGTTGTCGTGGTGCTCATCGCCTATACGCCGACGTATCACTACTCCAAGCTGTTCTTCTTCCCTGCGACGGTCTGGCTCGCCTGGCGGTACCTCGATCGACCGGGCCCGTTCCGTAGCGCCGTCTTCGGTGCCACGACAGCGGTGGCGTTCCTCTTCCGGCACGACTACGGCGTGTATATCGGATTCGCGGCCGTGGTGGCCTTCGTGCTCGCGCGGGCTGCCGTCCCGGCAACGAGGCGCGTCACGTCCGTCCTCGCGGATGGCGGCGCCTACGCCGCTGCCGTTGCGCTTGTTCTGGCGCCGTGGATGGCTGCCGTGCAGATGAACGAAGGCCTTGTGAGCTATGTCGGGCTGCGTATCGTGCAGTATGAGAGGCCTTCCGATCGCTTTGTCTACGAGGCGCTGTTCAGGCTGGATCCGTTCGGGGCGTTGACGTCTTGGCTGCGCGCGCCGGCTTCGGCGGGGGCGGCGGACAACGGTGCGGTGTGGCTTCGCGAGATGGCGTTGCTGGTGCCCATCTTCCTGCTGAGTTCCGCGGCGCTGGAGTTGTGGCGAAGCCGGCGTCGTGCCGAGGCGGTCCCATCCGACGCATGGCGGATGGCGCTCGCCGGGGCCTTTCTCGTGGTGGT
>CANIBQ010000110.1 GCA_947465645.1 Acidobacteriota bacterium | reverse complement strand
GGCCTACAACCTGATCCGGCTGCGCACGCTGCTGGCGAGACCCGCGTGAGTACCCCGACGACGCGGCCGCGTGGACCACGTGCCACCGCTGAAGCCTGCACATGGACATAGATATGTGGTCGCCAGTCATTTTTTCAGCAGCCTGCTAGTGCCCCCAGTCCTCGATTTGTAGCCCGGGAACGCGGGTCATGTGACCGATGTCTGCCGTAACGAGCGTGGCACCCGTCGCGAGAGCGTGCGCTGCGATCGCGGCATCGAAATCCTCGATTCGCGTGCCGCGTCGTTCCAGCGTGGCCTTGATGCGACCGTAGGCCTGACTGACCGCGTCGGTCCATTCCACCCGTGGAATCTCCGAACAAATGAGATCGAACCGCGTCTGCAGGGCCGCACGACGCTTCGAGCGCGGCAGTCGCTCGATGCCAAAAGCGATCTCCGCGAGCACGGGTTGGGGGATGGCGACATCGGCCGGCTCGGTGGCCGCAAGTCGTTCAACCAGGGGCGCGCGTCCCTTCATGAGGGCAGAGACGGCGTTGGTGTCGAGGACGTAGATCACAGACTGGGCGGCTTCTTTGAATGGCGCGCGTGCTTCACGTCAACCAGCAGTTCGTCGACCGCCGTCTGTGTCTCGTCGTCGACGCTCCGCAGCTTCTCCAGGAACTCGGGCGCCCACCCGGGGCGCTCGCTGATAGCCCGCTCGAGCGCTCGAACGATCAGGCGATTTCTGCTGAGGCCCAGCACCTTTGCGCGGCGGTCGACAGACTTCAGTAGGGCTGCAGGAATATGCACAGTCGTCGGCATGAATATACAAGCGAATATACCACGCCAGGCGGAGGTTTCTTCGAAGGTCAATCGGCCATTCGCGCCAGGCGCGCGCGGGCGTCCTGCTCGTCGCTGCCGTCAGGAGAGCCCCCGCGCAGCAGCAGGAACTGGCGAAAGCTTTCCGCGGCCTCACGCGTGCGCCCGGCGCCTTCGAGCGCCCGCGCCCGCAGGTACTCGAGCATCCCGAGGTAACGCATCGACGGGACGTCGCCGAGGGTCGTCGCCTCGCCGCGCCGGATGTGGCACATGTTCAGCTGTTCCATCGCTTCGGGGTACTGCTTCGACTGCAGGTAGGCGCTGCCGAGCACGAACCGCACCAGCCACAGGTCAGCGAACTTCAGCACCGACCGCAGCGTCTGGATGGCGCCCGCGGTATCGCCCCGGCCGAGCGCGAGCTCGGCGTCCACGATCCCCCCGTAGGCGCGGGCGTGTCCGTCCTTGTTGGCGCCGAGCTCCGACGCGATCGACTGCGCAGCGGCATCGAGATCGAGTTTCACGAGGAGGCGCCCCGCCTGCAGGAGGACGTCCTTTTCTCGACTCGTCTCGAGGGCCTTGCCGATCGCGGCGACGGCCTCGTCTCGTCGTCCCTGCCCTGCCCGTGCTTCCGCCAGCGCGACGTACTTCGTCGCGAGCCCTGCGCGATCGGGCGTACTGGAATCGCGGGCGATGGCCGCTTCGAGGATCTCCGCCGCAGCGGCCTCGTCCCCCTGGTAGAGCGCCAGGTCGGCCAGTCCGGTCGCCGCCAGCGACGCGCCCTCCGGTCCAGTCCCGGCCATGCGCTGGTAGGTCGCGCGCGCTGTCGCTGGCGCGTTCAGCGCGGCCGCGGCGGCCTGCGGCAGGTACGCGGCGGGCGAATTCGGGGCAGCGTCGATCGCCTGCCCCGGCGATGCGAGTGCCGTGGTGCCGGCCGCGGGTCGTGCCGCGGCGTTGACCACGCGGGTCATCGCCGGCCCTCCGCGCGTCGCCGCCCAGTAGGCCAGGCCCGCCAGCGCCAGCAGGAGCGCAAGGGCCGCGACGCGCGGGAGCCAACGCTCCGTGATCGCCGCGAAGGGCGTCCGCGCGCGACCACCGCGCGACAGCGCGGCGATCGCCGTCGCCAGCTCGATCGCATTCTGGAACCGCTTCGCGGGGTTGGGCTGCAGGCAGCGCGTGACGATTTCGTCCAGGCCCTCAGGTACCTGGGGATCGATCTGGCGCGGAGATCTCGGGGCGGCCTTCATCCGCGCGAACAGATCCGCGGTCGTGATGTCTCGCGTACCGAGGAGCATCTCGAAGAGGACCAGTCCGAACGCATAGATGTCGGTACGCGGGTCCACTGGCTCGCCACGGACCTGCTCGGGCGCCATGTAGGCGAGGGTCCCGACGAGGGCCCCGGGATTGGTCCGCTGAAGGGCGCCCGGCGCGCTCGACTTGGCGATGCCGAAGTCCATCAGCACCGCGTGGTCGCGCTCGCCAACCATGATGTTGGCCGGCTTGATGTCGCGGTGGATGACGCCGGCGGCGTGCACCGCCATCAGCCCCGACGAGAGCTGGCGGGCGTAGCGCAGGGTCTGTGCCTGTGGCAGCGGTCCTGCCGCCAGCAAGGTCGACAGGTCGCCGCCTTCGATGAACGGCATGGAGATGAACCTGATGCCGTTGATCTCTCCGATGTCGTGGATGCGGATGACGTTGCGATGCGTGATCTTGCGAGCGAGCAGCAGCTCCGAGGTGAAGCGCCGCTGCAAATCGGCGGCGGCTTTCGGGTTGCCGGGGGCCGGGCGCAGCACCTTGAGCGCGACCTCGACGCCGAGGTCGCGATCGAGTGCCTGGTAGACGGTGCCCATGCCGCCCATGCCGAGCAGCTTCTGGATCAGATACCGGGTCCCGAAGTCGTGCCCGACGCGCGGGCGGCCGATGACCGGGGGCGCTTCGCTGAACGCGGCTTCGAGCTCGGCGGCCGAGGCAGGCCTGCGGCCCGCGCCACAGGATGGACAGGCGCCAGCCGCCGATGCTACCGGCTCGCCGCAGGTGACACACCGCATCCTGCCGGTAATCGACAGATTCCGCTCAAACTCCAGTCGACGGGGCGACGCTCGTGGGGCAAGCCTTGTCAGGCTTGCCACCAGTGCAGTTTGGAACCGGGTCAGGACAGACCAGCGTCTACGGTAGCCGCGACAGCTGCTCGAGCAGTTTGCCGCGCGGGCTGTCGGCCGGGACCAGCCGCTGCACGCGCTCGCCGGAGAACACCTCGCCGGTGTAGACGTAGCCACGCGAGTCGGTCATCGCCAGCTCGAGGCCGTAGAACTGCCCGCCGTTGTCGCCCATGCTGCCGAAGCGGCCGAGGACGACGCCGTCGGCGCGGTTGACGAACCAGATGGTGTTGTTCTTCATGTCACCGACGTAGAGGTACTTCTGCTCCTTGTCGGCGGAGAAGGTCACGCTGCCGGCGACGCCCCGGCTGCCGGTCTCGCCGCGCCTGGTCCCCGGCGGCGAGAAGACGAACTCCTTCACGAACTTCCCTTCCCTGGTCGTCACCTGGACGCGATCGGCCATGCGGTCCGCGGCATACACGAACCCGTCCCGGGAGACGTTCACCGTCAGGTGCGACTGGAACTCCTTCGGCGGCGTGCTGCCCACCCAGTTGTGGTCGGCGGGATCGAGCGAGATGTCCGCCAGCTTTTTGCCGTAGGCGCCCCAGCCGCGCTTGAACGCGAGGGTGTTGAGGTCGAACACCAGCACGCGCCCGCCGAGATAGTTTTCGGCGACGTAGATCTCGTTGTGCGCCTCGTCAACGCGAATCTCCTCGCTGGTGCCGACCATCATCGGCGTCGAGGGCGGATACTTCGCATAGAACGCCGCCATCGCCTTCGCCTCCACTGCGGCGTCCGGCGCGGGGGGAAGCGTCCCGGCCGGCGGCGCCAGGAACCTCAGGGTCGGCGGGGGGCCGCCTCGTCCGGGGACGCGCGCCGCGATCGACGGCGGCGGGTTCGGCCCGCCGCCGAGGCGCTCGGGGATACGGGCGATCTCGCCAACGAGCTTGCCGGTGCGCGTGTCGTACTTCCGGACCGTGTCCTGCCCCAGGTAGGCGAAGCCGCGGTCGTCCACGTCCATGCCGTGCCCCTGCGGCGCGTCGAACGAGCCGAGCACGCTCCCGTCCTTACCGAGGTGGATCATCGAAGGCGCGCGTACGCAGCAATCGGAGACGCCGATTTCCGCCTCGAGCTCGAGGCTCGTCAGGTCGGTCGGCCGCTGGTAGACCCAGACGTTGTCGTCATTGTCGATCCCCAGCCCGATGACACCGCCGATCTTCCACTTGTTCGGCAGCGGCTTCGGCCAGTCCGGATCGAACTTGTAACGCGGCGCGCTCTGTTGCTGCGCCTCCACCCCGGCGAGCAAGCCGATCGCACCCAGGGCAGCGGCAAGGACGACAGCCATCTTCTTTTTCATGAGCACTCCTCAGTGTGTCGCCGTGAGAGTACACCGCCAGCGCCAAGTGCCTCAAATGTGCGAAGAACTTCGCGTTCTGCATGGCACAACCGTTGCCCCACCCCGACCGTGAGCACATGACCCGCTCACAGCGAGGGAGATTATGAAGCGTTACACCACGATTGGCATTCTGATCTGCGGCGCGCTTCTGGCGCACGCGTCAACCGCCTCCGCGCAGCGATGGGGCCGCGACGCCACCCCGCGGTCGGGCATCTGTTTCTACGAAGACATCAACTTCCAGGGCCGCTACTTCTGCTCCCCGGTCGGCTCGACCACCGAGGGTGTGCCGTCCGGGATGAACGACCGGGTGTCGTCGGCCCGCGTCTTCGGCAACGCCGTGGCGACGGTGTACCGCGATCCGAATCTCCGCGGTCAGGCCAAGGTCATCGACTATGACGTCCCCGACCTGCGGCGAATGGGGTTCAACGATCGCGTCTCGTCCTATAGCGTTGACACCACCTTTGGCAGGAACGGCAACGGGAGCGTCAATCGCGATCAGCGCGTCGGCGGCAACGGGCGTAACCGCGTCCAGGCGAACGCCAACCGGTGGAGTTATCGCGACGCCGAGACGATCGTGCGCCGCAGCTACCAGTCGGTGCTCGGGCGGAATCCGGACCCCGAAGGCCTCCGCAGCTGGACCCAGCAGGTCATGGGCAACAACTGGACTGAGCGGGACCTGGAAGTCGCGCTCCGGCAATCGGACGAGTACCGGGCGTCGCGCACCGCCGTTCCGCGCAACCGGCGGCGGTAACCAGCGGCGGTAAGATGGCCTGATGCCGCGCGCGCCGCTCTTCGCGACACCGCTCTTCAAGACGCTGCTCTTCACGGCGCTGCTCGCGATCAGCTCCATCGCGGTGTCAGGCCAGGAGGTCAGCGTCCTCCACATCAAGGCCGCCCTGGTTGACGCCGCGGGGAGCGCGATGCCGGTGCCGCGCCATGCACTGCTGATCAGCGACGACCCGCCGAGCACGGCGCCGCGGCGGATCCTCACGAAGATCGACGGCACCGCGGACGTGAGGCTGCGCCCCGGCATCTACACCGTCGAATCGGACCAGCCTGTCGTCTTCCACGGCAAGAGCTATCAATGGACGGAGCGGCTGGAGATCGTCGCCGGCCGCGACTCAGTGCTGGAGCTGACGGCCGGCAACGCGGACGTCGAACTCGCCACCGCGACAACCTCCTCCGCCGCGCCGCTCGAAGCCGATCCCTCTTTCCTCATGCCCCAATGGCAGAACAGCGTCGTCGCCATCTGGACGCCGACCGCCCACGCCTCCGGATTCCTGATCGACGCCAGGGGACTGATTGCGACCAACCAGCGGGCAGTCGGCAGCGCCACGTCGGTGGAAGTGCAGTTGTCGCCGGACCTCAAGGTGGCGGCGCGCGTGCTCGCGGCCGATCCGAAGCGGGATGTGGCCGTCCTCTGGATTGACCCGGGGGTCGCCACCTCGATGCGGCCGGTTCCGCTGGGATGTGGACAGGCGGCGACGCCTTCGTCTCTGGACGAGAAGGAGCTGTTCACAATTGGAGCGCCGCTTCGCGGGCCGAAGCGAATGACGACGGGAACGCCGGTGCTCAGGCCGCCGTCGGGGAGCGAGGGCGGACCTGTCTTCGGGGCCGGCGGACGCCTCGTCGGGATCTCCTCGATCTCCTCGCGGGTCGTCCCGATCGGTGAGGCGTGTGAGGTCGTCGCGGCTGCGGAGAAGACGATGAAGGGTGTGGTGCCGCCCGGCGGAACGCATCTTCCCGTCGAGCCGTCGCGGCCGTTTCCCGTGGCCACGCTCAAGGACGCGGTGCAGCGCCGCGCGGGCAGCCTCAACCCGCATCTCATGTCCTCGTCAGACTTCGACGTCACCTTGCTGACGCCGCTGCACGTTTATGGCGGGAAGCACGACTTCGGCGACTGGTCCGACTACATGACGGACGTGCCGCCGGTGCTGCTGATCCGCGTGACGCCGAAGATGGTGGAGAGCTTCTGGATGAAGGTGGCCCGCGGCGCCGCGATGACACAGGGTGCCAACCTGCCGCCGATCAAGCGCCTCAAGTCAGGTTTTTCCCGGATGCGCGCTTTCTGCGGCGATGCCGAGGTCACGCCGATCCACCCGTTCACGGTCCAGCAGCGCGTCTCCGACACCGAGGCCGTCGACGAAGGACTCTACGTGTTTGACCCGGGCGCGCTGGGGCCGCACTGCGCTTCCGTCCGGCTCGAGCTGTACTCGGAGAAGGAGCCGGCGAAAGGCGACACCCGGCCGGTTGATCCGCGCGTGCTCGAGCGGATCTGGCAGGACTTCGCACCGTATCGAGAATCCGCCCCTTAGCGCCCGGGAGGCGCGCCGCCGAACAGCTGCTGCCCGGTACTCGCAAGGATGACCGTCCGGGCGTTGGCGTTGTTGCTGTCGTCCCGGGCGCGGCGCGCATCCACCGTCAGCACGTCCCCCACCTTCATCGAATCGCGCTTCCACCCGGCCCGCAGCAGCTGCGTCGGGCCGGCGAGCTCCAGGCCCCAGTTGGTGACCGAGCCGTCCGGGTTCTTGACGTCGATGAAGAACCAGGTGTGGGGATTCATCCATTCGAGCTTGGTGACAGTGCCGGTGAGCTTGAGCGGCTTGTTCTCGTCGAACTCCGCGGCAAACGAATGGTGCGCCAGCGCCGGTCCCGACGCGGCGAGCGCGGCGAGGGCCAGGGCTATCGCGAACCGTGTCGCGATTGGTGGCGCGAGTCGTGTCTTGATCACGGTTTCCCCCCGGTGGTTGAGGCGCCCTGTTTCTGTGCTCCCCAGACTTTCTGCAAGGTCTCGAGGCTCCTGTTGTTCTCACAGAGATGCTCGAGGAGCTCCGTGTCCGGCCGCAGCAGGAAGACGACGGTCTGCGACGTCCAGGGGCGCGAGTACGCCTTTGGATCGTCAACGGTGATCGAGAGCTCCATGCGGCCGAAATTGATCCGGCGAAAGCGCTCGGTCAGCCGCAGCGCCTCGGTGTGTGGATGCCCGTTGTTGTCGAGCCACGTGCCGTCCCTGAAGCCGCTGGACTCGACCACGAAGGAGTCGCCCTCCCACCGGCCGACCGAGTAGCCGTACCACGCCGGGTCCGGATCCACCGGCAGCGCGCGGCCGTCGGTGTGAATCTGCCGGAACTTGTGCATCTCCTCGTAGAGGTGAACCATCACCTCCGGCGTCTGGATCACCTTGAAGTGGAAGACGGTCATCGCATCGGGGGCGCCGTGCGGCATGCACGCAGTCCCCGGCCGTTCGAAGCCCTGGGTCGCGAGGCGGTGCTTGTAAACGGCGGCCGCCCACGGCAGCATCGGCGCCTCGGTCCCGTCGGGCACCAGGTTGATGTTGTACTTGTTGGTATCGACCAGCCAGATTCCCGACAGGTTCGGCTTGCCGTCCGCCGTGCGCGGCGTCGGCGCGTTCAGGTTCGGCTTCCCGTCGGCAGTACGGGGAATGCCGGGCAGCGGCAGTTCCAGCCACTGAGCCTCGGCGGGCACGGCCAGCGCGCCGCTCACGACGAGCACGATCAGCGTCGCGACCGCACCGGCAACCGCCTGCATCTGGTCTTTCACGGTGATTCTCCCGGCCCAGATTCTAGCCGCCGCGCTCACGCCTGTGCCAAACTTTCGAGAGATGAAGGGCCACACCGGGCTCAGGCGAAGGCGGCGTCGCGAGTCCCGTCAAAATCGAAGAACGCGATAGCCGTTAAGGCAGCGAGAAAACGTACAGCCGGTTAGCCGACCCCTGTTTCAACTCCGGGGCAAGCCGGCTGACGCCGGTGCTCACCAGGGACGCCCCGGTGCTGACGACGACATACTGCTTGCCGTTGGCGGTGTAGGTCACCGGAAACCCGTTCACGGGCGATCCCAGGTTCATCTCCCACAGCACCTTGCCCGAGGCCTGGTCGAACGCGCGGAAGTTGCCGTTCACATCCCCGCCAAACAGAAGCCCGCCTCCCGTGGCCATCAGGGGCAGCACGCCGGCGCGGCTGTTGAACCTCCAGAGCGTCTTGCCCGTTTCCACCGACACGGCATGGATGGTTCCGACCTCGTTGGCGCCGGGGGCGAGCTGCTGTTCCTTGCTTCGAAGCATGTAGGCGGACGTCGCACCGCCTGGAGGCAGGGTGTCGGCCTCGGCCGCGACCATGGCGCAGGTGTTCTGCACCGGCATGAAAATGGCGTTGTTGAGAGGGCTGTAGGCGCCCGCGGGCCAGTTCTTGCCTCCGTTGGTGGTCGGGCAGATCAGCCGATCCTGGTCGTGGTTGGCCTTGGTGAACAGGGCCTGCGGGTTGACCGTGACGGCGCCGGTAGCCCCGTCAATCCCGCCGACGACATTCTGAAAATTGGTTGGCCGGGCCCAGAGAAATTCGCCCGTCTGCCGATCGAGCGTGTAGACGATGCCGGTCTTTCCCGGAATGCCGGTGACCACCTTGCGTCGCTCGCCCGGGACGATGCGCGGGTTGATCCACGCCACTTCGCTGGCATCGGGCGCGACGGCGGTGTCCACCAGGATGCGTTCGAACGGATGATCCAGGTCCCAGTGATCGACGACGTGCTGGTAGTGCCACTTGAGCCTGCCGGTGTCTGCGTCGAGAGCCAGCGTGCTGTTGTGATAGAGGTGCTGCTTCTCGTTTCCGCCGAGCAGGAACTTCGGCGCTGGTGACGTGACCGACGTGCCGATGTAGAGAAGGTTCAGCGCCGGATCGAAGCTTGGCGGGATCCAGGTTCCAACATGCCTTCGAAGCTCCGGGGGAACGCCACCCCATGTCTCGTCACCGGGCTCGCCGGGCTTCGGAATGGTGTGAAACCGCCACAGTTCCTTTCCGGTCGCCGCATCGTGCGCCGTGACCACGCAGCCGTTACTGCTGTAGCGGTAGTCGCACGCACGACCCGAAAAGATCTTGCCCCTGGCCACGATTGGCCCCGAACCCTGGATCGCGGGTAGCTGGCGGTAGTCCTGGATCTGTGTCTGCCAGCGCGGCGTGCCGGTGCGCGCGTCGAGGGCGTAGACATAGTCGTCGACACTGAGGTCGATGATCGTGTCGCGGTAGATCGCGATGTTCCGGTTCTTGAGCGGCGCGCCGGACAGGTACTTGGTGAGGTCGGCGGGAACGGGACGCCGGTATTCCCAGAGGAGCTCTCCGGTCGCGCCGTCGATCGCCTGGGTCACGTCAGACGGGTTCGGCACGAACAGCGTGCCCTTGTACGCGAGCGGCGTCGCCTCCTGGATTCCGGGGGTGGCCATGTCACGCGTCCAGACCATCTTGAGCTGACCGGCGTTCTGCCGGTTGATCTGCTCGAGAGGGCTGTAGCCCCAACCATCGAGCGTCCGGCGCCACATCAGCCAGTCGCCCGGGTCGGGCTTCTCGAGCATGGCGTCGGTGACGGGAACAAATCCCGTGATCTGAGCTGCCAGCAACAGGGCCAGAGCGGTGAGGATCTTCATGCGCCCAGGCGCGAGCGGGTATGTTCCGGCAGGATCCGAAGAAGGTTCTCCCGGTAGACCCCTCGCTGTTCCTCAGCACTCAAACCGCTCGTCTGCACTCCGGTGACCGTGCCCGGAAGGCTGGCCAACGGCGTGTCGGTACCGAAGACGATCTGCGACACAGGCACCAGCAGCTTCAGCGACTGGAGCTGAACGGGATTGGCAGACCCGGCCGTGTCGTAGTGGAATCGCCGGACATGATAGAGCCGTGAGTCTTTCGCGGCCGGCTTCGCGAGAGCCTCGGCAGTCACTTCAGTGCCGAGGAGGCGCTGCGCGATCGAGACGAGGGTGCCGCCCGCATGCGAGAAGATGAACCGCACGTCGGGATAACGCGTCGCCGCATTGCCCACGATCAGGTTCATGATCGCCCGGGTCGTATCCGTCGGATACTCCAGCGTCGTCGGTCCCACCCCTGCCAGCGGATTCTTGCAACAGCCTGGCTCGAGCGGATGCGTGAAGACCACCGCTTTCCGCCGGTTCAACTCTTCGAACACCGGATCGAAGGACGGGTCTCCCAGCCATTTGCCGTCGTAGCTGGTGATCAGCGAGATCCCGTCGGCTTTCAGCGTGTCGAAGGCGTATTCGATCTCACGCAGGCTGCCATCTGCGTCGGGCAGTGGCAACGCGGCGAACAGCCCAAAGCGGTTTTTGTAGGGGGCGACCATCTTTGCCGCCGCCCACTCATTGACCTCGCGCGCGTCGCGGCGTGCCTGGGCGACGTCGCCAAACCAGAAGCCGGAGTACTGCGACAGTATCGCCGTCGCCACACCCGCCTTGTCCATCTCCGCGAGGTGTTTTTCCGGTGTGTCACCTTTAAAGCGATCGACGTTGTTGCCGACGTTCCTCGCCGCGAGTGACGCAAGGTAGCCGGGTGACGCGTAGTGATGATGGACGTCGATGATGCGCGGCGACGCGGCCGGGGCCTGCCTGGCCGCCGACCAACTGTCGCCGGGCAACAGCGTCGCCGCGCCGACAGCCGCTACTCCCTTGATGAACCCGCGCCGATCGGTGAGATAAGCCATAAGTCAGCGCACCACGCACGGTGTCGGACGCCACTGCGATCCGTCCGGCAGTTTCTTGAAGTGATAGTTGACGACGTAGGGCCCGGTCAGGAACTCGGGGTCCTCGACCAGTTGCGTGAGCGTCATCCAGGTGTTGCCGTCCGGCACGTCGAGGAGGAAGAAGTTCTCCTTGAGCGTGGCGTTGGCGGTGTAGGGCATCCCGTTCTTCCAGTAGTAGCCCGGTGTCAGCCGGGTGGTGACGACTCTCAGGGCGCCGCCGCGCTGAAAGTTCGCCTGCCCGCCGCCACCGCCCATGCGGATCCACGATGCGGCGGAGTGCCCCTGCAGCGACGCGGCCGGCGCCTGCGCCGTCGTGTGTGGCGGCGCGGCGAAGTGAAGCAGACGGGTCTGCGTACCGAAGTCCGCTTCGACCTTCATGGTGTTGTCGTCGGCCCAGGTGACGCGGAGATGGGTCGGCTGACGCATGACGCCAGGCGCGCCGTAGGCACGGCACTGCTGTCCCGCCGCCTCGTCCTGCGCGGCGTCCCATGCCAGCGCTGCCTGCGCGCCTTTCAGGTTGTAGGGAATGTTGCCATCCTGGGCGGGATTGGCGCCCACCCCCAGACGGCCGGTGACGATCTGCGCCACCGCGCCGGGGGGGCCGCTGCCGAAGTCCCCCTTCTCAGCGGTGAGCATGCGCACGTGCCAGTCTTCGGTCAGCACGGCGGTCCAGTAGCCGGTCAGGTCGATGGGAGCAGACGCCCTCGCCGTCTGCGGGGGGCCGCCCCGCCCGCGAGCGCCCTGCGCGTGCGACGCTGACGGCAACCAGAGACAGACCAAGACGACGAGGATAATCGTGGATTTCATCGCCGGCTAATCGTTGGTTTCACCGGCGCCAGTTCCCCACGACTTGCCATCCGAAGGGCGGACGATCTTGAGCAGGCGGGCGCGCGTGCTGTTGGGGGTCCGGGATGGGTTGACCGTCACGTCCACGACGTCGCCGACGCGAAAGGCCTTCGCGTCGACGCCCTGCTGCGCGAACTGTCCCGCCGAGGCGCCTTCGATCGCCCACTGCTGGGTGGTGCCGCCCGCCTCCTGCGATTCGACATAGAAAAACGAATGAGGGGAGCGGAAGGCGATCTGGACGATCTTGCCCTTGATGACGATCGTCTTGTCGACGTTGTAAGCGCCGGTGAACGAGTGGTGAGCCACGCCGCGCCCGCCCGCGACGAGCACGGTCAGGGCCACGAGGAAGGCGAACAGCGGCATCCGCGTCGGCATCGGCAACGTGCGTCCGGTCATTTGCTGGTCCGTTCCCGTGTCAGGCTGTCGTACACCGCTTCGACAAAACGAGCCGTCGCATGCGGCTGTCGTCCGTAGAGTGGATCGTAGTCCATGGTTGGCTTGGCGGCCTTGACCTGCTGGAGCGACATCCCGCTGTCGATCAGCTTCTGGATTCGGTCGCGAACGATCATCAGCATGTCCCGGTAGTAGCCGACGTCGCCGGAATCGCTGATCCATCCGTGCCCCGGCACGAACATCGTTCCGCCCTGGGACATGTACTCGGTCACCGACATGTCCAGCATCTTGTTGAGCGCGGCGATGGCGCCGTCGATGCTCCCGCCCCGGCTGATATCGATCGGCGGATACATGTCGCTGTTGTAGATGTCGCCGGTGGCGATCACGTCGGAGCGCCGGAACCAGACCGCGCTGTCGCCGTCGGTGATCGCGTTGGGCATATGGAGGATCTGGACGGCCTGACCGTTGAAGAAGCGGTACAGCGTGTACTTGTCGGCGAAGTAGGTGTCGGTCGGCGCGTTGGCCGCGTTCGCCTCCAGCATCCGCTGTTGCACGTTGATGTGCGCGAGGTTCTGCTGGCTCGAACCCGACGAGGTACCGAGCTGGTAGGCCGGGCCGTCGCCGAGCGGGCCGAACATCGGCGACCGGCGGATCGCGGCGTTGCCCTGCACGTGATCGGGATTGTCGCTGGTGTTGATGATCATCCGGATCTTCGGCTCGGCAAACGCGTGCGTCGCCTGCCATGTGCTGTTGTACGGCGAGGCCGACTCCGGATGATCGGGCGGCCGCAGGCGCGAGGCCGCCTGGCGGATCGCCCCGAGCACCTTCTCGGTGCCCGCGGCAGCACCGGTATCCACCAAGATGACGCCGTCAGCGCCGATCGACGCGGCAATGTTGCCGCCGGCGCCCGCAATCACGTAGACGTTGCCGGCGACGTGCACGGGCTCGACGTCGCCGACCGGGGCGGCGCGTCCGGGTTGCGCGTCTGCCCTGTCAGCCACCCGCGTGGAGTCATCGCCATAGACCGGCTTGAGCACGATATCCGGGGCGGCGGGAGGAGCCAGCGTTCTGCCGACCGCATACCACTCCGGATACAGCGCTTCGGCAAATCCTCGCCACGCCGTCAGCGGCGCCTTGAACTTGAAGGCGGTCTCCGTCAGCCAGGGATTCTCCCCGGGCAGGTAATGCGGCACCGTGTACGACTTCCGCGCATCGGGCGGAAGGTTGTCTTCGGCCTGGCACGGATAGGGAGGCAGCTGCTGCGTCGGCGCCCGGACATACAGTCCGCTCCTGACCAGAGGCTCGGTCAGGTAGTCGGGATCGATGACGGTGAAGACCCAGTGCAGATAGGGCTCGTCGAGGAACAACTGTTCGATCACCGTCGCGCGAAAACTGCTGGGCACGCCGTTGCGGGTGAGGATGCTCTCCTTCAGATGCGTCGTGCGGATTTCCAGCAGCGGTCCCTTGAAGGTGCCGGTCGAGGCGCCTTCCCAACTGTGCGCGGCATATCGCGACGGATGCGGGCGATCGTCCAGCCAGATCATCCGCGCCCCGGCGGTCTTGTGCACCGTGATCCGGTATGCCGCGATCTGCCGGCTGATCGGGTCGAGCTCCTTGTCGATCTGGACCGGATCCAGCGCGTACGGCTGATACGTCGGCCCGCGCGGCCGGCACTGCAGCAGCGGCGATGTCGACACCCATTCTTCGGAGTAGGTGTCGGCGCGCATGCGTGCCGCGTCGTTGATTGTCAGCCCTTCGTAGCGACCGCCGGGATCGACACCGCGGAAGCGGTTGGTCGCGTCTTCGTGGTTGACCCACACCCAGGTGCCCGTCAGATCGAGCGGCGAGTTCTGCTGCGCCGTGACCGGGACGACCATCAGGCCGGCGAACAGCATCAGGCTGGCTGCGACCGCCAATCGAGTCAGACTCTTCATCGTGCACTCCACAACTGCCGGTAAATCTACTTGATTACATGGCGTCGTGCAGAACAGAACCGCTGCCGCTGTGTCAGCTATGATTAGGCCTCGTGCCGACAATCTTCGACGTCGCCAAGAGCGCCGGGGTTTCCATTGCCACGGTATCCCGCGTGCTCACCAAGGCCGACGTGGTCGTCGCCCCTGCGACCCGCCGCAAGGTCATGGCGGCGGCCGAACGTCTTGGATACGTCGCGAATGCGGCCGCGAAGAACCTCCGCATGCTTCGCTCGCACCGGTTACTGGTGACCGTACCGGACATTTCCCGGCCGCTCTTCTCGCTGATCCTGCAAGGCATCGAAGAATCGGCGAACCGCGAAGGGTACGCCGTTTTGCTCGGCGATACGCATTACGACAGAGGGCGCGAAGAGCAGTACGCCGCGATGCTGTACGACAAGCAGGCGGATGGTCTCATTTTCCTCGGCCGCAAACTGTCGCGAGGCGTCGAGGCGCTGGTTCTGAGTCACCACGGCAAAGCGGCCCCGGTGGTGAACGCGCTCGGCTTCAAGCCGATGCTCGGCATTCCGAGCGTTCAGATCGACAACGCCGCTGCCGGTGCAGACGCGATGGATCATCTCTATCGGATGGGACACCGGCGCATCGGCATGGTGACCGGCCCCCCGGCGAGCTTCGTCAGCGCCGAGCGTCTTCGCGGGGCGGTCGCGCGGGCCAAGAAGGAGCGGCTGGAAAAAGACGTGATCGTGGTGCAGGGCGACTTCTCCGTCGCCTCCGGCGAGATGGGCGGCGAGCGCCTGCTCACGGAAGCCAAGCGGCCCACTGCAATCTTCAGCTTCAACGATGAGATGGCACTCGGCGTCCTGCATACGGCGCGGCGTCGCGGGCTTCGAGTACCCGAAGACCTCTCGGTGATTGGCGTCGATGACATCCGCTACTCGCGCTATGCCTGCCCTCCGCTGACCACCGTCGCACAGCCAATGCGCGAGATGGGCGAACACGCCGTGCGCGTGCTGCTCGGCATCCTGAACAGCGGCAACAAGGCTGAAGAACTGGTCCGTCTACCGCACACACTGGTGGTGCGTTCAAGCACGGCTCCACCGGGCCGCAAGTAAGTCTTATTTCTTCTCCGGAATCGCCCCGGCCTTGCCGGCCGCGTGGTCGCGGAACTGGTTGAACAGCGCCTCGTCGCTCGGCACGCAGCGATCTTCGAGAATGCCGGACCAGCCGCCGGCCGACATCTTGTCCTTCGGGATGAGCGTCCACACCTTGACGCTGCTCGCCCACGGCGCGGTGTAGAGGAGCGGGTCCGTCAGCGTCATTCGCACCCGCAACCGGTTCGCGCTCGGCCGCTCCCAGCGCTCCTCCAGCACGGCCTTCTCGCTGATCGGATAGCCGTACTGATCGATCCAGGCGCGGTCGTCGAAGC
>CANIBQ010000109.1 GCA_947465645.1 Acidobacteriota bacterium | reverse complement strand
TGCCAGACGCCGCAGGCATTATTCCTGTGCGTCTTGCCACATTGAGCGCCCAGCTCGACTTCTGATCCGGCGGGGGTGGGGGCGGGGAATTCCATTGACCGACAGGGGCGAAAGGGCTGAGAATCCGCAACGACAGCAAGCGGAGGAATGCGATGGGTGTTCTTGACTCAGGCGTAC
Organism: Acidobacteriota bacterium; assembly: GCA_947465645.1. The sequence continues at coordinate 15,260 of CANIBQ010000109.1, read as the reverse complement.
GGCGCTCCGGGCTTTGTCTTGTAGGGCTCATATTCGCTGCCGGTCGATAGACTCAGTGATGACCTCCAGCCGCGACGCGCGGCGCATTCGCAACACAACCGGATAGCCAGGGGGAAGCGATGAAGGGAACTACGTGGCGAGCGCGAGGCCGCGGCCTTGGATTGGCGGCAGTGGCAGTGGTGGCGGTGATTGCCGCTTTCCCACTTGTCGGCTATTCGCAGAACACAAACATGCGCGGAGGTGATCCCACCCAGACCTACACCACTGGGCAGAGTGTTGTCCCGGTGTACGGTGGTTGGATCGCCAAGGACGATGGCAGCTTCGACCTCGTGTTCAACTATCTCAATCGGAATTGGCAGGAGGAGGTGCACATTCCGATCGGCCCTGACAACAACGTGTCGGCGCCGGATGGGCCCGATGCGGGCCAGCCCACCTACTTCTATCCGCGGAACAACCGGTGGCAATTCCGGGTCAACGTGCCAGCGGACTTTGGAAACAAAGAAGTCGTCTGGACGCTGACCTCGCATGGCGAGACCCTGCGCGCCTACGCCACGCTCAAAGCCGCGTATGCGATCAGTGAATACGCGATCCAGCATGAGTACGCATCGGACTCGCGCCCTGGACGCGTGCAGCCGACGCTGAAGGTCGACGGTCTCAACGGAGCGGACATCAAGGGTGGCTACGGGCACCGCGAGCAGGTGCTGACAGCGCGCGACACTCAGGTCAAAACCGTCAAGGTCGGTGAACCGGTGTCGCTGGTGGCGGTAGCCACGGATTCAAACAAGCCGGCGCCCCGCCGCGGCGCAGGCGTGGTGACGGCTGACGGCGGTCAGGCGAACGATTTCGGCGGCCGGGCCACTGTGGCTTACCCTGCTGTCGTGGGCCCCGGGTCCGTCGGCGGGAGGGGCACTCGAGATACCGTCGCGGGCATGCGATTTTCGTGGATCGTCTATCGTGGAGACGCGAAGAACGTGGTGTTCACTCCGCGGATGGGGTTCAAGGCATGGGAGGATCTGCGCGGCGGATCCCCGTGGGCGCCAGGCTGGCAGCCACCGCCGGTCCCGCGCGACAATACGTGGCGCTACACGGCCACGTTCACGGAACCGGGCCAGTATATGTTGCGTGCGATCTCGCACAACGGCACCCACTTCAAATACGAGCACGTGCTCGTGAACGTCACTCGGTGATCGGGGTGACAGATTCCGAAATGATGAACGTAAACATGTTCCGGTCAACGACGGCAACGGAGCGGAGGTGTGTGATGGTTGGTGCCTTTGATGCAGGACTGTGGCGCTCCAGGCTCAGTCTTGTCGGACTTATAGTCGCCGCGTGTGTTCTGTGGGCGTCGCCATCGGCGGCGCAGACCGCGGCCCGTCCGGCCACGTTCAACAAAGACATCATGCCGATTCTGCAGCGGAGCTGCCAGCACTGCCATCGGCCCGAGTCCGTGGCGCCGATGTCGCTGCTCTCCTACAAGGATGCGCGGCCGTTTGCCCGTGCGATCAAGCAGCGGACCGCCCTGGCGCGCACCAAGTATCAGCGTGGCGTGATGCCGCCGTGGTTCCTCGAGAAGAACATCGGCATTCAGAGCTTCAAGGGCGACCCGTCGCTGAGTGACGCAGAAATTGACATGATTGCGGCTTGGGCCGACGCCGGTGCACCCGAGGGCGACCCGGCCGATTTGCCCCCTGCGATCAAGTTCGCCGACGCCACCGCGTGGGCGCTGGGCAAACCCGATCTGATCTCCTCCACGCCAATGATCACCATCAAGGGCGTTGGCGCGGATCAGTGGATCGACGGTCTGTTCCCCTGCTGCAGCCCGCTCGAAGGCATGAACTTGACGGAGCAGCGGCACGTCAAATCCGCCGAATACAAGGAACAGCCGCAATCCGGTGAGCGTAAGAAAAGGACGGACGGAACGGTCGGACAGCTCTACCTCGTCCATCACACGTCGGCCAACATCACTGACGGGCCTCCTGCGAACAGTAACCGTCGATTCAGCCTCACGACCCATGAGGTCGGCCGCAATGGCGTCGTGCTGCCGGATGACGCGGGCGTGCCGCTGAAGATCGGAGCGCAAGCGGACTGGAGCGGCCAGTTCCACCTGCATTCGCCCGGCGTGCCCGGCGCCGACGTCAGCTCGAGGATGAGCGTCGGACTGCGGCTGCATCCCCGCGGCTACACGCCGAAGTACGAGATCGTGTCGTATTCGAGCTTTGGCAGCACGGAGCTGGAGATTGCCCCCGGTGCGCCGCTGGTCAGCTCCGAGGCGTTCTTTGTCGCGCCGACGCCGATGAAGCTGGTGAACTTCGAGCCGCACATGCACGGGAACGGGGTGAGAAAGTGCCTGCAGGCGCTCTATCAGCGCGCCACCGAGACGCTCAATTGCAGCGGCTACGACCATAACTGGGTGAGAAATTTCGCCTACGACGACAATCACACGCCGCTCATCCCGAAGGGCACGATCCTGCGGGCGACGGGGTGGTTCGACAACAGCTCCACCAATGCGAACGTCATCGACCCGCGGAACCAGGCGAACTGGGGCCGTCGCTCGGTCGTGAACATGTTCATCCTGTTCCAGCAGGCCGTGTTCCTCACCGAGGAACAGTATGAAGAGGAGCTGGCACAGCGGCGGGCGTATCTCGACAAGACCAATAGCTGGGACAACGTGATCGGCTGCCCGGGATGCTGGGAAACGCCGACCGGCCGGAGTAATTCTGAGGATTCGTCGGTGCCGGCTGATATTCGCGACCTCGTCGAGCCGGCGTCAGTCGACTAACCCGCCTGTGTTCGTGTCCGGTCGGCGGCTGCCCACGGCAGCCGCTGGCCGGATCGTTTGACCATGTCCCGCCTCACAGCGCTCGCGCTGCTCGCCACATCCATCGCGTGCTCGGAACCTCCATCGCAGCCTGAACTCACTCTCAGCCCCGTCCTTGTCGAGCGGACGCACACCACGATGGGGTCGGAACTCCGGGTGACGGCGTGGACTGCCGAGCGGGCGGCGGCCGAAGCGGCCTTCGAAGAAGTCTTCCGCGAGTTCGATCGGCTCGACGCCGTGATGAGCGTGTGGCGCGAAGGCAGCGAGGTGCTTCAGTTGAACGCCGCCGCCGGGGAACGGCCTGTGCGGATCGGCGCCGATGTGCGCGAGACGCTGGTGGTGGCGCGGCAGGTCAGCGAGTGGACGGACGGCAAATTCGACGTCACGTTCGGCGCGCTGTCCGGCCTCTGGAAATTCGACCACGACCAGGACAACCACATTCCGGATCCCGCGGCGGTGCGCGCGCGCCTGCCACTCATCGACTTTCGGCAGCTCGACCTCAATGACGAGGCGGGCACCGCCTTCCTGCAGAAGAAGGGAATGAGCGTGCACCTCGGCGGCATCGGCAAGGGATACGCGGTGGACCGCGGCGCCGAGATCCTGAGCCGCCGCGGCGTGCGCGACTTCCTGATCCAAGCAGGCGGTGACCTCTACGCCAACGGCCGGCGCGGCGATCGGCCATGGCGCATCGGCATCCGCGATCCGCGCGGCCCCGCCAATCGCAGCTTCGCCGCGCTCGACGCCATCGACGAGACCGTGAGCACGTCGGGCGACTACGAGCGCGCCTTCATCAAGAACGGCCGGCGCTACCATCACATCGTCGATCCGGATCTGGGCGAGCCGACGCGCGACACGCGAAGCGTCACCATCGTCGCGCGCCGCGCGACGCTCGCCGACGCGCTCTCGACCGGCGTGTTGCTGCTCGGCCCGGCGCGCGGCCTGGCGCTGATCGAAAAGCTCCCGGATGTCGAAGGGGTGATAGTGACGGCACGCAACGAGGTGCTCGTCTCGTCCGGCCTGAAGGGCCGTCTGATCCGGCTGGCGCCGCCAACCGACGCTCCCTGACCAGGTGCGCGCGGCCGTCGGCCTAACCGGCGGGGGCCGCGGACTTACGCGCCAGCAGGTCCGCTTTGCGGTAGATGATGAGCCAGTGCGGGCATTTCTTGGTGTCCGCGTAGAGCCGCTCGCAGTCGTCGCAGCGCACGCACTCGGACGCGACGATCTTCGGCCCGCGAATCGCCCCCCACTCGCAGGTCTTCTCGCAGATCTTGCAGGTCTTGCATTCGGACCACCGCTTGATCCGGAACACCGTGAGGTTCGACAGCAGGCCGAGAAAGGCGCCGACCGGGCAGAGGAACCGGCAATAGAGGTTCCGAACGAAGACCGTCGCCACCAGCAACACGCCGAGTGCGATCCACAAGCCGGTCGTCTGCTGGAACGTGAACATCCAGAACGGCTCGATGTACTTGAAGTGCGACATGTCGCGCGTGGCGAGGAAATATCCGACGGCGCCGGCCAGCACGGCGTACTTGATGTAGCCGGCGCGACGCTCGAGCGCCCGCGGCAGCTCGACACGCAGCCTTGCCGGCACCACCCTGTCGATCAGCTGTGTGAGCGCGCCGAAGGCGCAGACTCGGCCGCAGTAGAGACGTCCCCACAGGATCGTCGTCGCGACGGTGAAGATCGCGAACAAGTACCAGCCGAGGTTGTAGGTCAGGATCGGCAGGTTTAGCGTGACCAGGCCGAAGATGTTGACGATCGAGATGAGCTGGCTCTTGTAGACGCCGAGGTAGGCGACGGCGGCGATCAGCGTGACGACCTTGAGCGCGTCGCTCTTGCGGAAGAATCCGACCATCGCCAGGGTGCCGAACGCCGCGAACAGCAGCAGATCGACCGCCTGCGCGCGCACGCTCTCCGCGAGCGTCGGAACCTGTTCTTCCTCTTCCTCGAAGGCCCAGGGATCTTCCGCCGCAGTGGCCGGTTGCGCGTAAGTGACGGCCGCGGGCGCGGCGTTGAGGAGCAGGAGAAGGATCGACAGGCGTGCGATCACACGCGCGATCACTGAGTGGTTCCCGGCGGCACCAGGAAGGCCCGCGCGACGCGGATCGCGCTGTTGCGGATCGCGCGCGTGGCGCTGGTGATCGAAATCGTCGCCTGAGAGACGGCGTCGACCTTGAACGGCTTGCGGATGTCCTTCCCCTTGAACTGCGCGGCAAACTCGGTCGGCTGGATCGAGAAATACCCGTACGGCTCGTGGTGCTCGACAACAATGATGCCGGTGAGGATCCCTTTGGTATCCATGCCGACGAGCATCCGGATCGGGCCGTCGTAGGCGCGTTCGTCCGGCTCCACCTCGGTCGTCCAGAACGCGTACCCGACCGTTTGCGCGCCGCTGGCGCCGTCGAGGAGCGCCTTAAAATGCGGCGGCTCGCCCCCTTTGGCCGAGAACGCGTTCGCCTTCGGAAAGAGCCGCTTCAATTGTGCTTGGGTCTTCGCGTCCGGCGCCGATTGTCCCTGCACGATGACAAGGACCCCGAAAGCCAGAAACAGTGCGGACACGATGGGTCGCATGAAAACGGCTAACCCCCTTTGAGCCATCGATTATACGTCCGCCCAAACTAGCTGAATCTTTTCGTCGGTTCGCCGAAGCTGACCAGGTTCGACATCGACGAAGACCACGCAAATTGGCAAGTTACGCCGGCAATTGTCCTTAAGATGGCGCGATACGGCGTGGCCTTGACTCGCGCCGATCAACCATCTATTCTCCGCCCCGGAGGTACGTATGCCCGATGCGTCGCGATCCGGCTGGAGGCACGTGTGGCGGGTCCTGCTGATGCTGTCGGCGCTGGCGGCGGCGGCGCCGGTCACTGCGCAGACGACTGCGAATCGACCGGTGACCTTTAGCAGGGACATCGCGCCGATCCTGCAGAAAGCCTGTCAACAGTGTCATCGGCCCGACTCGATCGCGCCGATGTCGCTGATCACCTACCAGCAGACGCGCCCGTGGGCGCGCGCCATCAAGCAGCGCACGCAGCTCGCCCACGTCCCGGGCATGCGCGGCGTGATGCCGCCGTGGCAGCTCGAGCGGAACATCGGCATCCAGCAGATTCAAAATGATGTTCGCCTCACCGACCAGGAGCTCGACCTGATCGCGAAATGGGCGGACGCCGGTGCCCCGGAGGGTAATCCGGCCGACATGCCTCCGCCGCTCACCTTCGCGGACAACTCGCGGTGGTTCTTCGGCAAGCCGGACCTGGTCGTGGCGTCGCCATCGTTTCGCGTCCCCGGCGTCGCGCCCGACTGGTGGGGCGATGTCGGCGAAACCAAGCCGGTCGACGAACTGACCGAAGATCGATACGCGGAGAGGGCGGAGTACAAGGAGACGTCGTCTCTCACGAAGAGCGGCGGCCTTCTGAAGGCCGCCGGAGAGGTGGGCCAGGGGAAGACGAGCATCTTCGTCGTCCATCATGGCGGGGCGGCCATGCGCCGCCCGAACGAGGCGCGTGCCATCTCCAGCATTCCCAATCACGAGGTCGGCCACAACGGACACATCTTCCCGGCGCAGGCGGGCCGCATCGTGCCGAAAAACGCGGTATTCGCGTTTGGCGGGCTGCACATTCATTCACCCGGGGTCCCTGGAGCGGACCGTGACGTCACGCTCAACGTCGGACTGAAGTTCCACCCCAGAGGCTACAAGCCGACGCGGCACGAAGGCCGGGTCAACACGCCGCGCAGCGAGCTCGCCATCAACCCGAACAGCCCCAACCAGCGGTACGACTCGTATTTCGTCGCGCAGCAGCCGATCAAGCTGCTGAACTTCGAGCCCCACATGCACGCCGCGGGGCTGCGCATGTGCATCGAGGCGATCTACGACCTGTCGACGGAGACGCTGAACTGCGCGGGGTACGACCACAACTGGGTGAGGGACTACCGCTACGACGAGAACCATGCGCCGTTGATCCCGAAGGGCGCCATCATCCACACCATGTCCTGGTTCGACGGCACGGCCAAGAACGCAAATCTGGTCGATCCTCGCAACACCACGGTGTGGGGTCGCCGATCCGTCGAGAACATGCTTGGCGTCAACAACTACGCGTATTTCCTCACCGAGGCGGAGTATCAGCAGGAGCTGGCGGAGCGGCGCGCCTATCTGGACCGCACGAAGGGCTGGGACACGCTCGTCGGCTGCCCTGATTGCTGGAAGACGGATACGACCGAGAAGCGCGACACGTCGCTCGAGAACGCGCCACCCGATTAGTTCGTTAAGGCGTCGGCAATCCTCGCTGTAGGAGAAGATCCATGGGCGGAGTCCGCTGTGGGAACACCAGAGCCGTACGTGTAGTGCTCTGCGTCGTCGCTGCCGTGATCGCGTTCGAGGCTCGGGGAGCCTCTCAAGGCTCTGTCCGTTTTGGAGAGGACGCCAACCTCACGTACATCCGCGGCCAGAGCGTCGAACCGGTGTTTCACGGGTGGGTGCCGAACGACGACGGTACGTTCGACCTGTACTTCTCGTACATCAATCGGAACTGGCAGGAAGAGCCTGACATTCCGATCGGTCCCAACAACAACATCACGCCGGCGCCGTACGGTCCAGACGCGGGCCAGCCCACGCATTTCTATCCGCGAGTCAACCGGTGGGTGTTCACGGTTCACGTGCCGAAGGATTTCGGCTCGAAAGAGGTGGTGTGGACGCTGACCGTCAACGGCGAAACCAACCGGGCGTACGGTTCTCTCAGTCCCGGTTACGCCGTCGATGACTACATGATCATGCACGAGTACGGACGGTCGATCCGCGGACGGAAGCATCCGACGCTTCAAGTAGAGGGTGAGAAGAAGCGGATCGCCAAGGTGGGCCAGCCCGTGCCGCTGGTCGCCGTGGCCACGGATCCGAACCCGCCTGTCAAAGCCGCCGGCGGCTGCGGCGCCGCATTCGACCCGGGTGAGATCGGCGGCGATCTGGTGCGATGCACCGCGACCGGACTGCGAGTAGCCTGGATGGTCTACCGCGGTCCGGCGTCGAAGGTCACCTTCACGCCATCCATCCCGTTCAAGGTGTGGGAAGACCAGCGCGGAGGCTCACCATGGGCGCCAAACTGGAAGGCGCCGGCAGTGCCGCCCGGGAACAAGTGGGTGCATGACGTCACGTTCCAGGAGCCGGGAACGTACGTGCTGCGCGCTCAAGCGCACGACGGATACCAGTTCAAGAACGAGAACATCACGTTCGACGTCACGCCCTGAAGGTCCCACCGTAAACCTCTCAGTGCGCTCCTACCAGCGCCTGCCATCCGGTCTCCGCGGGTAACGCGACGACGCGCCGCGACGATGCGGATGGCGTCGCCGTGGCCGCCGGTGAGCACCGGCCAGTGGCAATCACCGTCAGCGCTTCCTTCAGCGACCCTTCGAGATGGTCACCGAGCTGGTGCTCCACATCGTCGGCCGCGCGACAGTGGGGCTGCAGGCCGTCGAAGTAGTCGCCCTGGCCGTCGGCGTTCCGCAGCGTGAACGAGACGGCGGCGAGCACGTTGTTGCAGAAGGGAGTGCTGTACTGGCCTACGGGCTTGCCGTAGGTGCGGTCGCCGACGATCCAGACGGGCATGAAGGGACGCAGGCTGTTGATGACGAGCTCGCTCGCCGACGCCGACGCCCGGGTCGTGACCACGACCACGCGATCGAGCGTCAGCGCGGCCGACCGTCGATCGAAGCGGGTGACGCGATTCCAGGACGCGTTCCGGTCGTTGTGAAAGTATTCGGCGAACACGTAGCCGTCCGTCGTCGTTCCGCCGATGAGGCTGGCGAGGTGCTGGGCGACATCGACAAGGCCGCCGCCGTTGTAGCGAAGGTCGAGCACGAGCTCGGTGACCTGCGCCGCCCTGAGTTGCGCGAACGCGCGGTCGAGCGCCTCATGCGATGGCTCGACGAAGTTTCTGAAGAAGATGTAGCCCACCTTCCGCCCGTCCACCGTGAAGACACGCGTCTCCGACACGGTGGGAATGGTCACCAGGCGCTTGACCATCCGCACGCGCGTCGCCACGCCGTCCTGCTCGAACACCATGTCGATCCCGAGTCCGATCTCGCCTGCGCCAAATGCGCCGCCGATCTCGCCGCTGCTGACCAGTTCGGCAACCGCACGGCCGTTGATCTCGAGAATGCGCGCGCCGCGCGCGACATGAATCTCGTCGGCCGGGCTGCCCGGGAAGACCTGTGTCACGCGCAGTTCGCTCCCATTGAGAGAGGTGGCGAACCCGACGCCGATGTATTGGCTGTCGGCATAGAACGCGTCGTTGGCCTGGCGGGAGGTGATGTAGCTGAATGTCTGGTCGAGCGGGCGATAGCGCACGGCTTCGAGATACGCCTCGGCGGTGGAATACGCAGCGAGGTTCACCTTCGGGACTTCCCGGTACCAAAGGTAGTCGTCTGTCATCACGTCCCGCACGTACACGTTCTGCCGCAGGCTCGAGCACGATCGGCCCTGCGCAGCCGCCGGGGCCGCGGCCCCGGCGATGGCGAACAGAAGAAGGATGAGGAGACCGACGACGCGCCGTTCGGCGCTCATGACATCAACCATCCATTTCGAGCGAGCGAGTGCCTACGAGATCGTCAAGAACAGAGCGGCGACGACGGCAGCGATGAAGAAGAATCCCGCGGGGATGTACAACAGTCCAAAGCCCGAATCCATGTATGCCCTTTATCCAGTAAGTATTAGGGTGCGGTGCGGAAGGGAGGAATCTACGCCCAGTAGTCCGGCCGACGCTTCCGAGTTTTGTTCAATTCTACAGAGAGAATCTGGCCTTTGCGAGCTCTACCGAATGGAGCCGGGCGGTGATACGCTCTGACGCGTTAGGAACCCACGAAATCATTCATTTCGGATACAACCCGGAACGGTAGTGCCCCTCAGATCACTGGTCGTCTGCCTCGTTGTCGTTCTTGGTACGCCCCTTGCCGCGCAGACCCTCCCCGACGCGCCGGGAGACAGCAAGCAGGCGAGGGCGGTGCGAGTCGCGGAGGAGGCCGTGCAGGTGGACGGCCGCCTCGACGAGCGTGCGTGGGCCGGGGCGCCGGTCATCGCCGACTTCGTGCAGAAAGAGCCGGTCGAAGGCGCCGAGCCGAGCGAACGCACCGAGATCCGCTTCCTGTACGACGACAATGCCCTTTATGTCGGGGCCCGGATGTACAAGCGCCCGGGATCGACACTCCAGGCGCCTCTTGGCCGCCGAGACCGGCAGGAGCAGGCCGAGCACATCCTCATCGCCTTCGACACCTTCCTGGATCGTCGCACTGCTTACGTCTACGGCGTGACAGCCGCGGGCGTCCGCATCGACCGCTACCATCCCCGCGACTCCGAAGAAGAGTTCGACGATGGGTACGACCCGGTGTGGCGGGCCCGCACCCAGGTTGACGCCGAGGGATGGACGGCGGAGATGTGGATTCCGTTCTCGCAGCTTCGTTTCAACGATCAGGAACGGCTGGTGTGGGGGTTGAACGTCAGCCGTAACATCCCGACGCTGAACGAAGACGACTACTGGGCGCCGATTCCGCGCACCGTTCGTGCGTGGTCGTCGCGGTTCGGCGAGCTCCGGGGTATCGAAGGACTCACCTCGACGCGCCGCCTCGAGGTGCTGCCGTACTTCGCCGGAGCCTCGACGGTCAATACCGAGCGCGACCGCGCCAACCCGTTCGACAGCGGCCTCAACCCGCGGAGTCGCGCCGGCGCGGATCTGAAGATGGGCCTTGGCCCCAACCTCACCCTGGAGGCGACCTTCAACCCTGACTTCGGGCAGGTGGAGGCCGACCCCGCCGAGGTGAACCTCACCGCCCAAGAGACGTTCTTCGAGGACAAGCGCCCGTTCTTTCTCGAAGGCATCAACTTCATCAAGCCGGACACGGTGAAGAACACTTATTTTTATTCCCGTCGCATCGGCGAACGGCCGATCGTGCGCGTCCCAGGCGACTTCGTCGATTACCCGCAGGCGGCCACCATCCTCGGCGCGGCCAAGCTCACCGGGCGCCTCGGCCCCAACACCACGATCGGGGCGCTTGGCGCGATCGTCGACGACGAGGTCGCGAAGAGCTTCGATCTGTCGGCGGGCATGATCAACCGGACGCGCGTGGCCGCCCGCACGGCGTTCGGGCTGGCGAGGCTGTCGAGGCAGTTCGGCGCCAGCCAGTCCACTTTCGGCGGGATGGTGTCGACGGTGCATCGCAGCATGGCTGATGGTGACCCGCTCGGCGAAATCCTCCTCCGCAACTCGGTGATGGTTGAAGGAGACGCGGTGCTGCGCTTCAAGGGCGGCGAGTACGAGCTGGTGCCGATCGCGAGCGCGACCTTCGTTGACGGCGAAGCGGCGGCCGTGGCGCGCCTCCAGCGGTCGAACAACCACCTGGCGCAGCGGCCCGACCGTACCCACTCGGTCTACGATCCGACGCTGACGTCCGTCAGCGGATTCGACAACAACATTACGCTCCGTCGCACCGGCGGCGCGCACTGGATCTGGAGTTACCTCAGCGAAATCCAGTCGCCGCGATGGGAGACCAGCGAATTCGGCCGCCTTCGAGGCAACGACTCGATCGTACAGAACTTCGACGTGCGCTACCGCGAGACGAGTCCCGGGCGGTTCGTGCGCAGCTACTGGGTCGGAGCGCAGCAGAGCAACGAGTGGAACCTCGGCGGCGATCGCCAGACGTTGAGCTACGGCGCCTACTCCAGCCAGACATGGAACAACTTCTGGACGTCTCAGGTCAGCTACACGCTGAGGGACCGCGCGCAGCACGCACGGCTGACGCGGGGCGGACCGCTCATGGAAACGCCGCGCGGCTGGTCGGCAAACGCGTCGCTCAGGAATCGCGCGGCAGGCCGCACGCTCTGGACGCTTCAGGCGGCGGCGTCGGGCAATGAGGACGGCGGGCTCATGAACCGGCTGACAGGCAGTGTCGGCCTGCGGCCGGGGCCGCGGTGGCAGCTTGCGGTCGAACCGAGCCTGCTGCGGCAGGTCGACACGCAGCAGTACGTCGCGACCCTCGGCGGCGGACGTCCGGAGATCTACGGGCGTCGCTACGTGTTCGGTACCGTCGATCGCAGCACCTACTCGACGCAGTTCCGTCTCGGCTACACGCTGCGGCCCGACCTCAACATCGACATCTACGCAGAGCCGTTCGCCGCCAGCGGCCGCTATGCGCACATCGGCGAGCTCACGCTCCCTCGTTCGCGGCAGATGCTCCGGTACGGCACCGGCGGGACGACGAGCGACCTGCAGCCGGACGGCAGCCTGCGGGTGAAGGCGGGCGACTCGGTGTTCACGTTGCCGAACAACGACTTCAACGTGCGGTCGTTCCGGAGCAACGTGGTGCTGCGGTGGGAGTACCGCCCGGGCAGCCTGCTGTACGTCGTCTGGCAACAGGACCGCCACGCATCGGAGACCGACGGCGATCGGATCGGTCTGTGGCAGCCGTTCCGGTCGCTTACCGCGCCGGGCACCCACTACTTCGTGATCAAGACGTCGTACTGGCTTCCTTTCCGGTAGGCGCCGCGTTCGCGCCGGAATCGAGAATCAGGCGTCCCAGGCTCGTATCGACTGCCCCCCGGCTGCGCCGCCGGCGCGCTCCGCTTCCAGGCCGACGTAGGATGATGAGCCCGGACGCGAGATTGCTCCGTACGCACGCGCACCCGAGCCGGAAGACCTCATCCGAATCTGTCGCGCCCTGAACGACGCCGGTGCGCGTTACGTGCTGATCGGCGGCTTCGCCGTCGTGGCGCACGGAGCGAGCCGTTTCACGAAAGACATCGATCTCCTGGTCGATGAGTCTCCCGAAAATATCGCCCGCGTGAAGCAAGGACTCAGTATCCCGTCCGCAGGATGCGATCGACCGTTCATTTCTGCATCAACTGCTGGAAAGACGTCAACGCGAATAGCCTCGGCCGCCGTGCGGGCCCGATTCGACTACGGCGCGTGCCGATCCCAGCCAACGCGTCGGCAGGCCAACTGGTCACGGGAACATCGAGTGGAAGTCAACCACGGCGCGGGGATGCCCTCGGAGTCGGCGATCTGACGTGGGCAACCGCATCAGCAGATTGCCGGGATCCCAACATGGTGCCCTCGGGTGGGCTTGCCATCCGATGCTCACTCGAGCGACGGATCGCGGTATAAGGGTTACGCATTCGGCAGGTACTTGAGAAGAAAGGAGCTGACCACCTGATTCCGCGCGACGGTGGGAACGCCTTCTCCGGGACCATGTTCGCGGCCCTCGCGACCAGCGGCATGCAGGGGAACAACTTCACGCAGGAGCTGAAGGATGGCGGGCTGACGACGCCCGGGTCCCTGAAGAAGAACTGGGACCTCAACGCGGGATTCGGCGGCCCGATTCAGAAGGATCGCCTCTAGTTTTACGTGTCCAGCCGATTGCTGGGCGCGCACAACTACGTTAGCTAGAATCGCGTACACAAGGAGACTCACGATGTTCAGGTACAAACGCCGTTTCGCGCTGATTGCGATCGTCTTCGCGCTTGCAGGCAGTCACGCCCAAGCCCAGGCGCCGCAGAAGGTTGAAGGCGGACAGGATCCGTTGATCGGAGTGTGGAAGCTCAACCTGCCGGCATCGCGCTACGAGCGCAGCGGCAAGCCCGGGCCGACGCCGCCGGCGACGCTGACGTGGACCTACACGGCCGAGAAAGACGGCCTGAGGATGAGCGTCTATCCGCAGGGGCTCGCGCCGCAGCCGGCGCGCTCGTACTTCTTCAAATGGGACGGACAGGAGTATCCCGATCCGCAGGGGCCGAACCTGCACGAATCGGTCATCTTCTGGCGGATGGATCGCCGGATGCTGACACGCCTCGTCCTGGGCTACGCGTCGGACGAGGATCGCGCCGCGAAGCGCAATCCCAGGCGCGTGGAATGGGTCGCGTGGTCGTTGTCGGAGGACGAGAAAACGCTGGCCATCACGGCGTGGACGCCGACGACTCCGCAGTGGCAGAACGTTCAGATCTTCGACCGCGTCTCGAGCACGGTGCCCACGACACGCTAGCGTGGCCGCGGGCGGTTCCGAGAACGGGCTGAGTCGTGTCCGGAACGATGGGTCTGTGGTAGTCTCCACCCGCCGAAAGGGAGGGCATCTAGTGCGACACATAACGGAACAAGCAAAAATAAAGATTCCTCAGGAAGCGGTCGAGCTGTACACGCAATACATTCACGGTGAGATCAGTCGTCGTGACTTCATGGATACGGTGGGGCGGTGTTTCGCTGTCGCCGGATTGACGACTGCGGCGATTGTTGAAGCGTTGATGCCGAACTATGCCCTGGGGCAGCAGGTTCGCAAGGATGACGAGCGGATCAAAGCGACATATGAAACCATCCCGTCACCCAACGGAAATGGTTACATCAGGGGCTATTTCGTCCGGCCGTTCAGCCAGGATACCCGTACCGAGACGCCGACAAAGCTGCCCACCGTTCTCGTCATACACGAGAATCGGGGACTCAATCCGCATACCGAGGACGTCGCACGGCGGTTCGCACTGGCGAACTTCATGGCATTTGCGCCCGACGCGCTGACGTCGGTCGGCGGTTATCCAAGCGACGACTACAAGGGCGGCCAGCTATTCGCCAAGATTGACGCCGCCAAGAGGACCGCGGACTTCGTCGCGAGCGCGCAATGGCTCAAGGCCCATCCCCTCTCGAACGGTCGAGTCGCGGCCACCGGTTTCTGCTTCGGTGGCGGCATGTCCAACAATCTGGCGACGCTGCTGGGTGCGGATTTGTCGGCAGCCGCTCCGTTTTACGGCGGCGCACCTCCGGCGGCGGAGGTAGCGAAGATCAAAGCCGCGATCCTCGTGCACCATGGCGCGCTGGATAAGGCGCTGGTGGACGGTTATCCCGCGTACCAGGCGGCCCTGAAGCAGAACAACATCCCGCACGAAGGTCACATTTATCCGAACTCCGTTCATGGCTTCTTCAATGACGCCACGCCGGAACGCTACAACAAAGCGGCGGCGGAGGAGGCCTGGGGCCGCACCATCGACTGGTTCAACAAGTACACGCGCGTCGCCGCGTCCTGAGTCCTGAAGCATTCGGCTCCACAAGCAATCGGCCTTCTCCTGGGTGGGAAGGCCGATTGCATTCCTTTGCTGCCGGCAGCCTCTCGCGCTGGACAAACTCCGGTACTGACGCGAATTCTCCTAACGAATCCTGCACTGACGCGTGCAGACGCGGACGCACGCGACGACTCTATTCGCACACGGCGCGAACACGTCCGCTTCGTCTGTCTGGTGATGACAGGCTTGCGATTCAGGCGTGCGCGGAATCAGGCTGGTAGCGCCGGACACGGATCTTGCCTGCATCCTTGCGGGCCTGAGCGATGTCGTACGCCGCCTGCATGCGCATCAGCGTGTCCATGTTCACGCCGAACGCTTTTTCGATGCGCAGTGCCATTTCACCGGACAGGTCGGCGTTCTGAT
>CANIBQ010000108.1 GCA_947465645.1 Acidobacteriota bacterium | reverse complement strand
ACGTCGCGATGAAGCGCAAGCTGTCGGTCGGCGACAAGATGGCCGGCCGCCACGGTAACAAGGGCGTCATCGCGCGCATCCTCCCCGAGGAGGACATGCCGTACCTGCCGGATGGAACGCCGGTGGAGATCGTGCTGAATCCCCTCGGCGTGCCGTCCCGTATGAACGTCGGCCAGATTCTCGAGACGCACCTCGGGTGGGCGGCGCACGCGCTCGGTCTCTACTTCGCCACGCCCGTCTTCGACGGCGCGCGCGAGAACGAGATCAAGGACTGGCTCGAGCAGGCAGGCCTGCCCAAGGGCGGCAAGACGGCGCTCCACGACGGCATGACCGGGATGACGTTCGAACAGGAAGTGACG
Source organism: Acidobacteriota bacterium (assembly GCA_947465645.1). The sequence continues at coordinate 15,237 of CANIBQ010000108.1, read as the reverse complement.
GTCGGCTACATCTACATGCTGAAGCTGTCGCACCTGGTCGACGACAAGATTCACGCGCGCTCGATCGGGCCGTACTCGCTCATCACCCAGCAGCCGCTGGGCGGCAAGGCGCAGTTCGGCGGCCAGCGGTTCGGAGAAATGGAAGTATGGGCGCTCGAGGCATACGGCTCGGCGCACATCCTCCAGGAGCTGCTGACGGCGAAGTCAGACGACGTCACGGGACGCGCCAAGATCTACGAGGCGATCGTCAAGGGTGACGCGTCGTTCACGCCAGGTCTGCCGGAGTCGTTCAACGTCCTGATCCGCGAGCTGCAGTCGCTCTGCCTGGACGTCGAGCTGATCTCCACCAAGAAGAAGCCTCCGGTCGAGCCGGTTGCGGTCACCGATGGCGAACCCGTTTTGGAGCAGGTGTAAATGCGTCCAAGCTTCCACGACAACAAGACCACCCTTCGCGCCGACTTCGACGCGATCCGCATCTCGCTCGCATCGCCAGACAAGATCCTGTCGTGGTCGTTTGGCGAGGTCACGAAGCCCGAGACGATCAACTACCGGACGTTCAAGCCGGAGCGCGACGGCCTTTTCTGCGCGAAGATCTTCGGGCCGATCACCGACTGGGAGTGCCTCTGCGGCAAGTACAAGCGCATGAAGCACCGCGGCGTGATCTGCGACAAGTGCGGCGTCGAGGTGACCCAGGCGAAGGTGCGCCGCGAGCGGCTGGGCCACATCATGCTCGCCACGCCGGTGAGCCACGTGTGGTTCTTCAAGGGGCTGCCGAGCCGCATCGGTCATCTCCTCGACATCTCGCTGCGCGATCTCGAGCGCATCCTCTACTTCGAGGGCTACGTCGTCATCGATCCTGGCGACAGCGAGCTGAAGCAGAACCAGTTGCTCAACGAGGAGCAGTACCGGAAGGCGCGCGAGGACTACGGCAACAAGTTCAAGGCGCAGATGGGCGCCGAGGCGATCAAGGAGCTGCTCAAGCGCGTCAACATCGAGAAGCTGGCCGAGGAGATGCGCGCGAAGATGCGCTCCGAGAACTCGGTGCAGAAGAAGTTGAAGTACGCCAAGCGGCTGAAGGTGGTCGACAGTTTCCGCAAGTCGAACAACCAGCCGAACTGGATGATCCTCGACGTGATCCCGGTGATTCCGCCGGAACTGCGTCCGCTGGTGCCGCTCGATGGCGGCCGCTTCGCGACCTCCGACCTGAACGACCTCTATCGCCGCGTCATCAACCGCAACAACCGGTTGAAGAAGCTGATGGAGCTGAAGGCGCCCGACGTGATCATCCGCAACGAGAAGCGGATGCTGCAGGAGGCGGTCGACGCGCTGTTCGACAACGGCCGCCGCGGCCGGGTGCTGCGCGGCGCCAACAACCGTCCGCTCAAGTCGCTGTCCGACACGCTCAAGGGCAAGCAGGGACGCTTCCGCCAGAACCTGCTCGGCAAGCGCGTCGACTACTCGGGCCGCTCGGTCATCGTCGTCGGTCCAGAGCTGAAGCTGCACCAGTGCGGTCTTCCCAAGAAGATGGCGCTCGAGCTGTTCAAGCCGTTCATCTACAACAAGCTCGAAGAGCGGCAGTTGGTCGCCACGATCAAGCAGGCCAAAGAGATGGTGGAGCAGCAGCGACCCGAGGTGTGGGACATCCTCGAAGAGGTGATCCGCGAGCACCCGGTGCTGCTCAACCGCGCGCCGACCCTGCATCGTCTCGGCATCCAGGCGTTCGAGCCGGTGCTGGTCGAAGGCAAGGCGATCCGCATCCACCCGCTCGTCTGCACGGCGTTCAACGCCGACTTCGACGGCGACCAGATGGCGGTGCACATCCCGCTGTCACCAGAGGCGCAGATCGAGGCGTCGGTGCTGATGCTGTCGTCGAACAACGTGCTGTCGCCCGCCAACGGCGCGCCGATCACGGTGCCGTCGCAGGACATCGTCCTTGGCTGCTACTACCTGACCAAGGCGAAGCCCGGCGCCAAGGGTGAAGGACGCGCGTTCGGCAACGCCGAGGACGTACTCCTCGGCCTCGAGGCGGGAGAGCTCGAGACGCTGACGCCCATCCGGCTGCGCTATACCGGCCAGTTGCTCGACCTGACGACCGCGCGGGATGACCAGGACGTCATCCACACGGAAGTGCAGGAAGTGAAGGGCAAGATCATCAACACGACGGTCGGCCGCGTGATCCTCAACGAGGAGCTGCCGGCGACGATGCCGTTCATCAACGGCCTGCTCAAGAAGAAGGGGCTGCAGCAGCTCGTGCAGCGCTGCTACCTCGACTTCGGCCTCGAGCGCACCGTGGAAATGCTCGATGCGCTGAAGAACCTCGGGTTCACCTACGCGACGCGCTCGGGCATCTCGATCGGCATCGACGACCTGGTGATCCCGGCGAACAAGGGCGCGCTCGTGGAGGCGGCCCGCAACGAGGTCATCAAGGTCGAGCAGCAGTACCTCGAGGGCGCGATCACCAACGGCGAACGGTACAACAAGATCATCGCCGTCTGGTCGGAGGTCACCGAGAAGATCGCCGACGAGATGTTCAGCGAGATGGCCGAGATGGATCACACCGGGAAGTTCTTCAATCCGGTGTACATCATGGCCGACTCTGGCGCCCGAGGCTCGAAGCAGCAGATCCGGCAGCTGGCCGGCATGCGCGGCCTGATGGCGAAGCCGTCCGGTGAAATCATCGAGACGCCGATTACGTCGAACTTCCGTGAAGGCCTCACCGTGCTGCAGTACTTCATCTCGACGCACGGCGCGCGCAAGGGCCTGGCCGACACGGCGCTCAAGACGGCCGACTCCGGCTACCTTACGCGCCGCCTGGTCGACGTCGCGCAGGACGTGATCATCTCCGAGCACGACTGCGGCACCCTCGACGGCATCGAGGCCCGCGCGATCGTCGAATCGGGCGAAATCATCGAGCCGCTCCGCGACCGTATCGTCGGCCGCGTGACGCTCGAGCGCATCATGGATCCGTTCAGCGCCGACGTGATCGTCGATATCAACCAGGAGATCGACGAGGACAAGGCCGTCGCGGTGCAGGAAGGCGGCATCGAGAAGGTCAAGATCCGCTCGGTGCTCACCTGCGCGACGCGCCGCGGCGTCTGCGCGCGCTGCTACGGCCGCGACCTGGCGACCGGACGGCTGGTCGAGCTCGGTGCGGCGGTCGGCGTCATCGCCGCGCAGTCGATCGGCGAACCGGGCACGCAGTTGACGATGCGCACGTTCCACATCGGGGGCACGGCGTCGCGCGTATCCGAGCAGAATACGCTCGATGCGAAGCACGCCGGCACGGTGCATTACCAGGGCCTGCAGGTCGTCGAAACCCACAAGGGCCAGGCGCACGGCCAGTTGATCGTCATGAACCGCAGCGGCTCGCTCGTGATCGCCGACACCAAGGGCCGCGACCGCGAGCGCTACCCGATCGTCTACGGCGCGCGGCTCAAGGTGAAGGACGGCCAGAAGGTCGACATCGGACAGACCCTGGTCGAGTGGGATCCGTACACGTTCTCGATCCTGACCGAAGAGCCCGGCGCCATCCGCTTCAAGGACATCATCGAGGGCGTCACCGTCCACGAAGAAGTCGACGAAGTCACCGGCCTGTCACGTTTCATCATCGTCGACTCGCCGGACGAGAAGAAGCAGCCGACGATCGAGATCAAGGACAAGACGGGCAAGACCATCCGCAAGTACCACATGCCGTCCCACGCCCACTTGATGGTGCAGGACAGCGAGAACGTGGAAGCGGGCGACGTGATCGCGAAGATCCCGCGCGAGACGACCAAGACGAAGGACATCACGGGCGGTCTGCCGCGCGTGGTCGAGCTCTTCGAGGCGCGCAAGCCGAAGGATCCGGCGGTCATCTCGGAAATCGACGGTATCGTCAAGGAAGGCGGCGTCGTCAAGGGGCAGCGCAAGGTCATCATCGTGCCCGACGACGGCACCGAGCCGCGCGAGTACTCACTGCCACGCGGCGTGCACGTGAACGTGCACGAAGGCGAGCGGGTGCGCGCCGGCGAGCAGCTCATGGACGGCCCGAGCAATCCGCACGACATCCTGCGGGTGCTGGGCGAGAAGGAGCTGCAGAAGTACCTGGTGAACGAGATTCAGGAGGTCTACCGGCTGCAGGGCGTCAACATCAACGACAAGCACATCGAAGTCATCTCGCGGCAGATGATGCGGTGGGTGCGGATCGAGGATGTGGGCGACACCGAATTCCTGATCGACGAGCAGACCGACAAGTTCCGGTTCCTCGAGGAGAACGAGCGGGTGATCAGGGACGGCGGACGTCCCGCGACCGCGCAGCCGCTGCTGCTCGGCATTACCAAGGCGTCGCTCTCGACCGACTCGTTCATCTCGGCGGCCTCCTTCCAGGAGACGACGAGGGTGCTGACCGAGGCGTCGATCTCCGGAAAGATCGACCACCTGCGCGGCCTGAAGGAGAACGTGACGATGGGAAGACTGATTCCCGCCGGCACCGGCTTCGAGTGGTATCGCCACGTGCGGATCCCGGCGGACGAACCGCCGCCGCCGCCGGCGCCGCCGCAGCCGACCGAGGACGAGCTCGACCTGGATCGCGAGATCGAGTACGCCTTCGAGACCGACGAGCCGCTGCTCGGAACCCCGCCGCGCGGGGAGGTCGAGTAGAGGTAGGACATAGAGCAGGGGTAGAGGAGGCCTTCAGGCCTCCGGCCCTCGCGGGCCACAGAGACAGGCACGGAGAATTCATCTTCTCCGTGCGACGTAGGGCGGGTCCTTTCGGACCCGCCCTTGTTTTTGTACGACCAGGCTCCGGCGCACTGAGGCATCCTCCCGAGGACTACGCAGAATCTGTCGATCGGTCTGGTTGGCGGGGTGGCGGGAATTGCGTACTGTGCTCGTACTGGATGGACCTGGCCGCAGGATGTCGGCGGGCACGTGTTTCGCTCGACCTACCGCGTGACAAGTGAAGGGGGCCATTCGCCCGGGTTGCTGGATCGGGTGCGCGAGGCCGCCCGCGAGTGTCGTTACCTGCGGGTCTCCCCACGCATCCGCGCCGCGGCCGCACGTGCGAAGGCGACGGCAACCTCAACGCCGTCCTGGTGATCGGAGTGCGACTCCAGACGCCCCGGCGGTTACCTGCAAGCGGCGCACATGACGACGGGCCAACTTGCGTCGTGGTTGGGGCGCCGTTCAAGAATGAATCCAGGCAGTGTGCGTTCGGGCGAACTGACGCGGGGCGGCTACTCGCCGTGGTCTTCACCGTTCGGGGTTCGCTGCTGCGGGTGATTTCGGTGAGGCCCATGAGTCGACGAGAACGGAGGGGGTATGGCCAAGCGAGTGACAGCTAAGGCGGTTCCGGCGTTCGCCTCAGAGCGTACTGAGCGGGAGTACTGGGAAACCCACGACGCGGGCGAGGTGGTGGACTGGTCCAAGGCCCGCCAAGTCGTGTTTCCCAATCTCAAGGCATCGACCGAAGCGATCTCGCTCCGACTGCCAACGGCCCTGTTGTCCGACCTGAAGGTCTTGGCGAACAAGCGCGACGTTCCGTGCCAGTCCCTGCTCAAGGTGTATCTGGCAGAACGTGTGACCCCCGAGACCATTGGCAACACGCGGTCCAACACGTCGCTGCGCCGACGAGCCGCGGCAAACGACGAACGGTTCGCGGCTGAGCGCCGATCGTGAGACCGCGGATCGAAGATCTAGCCGATGACTTCAAGAAGGCCGTCGAGCACTGTGGCGAGTTCCTCGTCCGAGGCCCGACCCAATCGCTTGCCGATGCGCTCCGTCGAGAGGGTGCGGATCTGACTGATCTTTACCCAAGAACGTTTAGGCAACTTTGTGACTGTGAGCTCCAGAGTGAGCGGGTAGCCGGCCCGCGGCTCTTGGCTGGTCAGCGCGACCGCGATCACCGTGCCCGAACGCTCGTTGAAGACATCGTGGCTCAGCACCAAGACCGGGCGATCGCCAGCCTGTTCGTGCCCGCGGACGGGGTTGAGGTCGGCCCATCGAATCTCGCCCCTCAGTATTCGGGCCACGAGTCACCTGACGCCGCGAGTCCTTCGTCGGCTAGTTGCTGTTCCTCGACGGGGTCGAGCTTGGCGCACTCTTCAGCCAGACGTGTCCGTGCCAAGCGCGCGAGCTTTTCGGCCAGTGCGGTCTCGATGGCTTGGCTCCGGTTGCGGAACCGCTGTCGAGCCACCAAGCGGTCCACATGGTCCAGCAAGTCGGCGTCGATCGTGAGGGCCACTTTGGTCTTGGCCATAAGGGTATGATGAAACATCATACCAATGAACACGCGGTCTAACAAGCGGTTGCCCTTGTCGGCGGCCGGTGCAGTATCCGAGCGATTCGCAGCCGCGGAGCACGGCCGCCGTAAGTCAACCGCGGGCGGCGCATCTGAATCAGGCCGATGCGAGTCAACTCCGAGCCGCTCCTCGGAACCCCGCCGCGCGTGGACGTCGAGTAAGAAGCGGTTCACGGTTCCTGGTTCCGATTTCCAGGTTCGGTTCGGGTTCAGGTTCGGTTCCAGGCTCGATACGAGGCACGGAGAATTCATTTGTTCCGTGCCTTTTTTCATGTGCCGCCAACTGATAGGATGCCGCCACCATGGACGCGAAAGCCCACCACCTCAGGCGCATCAACCCGTCGACCCTGCACGAACCCGCCGGCTATACGCATATCGTTGAAGTCATGGGCGCGGCGAGAACGGTATACGTCGCCGGCCAGGTCGCGTTCAACGAACGCCGTGAGGTGGTCGGCGTGGGAAATGTGGCCGCTCAGACTGAGCAGGTCTATAGAAATCTGGAGACGGCGCTTGCCGCGGCGGGTGCGTCGTTCGCGGATGTCGTCAAGATGACGACGTATATCACCGACATGTCACAGGCACCGGCGGCGCGCGCCGTGCGCGCCCGGTACTTCGGCGAGACGCTCCCCGTAAGCACACTCGTGGGAGTGACCGCTCTGGCGCACCCGGACTTCATGATCGAGATAGAGGTGGTCGCAGCCGTGGCCGGGCCCGCGCGGAGGACGTAGCGTCACAGGAGGCACCGATGGAGTCGGTCATTTCGCAGTTGCTCAAGCAGTTCGAGGACGGCACGGTCACGCGGCGGCAACTGATTCAGGGGCTGACAGCGGCTGCCCTGGCGGCGGCGGGTGCGAGCCCCGCGGCCGCCCAGGCGGGCGGCTTCCGGACGCTGAACGTCGATCACATCAATTACCTGGTGACCGATTACACCCGGACGCGGGAGTTCTATTCCGGCCTGATGGGCATGACCGTCGCGAACGACGACGGCAAGAGCTCCGCCGAATTGCATTTTGGCGACGCGCGCGGGGTCGGCGTGCGCGATCGCACGATGATGAGCCTGCACAACGTGCAGCGGGCCACGCAACGGATCGGTATCGACCACATCGCATTCACGATCGACAACTGGGATACCGACAGGGTCAAGGCCGAACTCGAGCGGCGCGGACTGAAGGCGCGGCTGGCGCAGGGCGGCGCCCTCGATACGCCCAACTACGTGAGCCTCACCGTGCAGGATCCCGACGGCCTCGGCGTGCAGATCAGCGGCATCGCCACGCCCGGTGACGCGCTTTACAAAGGGTAGTGACCACGGCCCGCCTCTTGTCATGGCGCGTCGCCCTGGTGCTCGGCGGCGAAGACGCCGTTCTATGCGATCATCTCGCGATGAGAATGCGTAGGCTTCTGCTCCCCTTGCTGTGTGTGGCGCTCACCTCGGCGATCGCCTGTTCTCAGGCGGGCGGTAGCGCGAAAGTGCCTGCGGGAGCGAAGAGCTCCGGCGGGATGCACGCGGTCATCGATACTGACAAGGGCCCGATCGAGATTGAGTTCTTTGCCAGCGAAGCGCCGATGGCCGTCGAGAACTTCCGCCTGCTCGCCGAACACGGCTACTACGACGGACTGACCTTTCACCGCGTCGTCAAAGGCTTCATGATCCAGGGAGGCGACCCCTCCGGCGACGGCACCGGGGGTGAGAGTGCGTGGGGAGGCACGTTTGCCGACGAGATCAACGGCGACTCGCCGCTCTATCGCGACGGGTACCGGCGCGGGATCGTCGCCATGGCCAACGCCGGACCGAACACCAACGGCAGCCAGTTCTTCATCATGCACCAGGACTATTCGCTGGCGCCGAACTACGTCATCTTTGCGAAGGTCACGACCGGACTGTCCGCGGTGGACGCGATCGCGGAGACGCCCACACAGCCGGGCGGCGAAGGCAGCGAGCCTGTGACGCCACCGGTCATCAAGAAGGTCACGATCCGTCCGTAGCGAAGAGACCAGAAATGGCTCAGTGAGTCAGCGGATCCGGCGGCACCTGATTCAGGGGCTGACAGCGGCTGCCCTGACGGCGGCAAGGCCGAACTCGAGCGGCGGGGACTGAAGGCGCGGCTGGCGCAAGGCGGCGCGCTCGATACGCCGAACTACGTGAGCCTCACGGTGCGGGATCCCGATGGCCTCGGTGTGCAAATCAGCGGCGTCGCCAAGCCTGGCGACGCGCTTTACAAGCGGCAGTAAGGGGTGTGAACCGGTGGCTCAACGAACGCACACGGTGAAGCGTTACTCGTACAATTTCGACGCGAAGAGCGGCGGTCCGGGACTACTGCAGCTCTCGAGCGACACGGCCATCGTCGCCGACGTTCGCTTTTACGCCGACGGCACGCCCCGGGCCACTAACCGCTTTGGGCCGAACCTGGCTTGGGCGCAACTCTACTTCTCGTTGAGCGCATTCCCTGGTCTGGTTGACATGCTCCGGCACGAAGGGCCTGTCTACGTGCACCTCAATGACGATCCGAACTACGGGTATGCCGTCATCAGCACCGCCGGTGAGCCCGTCGGCGAAGCGGAAGTATAGACCGTGTGGGACAGTGGAAAGCGCCATCGAAGCGCAGGGCCTCTGTGGCATTGCAGATACGCGGCACGTGCTGACCAGATCCCGCCTTCAGCGGTGAGCTTGCGCCGCTCTCCCGGTTGCCGCGACGGGAGTGTCCTGGTCGGACGCTCCTGCGCGATCCAGAAGACTCGCCGCACACTCGCTTGTCAGGGCGCGAGCAGGGGAATGCTGCTCGCCGAAGCTCGAACCCGGATTCGCGCAGATGTACTCGAAGCCGAGCGACTTGAGGACGTCCACCAGAGAGTCCGACCCGCAGCCCTCGTTGTCGGCGAGCACCTGCACATCGACGGGCGCGGCGGTTTCGGCGCCGAGCGTCACCGCGGTTGGCGTCAGCGTGGCCGCGCCAGGAGCAGGGCCCGCCGGGGCTGTCGATTGCGCGTCCGCAATTCCGGGCGGGCCCGCCAGTGCCGCGGCGCCCGCCGGCGCACCTTGCGTCAGGAATCGACGGCGTTCAATTGAGGTCCGTGCAGAACCGCGGGAACGCGTCATGGCTCAACTCCTCGTGAAGACTTGGTAATACATTAGAATCACGGCTGCCCGAGGCACTGCCGCTGACGGCGGCGGCTCGCGGTCGTTCATGCCCGCTCTGCCGATAAACTCGACGCGAGCGTTGTCGCCCAGTCTTACGGCTATGACTTCATCAGTTCCTCAGAACGAAGCGGAGCGCCTGCGTACTCTGCGGCTCTACCGGATTCTCGACAGCGGGTCCGAGAAGGCGTTCGACGATCTCACCCGCCTGGCCGCCGTGATTTGCGACACGCCCATCAGCCTGATCACGCTCCTCGATGAAGACCGCCAGTGGTTCAAGTCTCGAGTGGGCCTCGACGTCACCCAGACCGCCCGCGACGTCGCCTTCTGCGCCCACGCCATCCTTCAGGACGAGGTGCTTATCGTGGAGGACGCCGCGATCGACGCGCGTTTCGCCGCCAATCCTCTTGTCACGTCTGATCCCGGCATCCGCTTCTACGCCGGGGCGCAATTGGCGCTGTCCAACGGCGTGTCCCTCGGGACGCTGTGCGTGATCGATCGCAAGCCCAGGCGCCTGACAGAGCCGCAGCTGGACGCGTTGAAGATTCTTCGCCAGGCCGTGGTGACCCAGCTTGAATTGCGGCGCGCCCTGGAAGACTTCCGCCTGGTGGAGCAGCTGATCAAGATGTGCGGCTGGTGCCGGAGCATCCGTCACGACGACGGCTCGTGGAGCTCGATGGACGAGTACGTGAACAAGACCGGCCGTGTGACCCATGGCCTGTGCCCGGACTGTAAGGAGAAGGTGAAAGCATCCAGAGAGACGCAGTAACAGCGGGGTCAGCGGCTTCCGTCGCCTCGGCCGTATAGGCGAAGTTGCCGGCTGTCAGTTGTCTGAAGGCGCCGAGCTGCCTCGATGCCTTTCTGACAACCGACAGCCGATAACTGGCAACTGATAGCTGACTACTTCGCCAGCGGATCCGGTCGCAACTGGAAGTGGGCCGCCAGCGGCTTGGTGCCCTTGCCGCCCTCGATCAGCCAGGGCGTGCGATCGCCGTTGGCCGCCCAGAGTCCCCGTCCCTTCCACCCTGCGCGCGGATCGTCAATCCTGCCGTCGAAGCCCTTGGCGTAGAAGCCGATCGGATACGGCACGCGCAGTGTCACCATCTTGCCGTCCTTGAGCGCGATCAGGCCGTCGTTGAGGTTGCCGGTCGACATCGGCACGTCGTTGCCGAGGCCGAACGTGTTGTGCTGGTCGACCCACGAGTAATAGCTCGACTCGGCGCTGTTGGGACCGATGCCGTCGAAGCCCGGGCCGGGATACTGGTAGAACGCCCATCCCTCCGGGCAGTGATCGCCGGTCGCCTTTGGACCGTTGAGCGGCCCCTTGCACTTGCGGCGGTCGAAGCTTCCCATGTGGCCGCTCGCCAGCGACACCCAGACGACGCCCTTGCTGTCGATGTCACCGCCGCGCACGCCGAAACCGGGCGCCGGCACGTTGTAGATCTCCGTGAGGGCGGTTGCGGGGGGATTTGAGCCAGGATTGACGCGGACGACCGCGCCGGGATTCGAGCGGTACGAGCCCCAGATCGATCCATCGACCGGGCTCGGCATCACGGCGTAGAACCCGGCGACGATGCGCTTGTCCTTGGTCGGATCCAGCGGCTGGTCAGGCTCGACATACGCGTCGCGCCTGCCGTTGCCGTTGGTGTCGAGGATCATTGCCGTCCATCCCTGCGACTTCGCCGCATCTCCGGTGGCGTCGAACATCTTCGTGTTCACCCAGCCGACCACCGGCCCGCCACCGCTGGTCCAGAGCGTGTCGTTGGCGTCGTATCCAAACTGCGGATGGTGCGTGCCGAAGCAGGTGTCCACGAACGTGTACTTCTGCGTCTTCGGCTCGAACACCGCGACGTGCCGGTTCGACCGCTCGAGCGGGAAGAGCATCGCTGACGGATGCGTCGAGCCCTTCTTGCAGAAGTCGGGATTGTCCGCGCCGCGCACCGACGCGGCCAGCCAGACCCGGCCCTGCCGGTCCAGCATCGAGTTGTGGTTGTTGACCCTGGTGTCCCAGATGGCTTCGTCACCCCAATAGAGCGACGGCTGCAGCGCCTTGAGCGCCGCGGCGTGACCGGGACCGAGACTGAGCGACATGGTCGGGTCCTTCACCGGCGCGCGGAAAAACGTAGCGGTGTTCTTCACCGGGTCGAGGATCGGGATGTTGTCGGAGCTGTACTCGGGCGACCCGAACACCGGGCCGTAGCCGTTGACGGTGGGATAGCGGCGGTCGCTCGCGATCAGATCGTGCAGGTACTGCTTTTCGTTCATCCAGTCGCGAAGCGTGACGACGACGTTGCGCTCGACGCCTTGCGGCCGCTCGGGTCTGGCCTTTGGCAGCTCGCCCTTCGCGATGCGCGTCGTCCAGTCAGCGAAGTACTTGAACGGAACGCTGCGAAGCTGTTGCGCGAGCTGGTTGACCATCTGCTCGCCCGCCTGTCCAGATGCCACCCGGCGAACCCACGCCTTCTCGTGGTCGAGGTTGCTCAGGGCCTGGGGGATCGTACGGGTCGACAGTTGGCCCAGTTGGTGGCAGCCGATGCACCCGTTGTTCTTCATCGCATTCAGCCAGTCGGTCTGGGTGACGCTCGGGGGGATGGCGCTCTTGCCGCCGAACTGGTCGGCCCCCGGAATCTGCAGCATCGAGTACCAGTAGATCGCGGGATAGTAGTGCGCGGCCGCCGCGGCATCCGGCGCCGGCACCGCCGTGATGTTCACGAGCCGGCCGGGCGCGGACGTGCTCTTCACGCTGTCAACGAGCCCGTATCCTCGCGCCCATACGGTGTAGCTGGCCTTCGGCAGGTCGGGCACGACGAAGCGCCCCCGGTCGTCGGTGACGACGCTCTTGATGTACCTGACGGGAAGGTCGCGCGTTTCCGCGATCACCCAGACACCGGCTTCCGGGCCGCTCGGGCCCGTGACCACGCCGCCGATGTCGTCGCTGTCGATGGCGACCTGGTCGGGACGCTGCTGGGCGTATGCGACGACAAATACCCCGGCCAGGACGACGCCGAGGACAGCGACGGGAAGCACGAATCTCTTGGCCACGCGAAACTCCTTGGTAGCTCGGTTGTTGGGTAGCCGGGTGGCTGGGGGATAGCTGGCGGCGCCTAGCCGCCTCCCCAGCAACGCAGCTACCGAGAGCTACCCCGGGAGAGTAGCTCAGGGCGCAGCGCCGGACCAATAGATGATAAAAGTCATCCGATGAAGCGGATCGTCTCCCGGGCCTGCCTCTGGTTCGCCGTCATCTGGTGGGGAATCTCGGTTGGCGGCCAGTTGTTCAATGCGCTGACGGCCGTCCCCTACTTCAGCGCCAACCCCCCGGAATCGTTGGTGGAGTGGGCGGCGCTGTCGTCCGGGGCGTCGGCCGACTTCTTTCTCATCTTCAACCCGATCTGGATCGTGACCGCGCTGGCGGTGTCGCTCGGCCTGGGGTGGACGTCCTACGGAGAGGCCCGAGGCTGGGCGCTCGGGTCGCTCGTCGCCGGGTTGGTGTCGGTGCTCATCCTGGTCGCCTGGATGGCGCCGACGTTCGGCCGTCTCATGGATCCGCAGGATGCGACGATATCGATGGTCGAGATCCAAACCGCGCTCTACCGGTGGACCGTCGCCAACTGGGGCCGCATGGTGATCGAGTTCGATGGCTTCGTGTGTGCGCTGATCGCACTTTCGAGAGGACAAATACGATCGTGATGAAGACAGCGATTCGAGCGCTCGCCCTGGTGTCAGTTCTGGTCAATGGCACGATCGGCACGGCCGCCGTCGACGTGCCGACGTTTCGCGTGGATCCGGCATGGCCGAAGATTCCGGACAACTGGCAGTTCGGCCAGGTCGCGAGCGTATCGATCGACGCGCAGGATCACGTGTGGGTGCTGCAGCGTCCAGGAACGCTGGGCCCGGACGAGAAGGCAAGGGCGGCGCCGCCGCTCATCGAGTTCGACGCGGCGGGCAACGTCATCCAGGCGTGGGGCGGTCCTGGCGCGGGATACGACTGGCCCAGCTCGGAGCATGGCGTCTACGTCGATCCGAAGGGCTTCGTCTGGATCGGCGGGAACGGCGAGAAGGACAACCAGATCATCAAGTTCACGAAGGCCGGCAAATTCGTGATGCAGATCGGCCGCGCCGGGCAAAGCAAGGGCAACGCCGACACGCAGAACCTGAACCAGCCGGCAGACACCTTCGTCTACGCGAAGACGAACGAGCTGTTCGTCGCCGACGGATACGGCAACCGCCGCGTGATCGTGTTCGACGCCGACACCGGCGTGTTCAAGAGGATGTGGGGCGCTTTCGGCAATACGCCAACCGACGCGCCTCCGAATCCCGCGCTTCCCGACGCCGACCCGCAGGGGGCGCCGCAGTTCGTGCAGCCGGTGCATGCCGCCCGCGTCTCTGGCGATGGCCTTGTGTATGTGTCGGACCGCGGCGGCAAGCGCGTGCAGGTCTTCACGCTGGCCGGCAAGTACGTCGGTCAGGTGTTCATCGGGCGTGACTGTAAGGCGCCGGAGTGCGGCAACGGCACCACCGCGGCCAGCACGGCGTTCTCGACGGATCCGGCTCAGCGCTTTCTGTATGTCGGTAACCGCAGCCAGGCCAAGGTGATGGTGTTCGACCGCAAGACCCTGCAGCTACTCGACGAGTTCGGCCGATGGGGCTCGGCACCAGGCGAGTTCGGCACGCTCCATCACATGGCCGCCGACTCGAAGGGCAACCTCTACGTCACCGAGGTCACGCCCCTCAAGCCGGAGAACCGAAGGATTCAGAAGTTCGTCTTCACAGGGCTCTCAACGAAGTAGGGCGGGTCCTTTCGGACCCGCCTCCTCAGTCTTCGAGCGAGACGCGCGTGGCGACGATCGAGCCGTCTGCCTGGGGGATGCCTTTCACTTCGACCAACGTGCCGTTGACGATCGCTGCGCAGGTCGTCTCCCGGAACGTCGTCGTCGACGTCGTCGCCACCCGAGTCGTGCCGACGGTGAACGTCGCCGCGGGGCACACGCCGCCAACCGCGGATACCGCGCCGGTCAGCTCCATTTCATCGACGTCGTCGTCCGTGTCGTCGTCATCGGCGTCATCGTCCGGGCGTTTACCGCCCTGTTCAACCTTCACTTCCGACGCGACGAGTACGGCGGTGGCGTTGAGCGTGCCCTTCACCTGGACGTGATCGCCAACCGCCAAATCCGCGAAGGGGAGCGACGTCGATCCATGGCGGATGGTGGCCGTCACAGGCACGCTGACCCGGCGCGTGCCGACGAGCAGCGTGCGGGCCGCGGCATCGATCGTCATGATGCGACCGTTCGCCTCGACGCCCTTGCCCTTGTCCCTCTCGCCTTCCTTGCTCTTGTCCTTGTCTTTCTCGCCCTGGCTTCCGTGGTCGGCGTCGACCCGTCCATGGCCGCCCTTGCCTGCCGCTGCTGCAGCCTCGCTGGCGTCGCCGAGGAGGTCCGACGTGAGCGCGACGCTCGAACTGGTTTCCATCGACGGACCGGTCGGCGACAGCGACGTACCGGAACCGCAGCCGGCGGCGATGAGTCCCGTGGTGAGTGTGAGCGTGAGCGCGGAGATGCGGAAACTCGACAACATGAAACGATCCTCCTGGGGTATGGGCATGTCCCCTGGGAGGGCAAGAGGCAGTCCGCTGTGAGCACAGGCCGCAAGTCCAGTAGAGAGAGCGGTTTAGATAACGGTTGAGCTCCAGGCGCAGAGGACCTGACGTGCAGAAACGTCCGCCGTGTGTCGGAAGTGTATTCGGAGAGGATTGCCTTATGACGTCACGTGCGCTGCTGCTTACTCTCTTGATCGTCGTCGCCGCCGCGCCTTCGCCGGCGTCACAACGGGT
>CANIBQ010000107.1 GCA_947465645.1 Acidobacteriota bacterium | reverse complement strand
CTACGTGCTGTTTGTCGACGAAGCGCCGCTGCCGAATCCGATGACCGGCCGCTCCGGTTTCGCCGGCCGCATGTCGGCGAGCGGGCGGCGCGACCGTCAGGGACGGTCGCTGTACGAGCTCGATCTGACGCGACGGCTGATGAAGTATCCCTGCAGCTATCTGATCTACTCGCCAGCCTTCGACGCGCTGCCGCCTCTGGCAAAGACGGCGATGTACAGGCGGATGTGGCACGTGCTCTCCGGCGAGGCCCGGGAGCCGCGCTACCGTTCGTTGTCGCTGCCGGATCGACGGGCGGTCGTGGAGATCCTGAAGGACACCGTGCCGGATCTCCCCGCCTACTTTACGGCCGTGACGAAGTAGCCGAATCGCGGGGGTCGAGAAGCTGCACGCATGAGCGTGCGTGTATCACTTCGGCGTCCAGCTCGCGACCCAGGGAGCGGCGTCCGGGTCCCCAACATCCTTGCTGTGTTGGACACCTGCCGCACGAATGCGGCGGGACACCGCCTCACGATCGAATGCCTCCGTCGTGGTCACGGTCCACTTCTTCGCTGCTCTGTCGAATTGTGCGGCGGTGATGCTCGTGAACTCTTCCAGAGTCCTGGTGACTCGCGTCACGCAGTCAGTTCAAAGAAACCGCCCGCGCATGGTCAGCCCTTCGACCTGCAACTCGAATGTCTGCTCACGCTCGTCGCTCTGCGGCGCGGGCTCATTCGCTGCAGCCAGGGAGGCAACCCCGATGCTCGGCGTGACGCCGAGGCCGAACCCTACGGCAAGCACCCATGCCCAAGCCCACGCGCCGACACGTCTCAGTCTCATGGCAACCTCGCTGACCGCCCTGACCGCGCGCCAGACCTTGAGCGCACTCCAGAGTCCGGGACACGATAGTCCCGGCCTTCTTCATCTGTCAAGGAACGTAGATTCGCTCGTAGTCTTCCGCCGGACCGTGCGTCTCAGCCGACAAAACCCGCGGCGTGGGGGAATACCGTCCAGGACGATGAGCAGGGCGTCGCGTCGGCGAAGACAGTGAACCGATACTGGTGCCCCCAAGGATGTGGCGCGTTCGAGTACGTTCACGCCTCGAGACGCTTTTACGAGATTGTCGGAACGTGCGAGCTCAGGCGCTGATGCGGCTCGGGTCGACGATGACGTCGAAGCGGCTCTCGGGCGACAACAAGTCCCAGCCGACCATCCACTCGTAGATTCGCTCGTAGTCCTCCGCCGTGTACGGCCGGGGATAGACGTACCGAAATCTGCCGCGATAAAAATCCGCCTCGCTCAGCTCGGCGATCTCCTTCGGCACCTCCCTGATCATGTATTTCAGGTAGGGCTCGATGCTCTCGTTGATGCTGTCGACGGCGCGGCGTATCGCCCGATCGACACTCGCGTAGCCTTCCGGGTCGAGCGCTGGCACGCCCACCTCGGCGCCCTCGTAGAAAGCCTCGCAGACGATCTTGTGCCCACGCTTGAGGGCGACCGTGATCCACGGCTCCATGAGTGCGGCCGCGCCGATCTTGCCGTCCTCGAGAAACCGCAGTCGCTGCTTGGGGCCGCCGACGTGCCCCGGCCGGATTTCGTGCCTCTTGAGGTATCCCTCCAGCAATCCCAGCGTCACATAGTGGGATCCGGCGTGCATGTTGACGCCGACGAGCACGTTGTGCAGATCCGAGGGCACGTTGTACGGCGAATCGCCCCTGACCACAATCGCCTGCGTCGCCACCGCAGCCCGTTTGGAGATCACGCGCGCGCCTTCCTGGCTGTCCTGCGTCCGGCGGATCTGCCCCCACTCGCACGCCCGATACATGCAGAACTCGCCGCGCTCGATCCCTTCGTGCCAGCCGTAGGATTTCACCGCCCTGTGATCTTCGATCGGCTGTTCCGCCACCTCCTTGTCCCGGTCGCGACCGGAGCCGGCCGGGACGAGCTCGACGTCTACGCCCTCGTCGCGGAAGAAGCCCTTTTCGTGGGCGACGTGATAGGGCAGCGAAAAGACGGCGTTGTTGACTTCAATCTTGAGGTTCCGTGGCATGTTCATGCTCTCCAGGGCGCTAGACGTTACGGTTGAACCACCTGTCGGTACTTCGCTGCGATGGCGCGGGGTGTGGCCAGCATCTCGCTCAAGACCTGATGAATCTCATTCCCCGCCCTCGGTTGGAAATCGAGCCGCATCGCCGCGGCTTCGGCCAGGAACAGGGGGTCCTGGTACGTGGCCGACAGCGCAGAGCGCATCACCTGCACGCGACCCGGGTCGACGTCCGGGGGCAGCGCGAACGGCTTGGACATCGAACTGGGCGCGTCCAGTAGCTTCAGTATCATCCGGCTTTCGTCATCCCGGGCAAACTCGAGCGCGAGCGGCACGTCGGGTAGATCCTGGTGTCGGACGGTTCCGTTCTGTACGAACACGTGCGCGTACCCGTCTTCCAGCCACTGGCCGGATGTCGATCGAACGGATTCCCACCCGAGACACATGCCTTGCACCTCTCCCCGCTCGATCCCCAACCGCACGTCGTTGGTGCTGGTGTAGCCCGAGACCGTCCGGAGGCTGGCCCCGGTCGCCCGTGCCAGCACTTGCGGCGCGTCGTGGCTGTTGGACCCGGGTCCCGTCCCGCCAATGAGGATCGGCTCGGCGCGGCCGATGAGATCCTGAAATCTCTTCACCGGTGAGTCGGACCGAATGATACAGACGTTGGGGTCGTCGTAGGAACTGCCCAGCCAGTTGAACTTCAGGAAGTCGAACTGCACGCCCTCTCCACCGGTGAGCTGGTTCATCACCTGCGCCTCGTGGAACAGGCCGATCACCGTGCCGTCCTTCCGGGCCACGTTGAACAGGTTGTTGGCCGCCACCAGTCCGCCTCCGCCCGGCATGTTGACGACGATAACGGTGGGCGTGCCCGGGATGTGTCTGCCGATGTGGCGCGCCACCAGACGGGCGGTGGTGTCGAAGCCGCCGCCCGCCCCGGAGCCGACGATGATGCTGACGGTCTTGCCACGGTAGAACGCCGCTACAGCCGCCGGGTCGTCGGCGGTGAGCGTCGAAGACGACGACCCACAGGCGGCAAGCAGCAGCGCACCCGACAGACCAAGTAGACAGCGCCACATGCGGCCTACCTTATATCAGGAGGACTGGAAAAGAGAGCGCCCAGCTTCGACCCTCGGCCATCTCTGGACGCTCGGACCGTGTATCTCTAGGCTGGCCGATGCGACAGCAGGAAGCTGCGAACGTGGCGCACCGCCAGCGGTATCTTCTCCGGGGTGTCTTTCCACGGGTACATGCTCAGTTGGCCGTTCGGCGCGAGCATCGCGCTCTCGATCGCGACGGCCAATGAGTGCCCAGCGGTGTCGTCCGGCAGGACCAGGACCGGCGTCTGACAACCTTTCACGAAGTCGCGCGTCACCGTGAGCGCGAAGTCAGGGTTGTTGCGGAACATTCTGCTCAGGAATTGGTCGGCCATTTCACTGGTGATGTCGGGACGCCGCTTGACCAGTTCTGCGGCCCAGCCGGTTTTCTGACTGTCATACAGGGCGTTTGGCAGCTCCGGCCGGAACCCGACCGGCTGCGCTGGCACGGCCGCGACGACGCGAGTTGGCGCCCGCTTGATGAGGTTCCAGATGAAGGGCCCGGCAATGCAGAAGCCGAGCACCATGAACTTGTCGATCCCCAGGTGATCCATCAAACCGATATGGTCGTCGGTGTAGGAATCCCACGGGCGCTCGATCTCGAGCGGGCCGGTGGACTGACCGGCCGAGTTGCGGAGGTCAGCGTAGATACAGCGGAACTCTCCCTTGAATGCCTCGATCGTGTTGAAAGGATTGCCGCCCCGGATGCCGGCGATCGTCGAGCCGTTCAACCCCCCGCCCGGGATGAGCAGCAGCGGGAAGCCCGAGCCTGTCTCCTCATAGCGGATGCGGACATTCCCTCTCTGGTAGAAGCGTCCGCTCTCTCCGCTCCCGCTCTGTGCCAGTAATGACGGCGTCGCCGCGATCGCCGCCGCCGCGGCGCCAGTCTTCAGAAGCTTGCGTCTGATCGCATCCACCACACGTCCTCCTCGACGAGAAATGAGCGCCCACCGGATTGACCGGCTGGCATCCCGGACGTATGCTACCGAATCTCCGAGCCAGGAGCGATGTCATGTCTGTTCAGACAAAGCCACTTATCAGGATTGCGCCCAACAACCCGGTCTTCGACCTGCCGGTGATCGTCGGCATAGAGGAAGGGCTGTTCCAAGCGGCCGGTCTCGATGTCCACTTCTCTGCCACCTATGCCGATCGCGAGAAGGATCGAGCGGAACGTCCGATCATGTCGCGGCTCAAGGAGCAGATGTTCGATTGCGGGGCCGCCGACAGCTACAACGTCTGCGAATGGGCGAGCATCGACCGGCTGGAGCGGGGCTCGCGCGCCGGACACATCGCCGCCTTGCGCGCTGCGGTGGCGGCGCAGGCCATCCTGACCTTCGATGACGCGCTGCAGGTGCCGCGCGACCTCGCCGATGTGCCGGTCGTGGTCCAGGAGCTCACGGGCTCGCATTACTGCACGGTGCAGATGCTCGAAAGCGCGATCGGCGCCGAACACGTGAAGATTGAACCGGGTGGGCTGCCGCAGGCGCGCTGGGCGGCGCTCAAGAACGGGACGATCCGGGTGGCGACGCTCATGGAGCCGTTCATCAGCCTCGGCCTCAAGGACGGCGCGCACGTCGTCGCCGCGTCCTTCTACCGTGGGGGCGAGGTGATCTCGCCCGATCTGACGCCCGAGCAGCGCGCGGCGTACTACGGCGCGGAGAATCAGGCCGTGGACCGCATCAACGCGGATTTCTACAAGTACGCGCATCACGTCGCCGCGCACGCCAACGGCGCATTGCAGCCGCACGAGCTGCTGCGGGCGTTTGTGCGGTACAAGCATGTCGACGTGTACGATCCCGTGCTGTTTGCCCGTGCGTACGACTGGATGAAGGCGCGCGGGTTTACCGAGGGCGGCAGCGAACACGCGGGCCTCGTCGCCGGATAACGCCCCGCCGACTCCGTCCTCGTGAATCCTGCCTCCAGAGCCCATCGGTGGAACATCCTGCTGCTGCTGGCGAGCTCGCAGGCGGTCGCGTACATCGATCGCGTCAGTTTCGCCGTGGTGGCCCCGGAACTGATCAAGGTTCACCACTACACGCCCGCCCAAGTCGGCGTGCTGCTCTCCATCTTCAACTGGGCGTTCACCGTGTCGCTGCTGGCGGCTGGCCCGCTGACCGACCGGATTCGGCCGCGGCGGGCCTATTCGGCTGGCGTCGGATTCTGGTCGCTTGCCACGGCGTTGTGCAGCCCGACCGTGTCCTTCGTCCCGCTTGCGGTGTTGCGCGCGCTCGTCGGCGTCGGCGAGTCGCTGATGATTCCGGCGGGCTCGCGTGTGATTCGAGAGACCTTCGACAAGAAGCATCGCGCCTTTGCCGTCGGCACGTTCTTCGCCGGCAACAGAATCGGTCTCACGCTGGGCATCCCGCTTCGCGTCGGCGAGCGGGTGCGCCTCGTCGGTCATCCTGGTCAAAGCGAAGGCATGTACAGACTCCTCGTCGCTGACATGTCACCGGTCGACTGACCCGTTTAAGAGCACGCGGCAGAATCATCCTGCCCAGACGAGTGATGTTCGTATGGTGGGTTTCCGCGACACGGCTATCGCTGACCTCTACCGAATTCGACGGACGTACGGATGCCTGCCGAAAAACCCGTGCGAAGCGTCCACACGGTGGCGGCAGGCGCGGCCTGCGCGTCCGGCGGGCTTGCCTGCGCGGCGATCGACGCCGCGGCAATAAGCTGGAACACGACGGTCAGGCTTCGTCGCGCGACCTCCACTAGAATGGCGAATCCACCAAGGAAGGGTTACATGACACTGTCAGCAGCAGCACGATGGGTAACAGGCGCACTCTGCGCCCTGACCGCGGGACTGGTCGCTGCTGGCTGCTCGGCCCAGGGCGCGTCCCCTTCTGACGCCGAGACGCTTCGCGCGACCAATACCGCGCTGCAGCAGCAGCTCGCGGCCATGGCGCCGACCCAGATCGTGCAGGCCGGCCAGTTGGCGCCCCCGCCGCGCGCCCCACAGCTGACGGCATGGGACACCGAGGAGTCGATTCGCGGCCGGATCAAGCTGTTCTCGACCTACGACTCGAGCGGGCCCGACGCCTGGGACGTCCGGGCGCATCCACTCGTCTACTTCACCAGCGAAGGCGTCGAGCGGGCTCCGCTCAGATCGGGCGTGCAGGTCATCGATGCGTCCGAGAAGCGGGTGATCGCGTCGGCGCTCTTCGACCTCGGCGAGGAGGTCGTCGAGAATCCCCACGGCGTCGGCATCTCTCCTGACGGGCGATGGCTCTACATCGGGCAGATGCATCGCGTCGCAGCCACGCGACAGGTGCGGAGCGTCCTGCTGATCATCAACGCCAGGACGCTCAAGCTGCACAAAGTCCTGGAGGGCCCGCGCGCCGACTGGTTCCACCACAACACCGCCTTCAAGGATTGGCAGGGACGCGACCGGGTGCTGCTGGCGTTCGGGCGAAACGCCGGCGGCGGCCCGCTCTACCTTCTCGATCCCAACGACGACAATCGCGTCGTCCGCACGATCTCGATTGAGGACGTCGGGTACCGGATCGGCCATCCCTATCCGACCGTCGATCCAACCGGGCGCTTCATGTACATCGGCATTCACAACCCGCCCTGGCAGGGCGAGCTGCACAACACGGGCGGCATCGCCAAGCTCAATCTGGAGACGGGCGCCGTCAGAATCATCCCCTTCGTCGGCGACAACCCGATCGGCATGGCGCATACCTCCGACGGCCGGTATACCTACGTCAACGACGCGCACAGCAGCTTCGTCTACAGAATCGACAACATGACCAACGAGGTGGTTGACGAGACGAGCGCTGGCGTCGTCGGTCCGTACGGCCTCGCGCTGGATTGGGATGAGCACTACCTCTATCCGATCGGCAAAGGCGAAGGCAGCCACAACAACGGCTCGGTCGTGGGAATCGTGGACGCGCGCACGTTCACGACGCCCCGGAACTTCCGTCACAACATGCCGATCTATCTCGGGGGGTCGGCGTCCAGCATCGACCACGGCATTCTCCACCCCGACCCGGGCGTGAACGAGCTCTGGATCAGCAACATGAACGGCTGGGAAACCATCGTGCTGGATCTGAACAAGTACGAGGTGAAGAAGTACATCCCGACACCGAACGGCGGGGACACCCACTCCGGCGGCTTCGTGCGCTACGCGCCCGACTGGAAGGGCGAGCTGCTGGCGGACATGGGCGGGCCCAAAGCCGCCGTGCGCGCGACGATGCGCGAGCGGGCAGCGGCGGCGCAGCCGCAGGCTGGCGCCGCAGCGGGGGGCGGCAGGGGCGGACGTGGACGTGGTGGCGACGCCGCTGCTGCGGCACCGGCCACTGGTCCGGTGTCAGGGCAGGCGATATTTGAAAAAGGCGCGGGCGGCGCCGGCGGCATCGGGTGCGCCACGTGCCACGGCGTCAACGCGAGAGGCGGCGCGCAGATGAACGCGCCGGACATCCGCGGCGCATCGGAAGACCGGGTGCGAGCCGCGCTCGTCGGCGTTGTCGCGATGAGCCGCTTCAAGCTCTCCGATGCCGAGATTGCCGCGATCGTCGCGCACCTGGCGGAGCTGAACAAGGCGCCATGACGAGGCTCGCGAAGGCCGCGGGCCTGACCGCTATATTCGGCGTCTCGCTGTACGGCGCCGCACTCGCGGCGCAGCATGCCGACCACGGCGGAGCGCATGCGTCGCCCGGGGAGGGATCCGCCCACTACCTCACCGTGAACGTGTCCGTCTCGGACGCGGGCGTCGAGCCGTCCACCGTGTTCGTGCCGGCGGGGCAGCCCGTGCAGCTCATGCTGCGCAACCGAACCGCGAGTGAACATCACTACCGGGTCGTTGGCTTGAGCCCTGACGATCTCGCGTGGGTCGAGCGCGGTGGGAGCACCGTGCCGGACGCGCTGGCCGAGGAAGGTCACGATCACCACAACCGGCAGACGGTTCGAACGCGGGCGGCCTCTCCGGCCGGGATTACGCCGACAGGCCGCGAGGTGCACGGGTACGTGACGGGCGCGAGCAAGGTCGACGTGGTGCTCTTCACCGCCACACAGGCAGGCACTTTCGTCGTCACATGCGACCTGCATCCTGAACACGCCGGCAGCCTCACCGTGTTCGAGCCTCCGGCACCGGGGACTGCGCCCCTGTCCGCGGCCTCGGGCCAGATGCTCCGTGCGGCCCTGACGCGGGATCTCGGCAACGTCGATTACGCGGGCGTGTCAGACGTACAGGTCGAGGCGACCTACACGCCGGAGGACACGGAACACGTCGCCATCCTCCTGATGGAGCGCCTGCACACCGCGAACCTGCCGCGGACCGCGCAACCACCGCAGTTGTTCGTCAGCGGCGCGGCTGTGCCTCTGACCAACTTGAAAGTCGTCACCGACTCCGTGCATCACCGGGCAACCTCCTACCGGTTCGCTCGTGCTGAGGCCTTTGGGCAGGGACACCAGGTGATGACGCTCCGCCTGGCCTCGGGACAGGAGGCGATCTGGCATCTCCCGCTATTGCTGCCAGACGCATCTAGCAGCGGCGCCGCGCCGGTCGGAATGGCCGGGCAGTGGGGATTGATCCTGGCGCTGCTGGGCGGAATGGTTGCGGCGATGTGGCCGTGTCTCTTTCAACTGACGGTGTACTTCATCCCGGCGCTGGCCGGCGTCGCGATGCAGGGGGACGGCTCCTCGGCAGCGGACCGCCGGCGCCAGGTGCTGCGCGCGGCGTTCTACTTCATTCTCGGCTTCACGATGGTCTACACGGCCACGGGCGCGGTCATCGGCTACGCGGCGCAGCAGTTCGGCGACACCTCGCAGTTCGAGGCCTGGCAGCGGTACATCGGCGTGGCGGCCGGCGTGGTGGTGATCGGACTTGCGCTCCGCGTGGCCGCGAAGGTGAGAGCCCCGCTGGTCTGCCGGATGCCGATCCTCTCCGGCATGGCGCGCTCGAACAAGCCGGCCGGCCGGATGGAAATGATGGTCGCCGGACTGGCATTCGCCACCGGGTGCATGACCTGCTTCGGTTCGGCGCTGGTCGTCGGGATGGTCGTATATATCGGCATGGCCCAGTCGGCGCTCTACGGCGCGGTCGTGCTGTTTCTGTTCTCGCTCGGCATGGGTATTCCGCTGGTGATTGCCGCGGTGGCGATGGCGAGGGCGCTGCCGTTGCTGATGAAGCTCGAGACGGCGATGCCGTGGATGGGGCTCGGCAGCGCGGCCCTGATGGCCGGCTTCGGCATCCTACTGATCAGCGGCAACTACATGATCGTGTCGGAATGGACGTACCGCCTCGCCGCCGTCATGAAGTGACGTCATGGAGTGACGCTGTCGAGTGCGTCCTGCAGCGCCTGCCAGGCGAGGGTCGCGCATTTCACCCGGATCGGAAACTGGCGAACACCCGCGAGCGCCGTCAGCGCGCCAAGGTGATCGACGGGACTGCCGGGCGCCATCGCGAGCATCCGCTGCAGCCGGTCGGACAGCGCCCTGACGTCTGCGACCGTGTTCCCCTTCACGCTCTCCGTCATCAGCGACGCCGACGCCATGGTGATCGCGCAACCCGTACCCTGAAAACCGGCATCGGTGACCACGTCATCCTCGACCCGCACGTACACGGTGACGCGGTCGCCGCAGAGCGGATTGTGGCCCTCGGCGTTCGGCGCACCCTCGATCGCGCGGAAGTTCCTCGGTCGCCGGTTGTGGTCGAGAATCGCCTGCTGATACAGCTCGTGGAGATCGGCGCTCACGCGAACACTGACCGGACCGCGCGCAGCGACGTGACCAGCGCGTCAATCTCATCGCGCGTGTTGTAGCACGCAAAGGACGCACGCGCCGTGGCCGGCACGCCAAGGCGTTCCATCAACGGCTGGCAGCAGTGATGTCCGGCGCGGATGGCCACGCCACTGCGGTCGAGGACCGTGGCGATGTCGTGCGGATGAATGTCGTCGAACACGAAGGAGAGAGTGCCGGCCTTGCGCGGTGCACTGCCGATCAGCCGCAGCCCTGGAATCTCCGAGAGCGCCTGCGTCCCATAGGTAAGCAGATCCTGTTCGTGAGCCGCCACGCGGTCCAACCCGATCGCCGCGACGTACTCAATCGCCGCCGCCAGCCCGACGATGCCCGCGATGTGGGGCGTGCCGGCCTCGAACCGGTGCGGCGCGTCGGCGTACACCGTCTGATCGAGGGTCACCGACCGGATCATCCCGCCGCCCCCCTGATAGGGCGGCATCGCGTCGAGCAGGGACGCCCGCCCGTACAGCACGCCAATACCCGTGGGCCCGAAGACCTTGTGTCCGGAGAACGCATAGAAGTCGCAGCCAAGCGCCTGCACGTCCACAGGCATGTGGCCGACGGCCTGGGCGCCGTCGACGAGCACCGGGACACCGCGCGCGTGCGCCAGTCGGACGATCTCGCCCAGCGGATTGATCGTACCCAGCACGTTCGACACGTGCGTGATCGCCACGAGGCGCGTCCGCGAGCCGAGCAGCCGCTCGTAGTCATCGAGCCGCAGCTCGCCCGCATCGGTGACGGGAATAATGCGAAGGCGCGCGCCCTTCTCGCCGCAGAGCATGTGCCACGGCACGATGTTCGAGTGGTGCTCCATCTCGGAGATGACGATCTCGTCGCCCGACCCGACGTGGGCGCGGCCGTAGGTCGACGCCACCACGTTGATGGCCTCGGTCGCACCGCGCACGAACACGACCTCCCGCGTGTGAGCCGCGTTCAGGAACTGCCGCACCCGTTCCCTGGCCGCGTCGCAGGCGCCGGTCGCCTCGGCGCCGAGCAGGTGAACGCCGCGATGCACGTTGGCGTTCTCCTCGCTGTAGTACCGCACCAGCCGGTCGATGACGCACTGGGGCTTCTGCGTCGTTGCCGCGTTGTCCAGGTAGGCGAGCGGCTGCCCGCGAACGCGGCGCCGGAGGATCGGGAAATCCTCGCGGATGGCGGCCGCGTCGAGGACGGTGTGGAGTGCCACGGGTGAGCAGTCTAACGCGGGCAGGTGGGGCGAGTGAGAGACAAAGGCCGGGCGGGCGGCGAGTCGCGCCCGCGCCGTAGTTCTCTAACGCCTGGGGGGCGGTATCTCTTACCGCGCCGGCGGCGGCTGCCCCGGGTTGAAGATGCTGCGTCTCACCGGCACCTTCAGCGCCTCCGTCCCATCCGGTTTCTGGATCGACCGGGGCAGGATGAGCAGCCTGGTGGTCCTGTGGCGGTGGCCGCTGACGATGATGCGATCGCCGGTCTTCAACGCATCCCGCTTCACGCCGCCTTCTTCCATCGTCATGATGGACGATAGTTCTATCGCCCATTTCTCGACGCCGCTCGGGCCGGTCACGTCAAGATCCACCATGACGTGAGGGTTGCCCCAGCGGACCTCCTGCACCACGCCTTCGAGCTTGATCGTCTCGTCCATCGTGTAGGCTCCCGCTTCCCCGTGGTGAGCGGCCAGGCGTCCGGACGTGAAAGAAGAACAGATCATGACTGCCGCCGCCAGTATTCCCGCCGTACGTAGAATCTTCATCAAGTACCTCCGTGAGGATTCTAGCTGAATGTTCGCTCATCGGTGGGCGGTGTAACTGATCACCGATGGTCGTCGTATCTGGTGGTTCATACCCACAACATCATGCGGATTGCATTCATTCTCTGGTTCCTGTGTCTACTCCAACTCCTGCGGCCCGACGCTGCGTCGGCCCAGCCCCCCCCCTCTGCCGGCGGCAAGTCGGTGCGGGTCGTGCGCGCCGACGCCCCGCCGATCATCGACGGCAGGCTCGACGAAGCGAGCTGGATTGCTGCCGACGTCATCACCGATTTTCACCAGATCCGGCCGGGCGACGGCGCGACGTCAACGTGAAGCTTAGCTACACCTTCAGGTTCTAGATCGTGATTGAATTGGTGGAGCCGATGAGCAAGGCCTTCACCAGGGAACCCGACGCGCAGCCCGCCGGGGTCAAGAACTACATCACGCCGAGCGGCTGGCAGCGGCTCATAGACGAACGACGGTTTCTGCTGACCAAGGAACGGCGGGCGGTGACGGCGGTGGTGGCGTGGGCGGCGAGCAACGGCGATCGCAGCGAAAACGCCGACTATCAGTACGGCAAACGGCGGCTGCGCGAGATCGATCGGCGGATTCGCTTTCTCACCAAACGAATCGACGCCGCGGAAGTGGTCGATCCGGAAGCGCCGAGAGCCGGGCGGGCAGCGACGAAGGTCTTCTTCGGAGCGACCGTGCGCTACGCCAACGCCGAAGGAGTCGAGCGGCTCGTGAGCATTGTCGGTCTCGACGAGGTCGATCTGGATCGCAACTACATCAGTTGGAAGTCGCCACTGGCGCGCGCGTTGATGAAGTCCGCGCCAGGCGACCGCGTGGTCCTTCGCGCGCCGGGCGCCACGGAGCCACTGCAGATCCTCGAGGTGCGTTACGAGCGCATCCCCGTAGAGCCTTTCAGCGAACCGCCTGGGGCGGAGTCAGCGCCGAAGACTGGTTCTCGCACCGGCGACTAGAACGTGTTTCATCAGTACGTACGTAGTGTCCGGCTTTAGCCGGACTCACGCGGTCCGCCTGAAGGCGGACACTGCGTACACATGGAAAGCGTTCTACGTGTCTGAATTCGTCTGAGCTAGCCACGCGAGACGGGCTGGACAATGGTCGGCGACCTCTTTGTCGCACAGGCAGTTTCCCTCCTCGCGGATCTCGCCGCAATCGCGACACACATGTTCTGCGTGGCATCGGACGTACGTGGCGTTCGTGCCGTTACCCCACATCGTCGTTTCCCGAGCCGGAACGGTCTCTGTGCCTGTCACACGTCGGAGCCAGGAGTGGTGCTCAAACCGAAGATTCAAGACATGATTCACGCAGCTCATACGTGCCTCCCTTCCGGCCCCGCATCGAAGCTGATCGGCGAGCCTGCCCGGATAGATTTGTCCCTGCAATAGCGGCTCCACGGCCTCCGCGCCGCCGGCAAGCCGATCCCCCGCAGTTTGGGAGAGCGTCAGCAGATGCCACGTCATTTCGCGGCGATTCGCGCGGAAAAGTTCGCGGGTGCGGGAGTGTCAGCCGAACCGTTGGACGGTCTCCGCCAGGCGATGCGTCACCGTGTCGAGCAGCGGCGGCAGGCGCCCGGCTGTGAGACCGAGCCGCTCGAGTACGTCAGGATCCGCGTCCAGGTCCGAGGCGGTCACGAAAGTTCCGGTGCCGACGCGCTTGGCCAGCACATTCGCCAGGTGCACCACGTCGCAGATGACATCATCGCCGGCCGTGGGTGCGTGATGGTGGGTGATACCCCTGATGACCCGCGGGGGAAGGTTCCAATGAGACCCGATCAGCCCCCCCAGTTCCGCATGGTGCACTCCCAGGAGTTCGATTTCGGCCCGCAGGCTGGACTCGCCGCCCTGCTCGCGTGCGGCGGCAAGCTCCCGCTGATGGTTGAGGTCGAGAAAACGCGCGAGTACGACCTTGCCGATGTCGTGGAGCAGGCTCGCGGTGAAGCTGTCGGGCGGCACCTCCACCCGGGCCTTCTGCGCAATGACCTCGCACGCGAGCGCCGTTGCCACCGAGTGACGCCAGAGCTCGCCTTCCGACAGCCCATAGGCCGGGATCGCATCGAGCAGTTGGGGGCGGAGCGTCGTCGCTGCCACAAACGAGAGAACCGGGCCGACGCCTACCCGCATGACGGCTTCACGGACGGTCCCGATTCGCATGTGGCTGGCGTTGGCCGCGGAGTTCGCGTACTGCAGCAGGCGGCCGGTCAGTGGTCCATCGAGGCGGACAATGTCCTCGACGTCGATGGGGGAGTAGGACGCCGTCGCCACCAACGCCGACAACTGCACCAGGGCAGGAGCAAGGGGCGCCAGATCGTGGGCGGCCTTCATGAGAGCCGTGCGAGTGGGTAACGTCACCTCTGGCAATCGACTCTACAACAACCTCGGGCCCATCAACGTGAAACGGGGCTAGCTGGCGAACTTCGCGAAGCGAGCGAGAAACTCCGGTTGCGCAAGGCCGGCACTCTCGGCCAATCGTGCAACCCACTCCTCGCTGACAAAGTCCTTCGGACCGAGCCTGACCATATAATCGCGCGCCACCCGGTAGCTCTCCGTATCGATATCCACTGGCCGCCGGCGGCCGCCCCCGGTGACCGGATCGACGATCTCGCTGAAGGGAATCGACTGGAAGTCGCCCCCCTGAATCGTGATCATGGCGCCAGACCCGCCTGTGAGCAGGTGGTTGACGGCCGCATAGCCGAGATCGCGCGCGTATTCGGCATCATAGGGAATCGGTGCCGCGCAGCGCAGCTCGTAGCCGATGGTCTTGTCGACGATCGTGATCTTGATGCCGCGCTGCTCCAGGCGCACCTGGACGTCGTTCTTGACCTTGCGGCCAAGATCGATCTCAGTGACCCGGATGTTGCCCTGCGCGTCACGGTCGACGTCCTGCAACTCGGCGACCTCGTCGGGATTGAATCGTTCGACGAGCGCCTCCGACAGCAACACCACTCCGTGTGAGTGCCCCATCGCCCGGCGCTTGATGATCGCGCCCTCCACGACGTCGCAGATGTCGGACAGTGAAATGGTGTCGCCGTGAAATTCTTCAGGGATGATTGTGCACGTGGCGCTCACGGCCTTGCCGATGCCGAGCGTGAGGTGCCCTGTCGGGCGCCCCATGGTCACGCACAGATACCAGCGCCTCGTCGTGCGCGCATCCTCCATCAGGCTCTCGATCAATGTGACGGCCACGTGCCGGGCCGTCTCGTAGCCGAGCGTCACCACGGGAAGCGGCATCCACAGGTCGTTGTCGATGCTCTTGGGAATCAGCACGACCTTGATCGCGCCGCGCGTTTCCCGCTCGATCGCGACGGCGCTTCGCACGAGGTCGTCGCCGCCTATCGCGGCCAGCGCGTCGATACCCAGCTTGTTGAGCGCGGCGACCGCGTTCTCGAGGCTCGGCCGATCGCGTGCGATGTCGGTGCGTGACGTGCCCAGGATCGTGCCGCCGTCGAGGTGTATGCGCGAAACTTCGTCAACGGTCAGCTCGTGCTGTTCGTCGGTGTACCGCTCGGCGAGCCACGTAAATCCGTCGTGAAACCCTATGGGCTTCGCGCCAACCTTGATCGCCTCGAGCGCGATGGCGGCAATGACGCCATTGGTGCCGGGCGCGGGGCCACCTCCAACCAGGATGCCGATTCGCTTGATGGGCATGAGTGTCAGTCGGTCGTCAGTTCAAGTACTCGAAGCGGCTGCGAAACCCGTCCACGCTCATGTTGGCGGCCGCGGCCAGTTTCTCGACCCAGGCGGCGTCGCCAAAGTCTTCGCGCCCAAGTCGAATCATGTATTCACGCGCGACCCGATACCCCTCGCTGTGGATATCCACCATCCGCACCCGCGTCTTGCCGGTGTCCGGCTCGCGGATATCCTCGAATGAGATAGGGACGAGCCGTCCGTCCTGGATGCTGACCATCGCCTGGCTCCCGCCACTCAGCAAGAAGCGGATGGCGCCGTGGCCGAGGTCGCGGCAGTACGCGGCATCGAGCGGAATCGGCGCGGCGCACCGCAGTTCGTAGCCGATGTTCTTGTTCGTGATCGTCACGCGAATGCCGCGCTGGCTCAATTGGCCCTGCACCTCGGCCTTCACCTTGCGCGCAAGGTCGACTTCGGCAAAGCGAATGTGGCCGTGTTCATCGCGCTCCACATCCTGCAGATCGGCCAGCTCCTGTGGATCGAGCTTCTCTATCAGGCCTTCTGCCAGGACCACGACGCCGAAAGGCCGGCCCATCGCGCGGCGCTTGATGATCGCGCCCTCCACG
>CANIBQ010000106.1 GCA_947465645.1 Acidobacteriota bacterium | reverse complement strand
GCCGACTTTGCGGCGTCAGGGATGGCGCGCCAGGTCGCGCTGGCCGAGCGTGGGGCGATCCAGGCGGTCAAGGTCGGCAATCTCGATGCACAACGCGACCTGACGGACGTCCGCGACACGGTGCGCGCGTACGCGCTCCTCATCGATTCCGGCGCGACCGGAGAGGTCTACAACGTGTCGTCAGGCGTCGCGCACCCAATCCGCGATGTCCTGGAGGGGCTTCTTGCCCGGGCCCGTACGGCCATCCGCGTCGAGAGGGATCCGGACCTGATGCGGCCGCACGACATTGCGTTACTCCTGGGTGATTCCACCCGCCTTCGGGCTGCCACCGGCTGGGCTCCGACGATCAGCTTCGACCGAATGCTCGACGATCTGCTCGAATACTGGCGAGCTGAAGTGCAGCGGCCCGCGCACGGCTGACCTGCCTCACCGTGCTACACTTTGCGGCGAACATACGACGAATGTCGTCGAATTCGCCATGAATCACGGGCCGCTTCTCTCTCGCCCTACCGGGAGGAAGTCGGCGACGTCATCGGGATGTTGCGGCAGAAGTACGGGGTCAATCGGCGGGGCGACGACGGAATTCCGGCGAGAAGCGGCGCTCCAGCTCGCGGTTGACCTCCGCTTTCACCTGGTCCACTGACTCGCAGCTCGTATCCGGCGAACGTCGGAAGCACCTGCAGGTGTTCCTCGAGCGCCTGCAGGATCTCATGGGGGTTCATCTCCACCGCAGCGCCGCCTCCTGGGCGTCAGTGCCGGCCTCGGCACGTGTTCTAACCGGCTCCCATAGCAACGGCGTCGCCATGAACGAGGGGTGGGTATTTACGTGAAAAGAGCGGCATTTGGATGCCGTAGGTTGGCAGCTACGATCGAGGCGGACCCCGCGGCGGTCAATCGCCTTCTATAATGACCACATGGTGCGCGACGCGATTGTGATGACGGCGGTTCTCGGAATGGCGGTCACCGTTCTGGCGCAAACCCCGCAACCGTTTCCCCGGCCAGGCACCCCGTCGCCCGCGCCGACCCGACCCGCCGCGCCGCCGGCTCCTGCCTCGGCACCAGCACAGGCACCGGCACCGGCACCGGCTCCAGTGCAGAGTGTCCCGGCGGATACCAACTCGCCGACCGACGCCTCACTTGGATTCCCTATTTACCCCACGTCGCAGTTCATCGCGTCCTACGACGCGGGGCGCGAGCAGAGGTATTACGTCTTCGGCACATCGGCGCCCTTCGCCGATCTCGTGACGTACTACCGGACGCAGTTGAAGGAAAGAGGAGACCAGGTCTTCGACCAGCCGCCCACCCACATGTTCGAGGTGGGCCGGTTCCGCGAGGAAACGATGGCGTTCCCGCCAGGGGTCACGGTCAAGGACTGGACGTGGGGCGGATCGCAGGGTTACCCGAACCCGAGAGCGGATGCTCAGCCGGCCCGGTTCCCGACGATCATCATGATTGTTCCTGCGCCTCCGGCGCCGGCTGCACGTTGACGTAGATCTCGCCGCCTTTCCGGAATTCCACCGACTTTTCCTGCATGCCGGCGTCGCGGATCTGCTGCGACAGTTCCATCGAACAGAATTTCGGGCCGCACATCGAGCAGAAGTGCGCCACCTTCGCGCCGTCGGCCGGAAGCGTCTCGTCGTGATAGGCCAGCGCCGTCATCGGGTCCATCGACAGGTTGAATTGATCCGCCCAGCGGAATTCGAAGCGCGCCTTCGACAGCGCGTCATCCCAGGCCTGCGCGCGCGGATGCCCCTTCGCGAGGTCGGCGGCATGTGCGGCAATCTTGTAGGCGATCACACCCGCCTTGACGTCATTGCGATCCGGCAGCCCGAGGTGCTCCTTCGGCGTCACGTAGCAGAGCATCGCGGTGCCGTACCAGCCGATCATGGCGGCGCCGATCGCCGACGTGATGTGGTCGTAGCCGGGGGCGACGTCGGTCGTCAGCGGACCGAGCGTGTAAAACGGCGCTTCGTCGCACCATTCGAGCTGCTTCTCCATGTTCTCCTTGATGAGATGCATGGGGACGTGGCCGGGGCCTTCGTTCATCACCTGGACGTCATACTCCCAGGCGATTCTCGTCAACTCACCCTGGGTCTTCAGCTCGCCGAACTGCGCCTCGTCGTTGGCGTCGGCAATCGAGCCCGGGCGCAGGCCGTCGCCAAGCGAGAACGACACGTCGTAGGCGCGCATGATCTCGCAGATCTCGCGGAAGTGCGTGTAGAGGAAGTTCTCTTTGTGATGCGCGAGGCACCATTTCGCGAGGATCGATCCGCCGCGTGACACGATCCCGGTGAGACGCTTGGCCGTCATCGGAATAAAGCGCAGCAGCACGCCGGCGTGGACGGTGAAATAGTCTACGCCCTGCTCGCACTGCTCCACGAGGGTGTCGCGGTAGACCTCCCAGGTGAGGTCCTCGGGCCGGCCGCCGACCTTCTCGAGCGCCTGGTAGATCGGCACGGTGCCAATGGGCACGGGAGAGTTGCGGACGATCCACTCGCGCGTCTCGTGGATGTTCTTTCCCGTGGAGAGATCCATCACCGTGTCGGCGCCCCAGAGCGTCGCCCACTGGAGCTTCTCGACTTCGTCCTCGATCGACGACTTCACGGCGGAGTTGCCGATGTTGGCGTTGATCTTCACCAGGAAGTTGCGGCCGATGATCATCGGCTCCAGCTCCAGGTGGTTGATGTTGGACGGGATGATCGCGCGGCCGCGCGCCACCTCCGAGCGGACGAACTCCGCCGGCAGCCCTTCACGGGCGGCGATGAACTCCATCTCCTGCGTGATCTCGCCCCGTCGCGCGTACGACAACTGCGTGCCGATCGCGCCGCTGCGGCGGCGGGCCTCGATCCACTCGGACCGCAGCTTCGGCAGTCCGGCCCTGACGTCGTGCCCCTGCGGGCCGCTGGTGTCGTAGAGGCGCAGCGAGGGCTCGCCGCCGCTCAGCGAGACCTCGCGCATCGGCACCCGCAGCGTTGTCGGCGCTCCGCCGGCGGTCAGTGGAACGGTGCACTCGTCGTAGACCTTGCGCGAATTCGGGAAGGCAGTGGTGTAATCGATCATGAAAATAACAAGGCGGGATCTGTGAGGATCGCCGCGCTCCCTCCGCCGGTTTAATCCGGATCAGGTTCCAAGGGTGTGTCTCAATCCCGACGGGATACCCCTGGCGGCCAGCGGCGATTATACTCCCGCGCGATGGGGCGTATGTCTCGCTGGCTGCTGCTGGCGCTTCTCGGATGGTGGACGGTGCGATTCGCAGCCCATCCGCTCGGAGATGCCACCTTTGCGGGCGCATCCTTCCTTCATCTCATCAACCTGCCGTTACACGAGGCGGGCCACGTCTTCTTCGCCCCCTTCGGCGATTTCATGACCAGCCTCGGCGGCTCTACGCTTGGCTGGCTGCATCTCGATCGCCGGCTCGGGATGGGTGCGCACATCGCCGGCAGCGTCGTCATGATCGGCGCGGTCGCCGCGGCGACACGGCTCACTTACTTGTGGCCGCGCGAAACCTGCGATGTAATGCGGACATGAGAAGCTTGGCCGTTCTCGGCGCCATCCTGGTGGGCTCCTCGGCATTCGCGCAGACGCCTGCACCCGCCGCACCGGCGGCCCCGCCGGCACCGGCGGTCAGACGCGCCCCGGCGGCCCCCGCCGCCCGCAGCGGCATGGCGATCACGGTGACCGATCCACGCGGCACCATCCTCTCCGGCGTCCACGTCGAGGTGCTCGGCGCCTCAGACCGGAGCGGCGACACCAGCGCGAACGGACAGCTCAATCTCACGGCGATGCAGGCGGGCACCTATCGCCTGCGTTTCACGGGCGATGCGGTCATTCCGTTTGAAAAGGAAGTGACCCTGCGCGCGGGACAGATTGCCGATCTCGACATCACGTTGAATCTCGCGCCGAAAGCGCCGGAGCCGGTCGCGCCCCCGCCTCCCCCGCCGCCGCCACCCCCTCCGGCGCCGGTCGTCGGTCCTTCCGGGCAGCCCCAGACCATGTCCATCGTCGACCTCGTCGAGCGGGAGCTGATCGGCGGCAACCAGCCGC
This sequence comes from Acidobacteriota bacterium, assembly GCA_947465645.1. Next base: position 11,829 of record CANIBQ010000106.1, on the reverse strand, counting down.
GCCGGGAGACCGTGGTGTCGTGCAGCGGCAACACGCGCAGCACGCTCGTCCAGCTCAATCAGGACCAGCCGGAACGCCTGTACGAGGAGGCCGAGGTGGCCTACTACGTGGTGGCGGGCGAAGGCGCCGTTCGGATCAACGGCAGGGACACCGCACTCATGGCCGGTAGCTTCGTATCGCTTCCGCGAGCCACCGCGCACATCCTGGTCCGCCGCGGCCGCCGCCCGCTCATCCTCCTCGCCACCCTCAGCGGCGAGCCGTGCGAGCAGCCGCGCTGAAGCTCAGCCCAAAGCCTAGAGCCTTACAATGTAGATATGGCAGCTGCTCGATTGGACGACCGTGGCGTGGTGGTGTCGTGCGCGGCGTGCGGCCGCGCCAACCGCCTCCCGTTCCGGAGCCTCGACAAAGAAGCGAAGTGCGGGCAGTGCCACGCAGCGGTTCAGCGCGTATCCACGCCTGTCGACGTACCCGACGCGGGGGCCTTCGACGCCGCCGTTGCGCAGAGCGTCCTTCCGCTCGTGGTTGACTTCTGGGCGCCGTGGTGCGGCCCGTGCCGCATGGTCGCGCCCGAGCTCGAACGGGTGGCGCGCAACGACGCCGGCCGCTGGCTCGTGGTCAAGGTGAACACTGAAGCGCTCGACGACCTCGCCGGGCGATTCAACATCCGTTCGATCCCAACCCTCGCCGTCATGCACCAGGGCAAAGAGATCGCCCGCGCGCCCGGGGCGCGAAGCGCGGCCGACATCGAGCGCTTCGTGGTCGATGCCCTCGCCTCCGGACAGCGGCGCGCCTCGTGAGCGAACATCAGCGGCGACACCCCGGCGTCGCGGCCGTGCTCAGTGTGCTCATCCCCGGAGTGGGACAGATCTACAACGGGGACTTCCTGCGCGGCATCTTCTGGCTCATCGTGACGCCGGGAATGTGGCTCGGGACGGGGGGCTTCTTTGGATGGGTGTGCCACGTGATCGCCGCGTACACCGCACACCAGCGCGCGCGCGACAAGAACCTCGGGCTCGCCTAGAACCCGGGACGGATCAGCAGGTTCCACTTCCACCCGGCACGTGGACGATCGAACGGGCGCGCGCGCCTCGAGATTCACGAGCGCGAACCGGCTGCCGGTCTTTCCCTGCGCAGAGTCGAACACGCGCGTCACCGTCTGCCATTCGAAGCCCGTCCGGCGCATGCCCGCGCCACACTCAAACCGCTGCGCGCGATTCAGGTGATACCGCGCCGTGACGCCGCCCGCGACAAGACCCCAGTTCCATTGGCCCTTCTTGTTCGTATACGCCACCATGGCGGCGAGGCCGTCGAGGCTGGTGCCGCCGCGACACATCGCGTGCAACTGACGATCGCGCAGCATGTCGCTGAACGAGAAGCCAAAGCTCGCAAGCACCAGTCCGCCGAAACCGTTCCCCATCGCGGCACCGATGTATTGGGGCGCAATCGATTCCATGCGAAGGCGGTCGTCGTAGTGCGTCGTCTCGAAGTCCCTCTTCTCTGGCAGGCCGATTCGCGCCTCGCTCAAGAGACGCGGCAGACTCGTCGAGCGCTTCGATCTGGTAGCGTCCGTTCCGGTAGACGCTGAACGCCAGCGTGCCCGCCCGAGAGGCGACGGCCAGCGCCGGGCTTGTCGAGGTGATCCCGCTGACCCCGCCCGCGACGTCGGTGACCTGACGCAGGTCGCCGGACTCGAGGCCGAGCCGGTAGACGTTGCTGACCTGGTCTCGATCGCTGACGAAACACAGCGCGTCGCCGCCAGGCGACCATTGCGGGCTCACTTGCTTGGCGCGGGATGCATCGGGGGCGACGGGGCGGATGGCGCCCGTCGCGAGGTCGAGTGATGCGAGACGAACTGGCCCGAAACTCAGATCGTCGAGATTCGTGGTGAATCGATCCGTCGCGAATGCGATCGTCCGGCCATCGGGCGACCATGCCGGCTGCAGATCTCGTCCACCCGGTCGATCCGGATCTCTTGCCTGCGCTCGGGACGATCCCTGTCCACGAGGAGCAGCAGCGGCCGGCCGCCGCTCAGCGCACCCATCGCGAATCGGCGGCCCGACGGCTCCCACGAGCCGGCGGAGTGGATGTACTGGAGGCTGTCGAAATGCGGATCGGTGGCCGTACTGACGATCTTGCTGATGATCGCGCCGCTGGCGGCCTCGGCCATGAACAGGTCGAGCGAGAACCGATCGCGCTCCGACATGAACATGACGCGCCGGCCGTCGGGGCTCATCGCCGGGGCGACGTGCAGCCGTGCACCGTCGCCCGCTGACACGGCGATGCCGCTGGCCGTGGTGGCCGCCTCGTCCTCGGTGGGCGGCTCGAATGGAATCGACTCGTGCCAGTCGCGGGTGAGCTCCGCCCGATCGGCGCCGGTCAGATTCTCGAGGCGGGGGATGACGCCGCGAATCTTCGACCGCAGTACGCGCGCACGACTACCGCCGTGTACCGCACCAGGGGCACCCCTGAGCTCGGAATGTGGGAGGCGGTTACTCTACCGCATAGACAAACGAGAGGGCTCTGGCCCTGTCGTTGAAGCCCGTCGCGAGGTCGACCCTGAGGATTCCGGGAACGCCAACGCCGATGAAACGCGCGCCGATACCTGCGTCGACGTCGTGCCGCCGCGTGCCCGCCGGGCTGCGTGAAGTGCGGGCCGCGTCGACAAACGCCGCCGCGGCGCCGCGGATGGGACCCATGATGCGCCACCAGCGCTGACCTTCAAGAGAAGCGTTGTGAACGACGCGGCCGATTCGCGAAATGCGCATGCGCCCTCCGCCGGCGAGGAGGGGATGCGCACGCAGCAGCGTCGTTCGCGCCAGGCCGGTATCGCCCGCTGGCCACAAATCCATCGGGGTCCGTGTGCTGGCCGTCTCGGTGGCCGCCGTGGCGAGCCAGACCATGCCGCGCGGCTCGATCGCTGAGCGCGCACGCACGGCAGCGCCGCCCGCGGTGAACCCGTTCTGCCCGAGCCACGCGCTCGTCTGAGCCTGGACGGTCAATCGATCGCGGGCCGACGCAAGCCGTACGCTGCCCGAGACGCTGCCGAACGTTCCGACTCCTCGCCAGCGATCGACGCCCGCCGCGAGAGACCAGCGCAACCAGGGCGTCGCCCAGTTCGATTGCGTCAATTCGGCGCCGGCGCGCCTGGCGTCTGGAAATGCCGCGGACGTGAACGACTGCCGCTCCTGAAATCCCTCCGCCCCCCAGACGCCGCCCCACGGCGCCGGTGCGCGAATGCCTGCGGCGATGCGCCGGCGGTGCTCCCAGAATCTCCATCCGAGGACGATCTCCTCGCCCCCGCCGGTCACCGAGCCGAGCGCCGCCCGCACTTCGCGGGACACGGCGGCAGACACGCCGAGCGCTGCGAGCGATAAGGGAGATGTAGGAAGGATCGAGCGCTCGACAACCGCGCCGCGCAGCTCTGCAAGGCCCGACGGTACCGGGCGGTACTCCAGCCGCGTCGACACCGCGGCCGGAAGTTCCCGCATCCGGCGCTGCGCGCGCACGAGCGCTGCGGCGGTCAGCGTCTCTCCGGTGCCGACGTCCAGCAGTCGTTCGACGACGCGGTGGCGCGTCCGCCTGAGGCCGTCGATCCGGACGACATCGAGCCGCGGCTCGGCTGCATGATTCCACGCGTCGAGCGCGCCGAGGGCATCGTCCTGGATGAACCGCGCGGTCGCGAGCAGCTTCCACGCGTAGGTGTCTCCGGAGTCCTGGCCGACAGCAGCCGATGCCAGCGACTCCACGTCGTTCCACCGCTGTTGAATCAGCCGCACACCGGCGAGCTCACGCGCAGCCGCGGAGCCCGGGCAGGAAAGGGCCGAGGTGAGGGTGCGCTCCGCGACGCCAAGGTCGTCGTTGCGCGCGGCAGCCACGCCGTCGCTGATCAACTGGTCGCATGACGACAGCGGTGCGGCAGCCGGAGCGTCGAGCGGACGATCCGCCGCAGCGGCAGGTGGGACGACGACCGCCATCCACCGGTCGGCGGCATTCCACCGCCGTTCGAATTCGATAACCGTCATCACGCGGAAAGGCACGCGGGCCGGATCGTGAAAAACGATCCCGCGGTCATGGCGGGCGACGATCACCACGTAATGGTAGGTACCCGGGCGGTCTTCGATGAGGGTGACAACGGGGCGGCCCTGCGCCAGCTCGCGTGCGAGGAGCGCACGAGTGCCGGCAATGCCGGTGGCATCCCAGCCCCGCCGGCGTAGTTCGCCGATCAGGGCGTCGGTGCGGATCCCGGCGGCGCTGCGGTCAACCAGATGCGCGAACGACTCCGCCGCGACATCCTTCTCGCCCCAGAAGCGCAGCAGCATGGCCGCCGCGGCGCCGCCACAGAGCGCCTCCGATTGCGAAATGAAGGGAACGTCGAGGAGTGGAAGCGGGGCGGCGTCCGGTGTCTGGCCGCGCACCGAGGACCCGTGCGCGGCCAGGATGATCAGAAGCGTGGCGCCGAGATGGCGCATCCCTACTTCAAGGCGACGATGAGCAGAACGAGCACCAGCAGCCCGATGATCAGCAGCGTGGTGTTGATCGTGATGCGCGACTGGCCTCCCGCCAGCGCCTGCTCCACCTGCGACGCCTGAGCCGCCAGTTCACTCAGTTGCGGGCCGTTGATCGTGGACACCGCGTCCTTGGCGCTGCGCAGATCGATGCCGGCCTGTCCGGCGACCGCCTGCACCTCCGGCCGTTCGAGCAGCCGGAGCACCGTGTCACGATCGGCAGCGCCGCTCGAGACTTTCTGGTGGAGCGCGGCATCGATGGCCGATTGCGGCGCTGAATGGGAAGTCTGCGCGCCAGCCGGCGGGGCGATGGCGACAAATGAAAACACGAGAGCGACGAGCAAAGCGGACGTGCGCATGCGGTAAGTGCCTCCTGCCAGCGATTGTAGCGAACCTTGCGTGGATGAGCTTCGGATGTCACGCGCATTGCAGCAATCCTCTGCGGGAGCGAAGCCATGAACCGACCTATCTCAGCCAAGACCCACGGGATGATTGATTACGCGCTGTGGGTGACCACGGCAAGCGCGCTCCCAAGGATGATGCACGGCGCCACGCACACAGCCCGCCTCGTACGCAACGCCGGAACCGCTGCCAGCGTGAACGCGATGATGACCAACTATGAAGCGGGGATCCCGACCTCACGCGGATCTGACGTCAAACATCCGCGTATCCTCCAGCATCCTAGACGTAGAGCTCGTCGAAACCCTCGCCGACGATCCGCGGCTCCAGTGGCGTCCTCGCGGTAAGCTCACCCATTCACACATGAGCGAGCTACCGCCAGCTATCTTCGCCGACTGGCTTGCCGCGCTCGAAGCGCGGCACCTGGCGGACCTCCGTTTCCAGGAAGTGACGCGCGCGTTGCGAGCGCTTTCGGCCGCCTACGTGGAGCGGCGCGGCGCCGGCCGCGATCGCCCGGCGGTGCATGGCACCCTCGACACCGCCGGCAAGCGCGCCGCCTTTGCCTTGTTTTACGCGCCCCTTCATTTCCTCACCACCTACTTCGTCGTCTTGAAGTCAGGAGCGGAAAGTCCACCGCCGTCGCAGATCCTCGACCTCGGGTGCGGCACCGGCGCCGCCGGTGCCGCCTGGTCCATTGCAGCGGGTGCGGCCTCATCGGTCACGGGACTCGATCGCCATCCGTGGGCGGTTGATGAAGCGCGGCGAACCTACGCGGACCTCGGCATCGACGGCCGCGCCCGTCAGGGCGACGTCGCCAGGTTTCCCGACGTGCGACCCGGCGGGGCCATCGTCGCCGGGTACGTCCTGAACGAACTGCCTGAGGCCGCGCGCCGGCAGGTGGAGGATCGACTGCTCGCGGCTGCTGCCAAGGGCGTACAGGTGCTTGTGCTGGAGCCCATCGCGCGCGGTGTCACGCCGTGGTGGGACGCCACGGCCGCGCGATTCCAGGCGGCGGGCGGCCGCGCGGAGGAGTGGCGCTTCCAGGTGGCACTGCCGCCCCTGCTTCGCCTGTTCGACAAGGCCGCCGGCCTCAACCATCGCGAGATGACGGCCCGGTCTCTCTACTGTCCGGCTCGCACTGGCTAGATTCAGGCTGCGAGAAGGGTTCGCAGTTGGCCGAGATGATGACGCAGGTGCGCGACGTAGTCTTCCATGATGAAGCCCAGCGTCACGCGGTTGCCATCCGGCGATTCGGCAGTGTGGCTGAGCGTTTCGCCCGGCGCGCATCCAATCACGTGCGCGAGGTGGCGGTTGTAGGAGGTCCACAGGGCCACCAGGTCGCGCCATGGCACCCGGTCGTAGTGCTGGCGCTCGACCCACTTATTCTGCTCGTAGCCGTCGAACTTCCTCAGATCCGGCGACTGGCCGAGCACGAAGCGACGGTGGTTATTGCACGCCGAGTCGATGAGGTGCCCGAGCACTTCACGCGCGCACCATCCGGACGGATCGGGCCGCTTCGCCGTCCGCGTCTCATCCACTCCCGCAAAGAACTCCAGGCCCTCGTCAATCGCCGAGTGAAGCTGTGCCGAGAGATGGGCTGGTGTCATAGGTGCCGCCGGTGCAACCCAGTAGGCAGTAAGCAGCAGGCAGCAAAGGCCCACACATCTACTGCCTGCCGCCTACTGCCTACTGCTTCCCGCCTCCTGCCAACTCCGACGTGCACTGCGGGCAGCGCTTCGCACGGATGGAGATCGTGCTCGTGCAGAACGGGCATTCCTTGGTGGTCGTCGACGGCGTCGCCGACGGGTCGTCCACGGCGCTCTTGATGCGGTTGACCTGTTTGATCAGCACGAACACCGCGGCCGCCACGATGAAGAATCCAAGCGTGTCGTTGATGAACTGGCCCCACGCGATGACGGGAATTCCCTTGGCCTTTGCCTCCGCCAGCGACGCAGGAATGCCCCTCGACCGATCGAGGGTGTAGAAGAGGCTGGAAAAATCGATCCGCCCGAGCACCAGGCCGATCGGCGGCATGATGATCCCCTCGACGAACGACGTGACGATTTTCCCGAAGGCGGCACCGATCACGACGCCGACGGCCAGGTCCATGACGTTGCCGCGGGCAACGAAGTCGCGGAACTCTTTCCACACACCGCTACTGGGCACGAGTTGACGCACGTGGCAATACTACCGAAATGCGGGGCAGCGCGGAATCAGGCTAGTTCAACAGTCTTCGCGCGATCGCCGGGTCGCCGTCGTTGGGCGCCGGCGGCACGCCGAGGATCCTGGCCAGGGCGTTGTAGATGTGGATGTTCTGGAACGCTGGAACTGTCCTGCCCTGCCTGAATGCCGGGCCGGCTGCGATGAATATCCCGCGCATCGATTTGAATTTCGGATCGTAGCCGTGCGCGCCGCGCTCCCCGCGAAGCGTCCCCGCGCGAATCCGCTCGAGCGTCGCCCGGCGAAGTACCTGCCAGCCTTCATCCGCACCTCCGACGATGGCGGGAATGCGCGGATGATCCCGGTACTGCCAACGTTCCGGCGTGTCGGCGCGCCGGTAGACCTCGAGTCGCTTCGCGCGCGACAGACCGCGGTACACCGCGTCCTCGCGTCCTGGTTTCGGAACAAGGCCGAGCGTGGGGTTGATATCGACGATATCGACGTCTGCAAGCGAGATGTAGTCGTCCAGGACAACGACGCGCCGGGTGTCGATAGCGGCCATGCCGTGATCGGACACGACGATGATGTTGAATCGATCGAGCACGCGGCGTTGTTCGAGACCGCGAAGGAGATCGCCCAGGTACCCGTCCACTCGCGTGATCGCGTCGCGGACCGCCGGCGAGTCCGGACCATCGGAGTGACCGGCTGTATCCACGTCGGCGAAGTACAGGTTGATCATGCGGGGCCGCTCGGCCTCCGGCAGATCCACCCATCGAAGCACCTGTTTCACACGTTCGTCAGGCGGCAATGCAGAGGCGAACGCGTTCCAGTACCGCGGGAGCGCTCCCTTGATCGGTGCTTCGCTGCCAGGCCAGTACATCGCGCCGGCGAGAACGCCGTTGCGCTGGGCGGTGACCCAGATCGGTTCGCCGCCCCACCACATGGCATCCTGCTGTTCAGCGACCGCGGGCGGCGCGAACCGGCGCCCTGTCGCCGGGTCGAGGATGTTGTTCGCGACGATGCCGTGGTGCCCTGGATAGAGGCCGGTGACGATCGTGTAGTGATTGGGAAACGTCTTCGAGGGATAGCTCGGGATGAGTCCGTCGGCGCGCACGCCGCGCGCAGCCAGTCCAAGCAGGTTCGGCGCTGGCGCCTTGGTGGTGTAATCCCATCGGAAGCCGTCGAGCGAGATGAGGATGATCGATGGCTCGAGGGCGGCGGGGGGCGCCGGGAGACTCTGCGCGGAGGAGACGCTCAGCCACGATCCGACCGCGGCGATGAGAATCAGCAGGGAGCCGAGCCGGCGCATCAGTCGAACTCGACGCGCGGCGCGGCCTGCGCGCGGCCGGTGGCACCCGCCGCGATGTCCGCCTTCGCGTAGTTCTCGCCTTTCACGGGCTTACCGGCCAGGCGGCGAAGCAACGAGAGCTGCCCGGTGTGCGTGAGCGAGTCCGCAATCGGACCCTGGAATAGGCGCTCGACCGTCGACCCGAGCACCGCGCTCGACTCGAGGTGGGCGTCGAATGCCTCGACGGTCGCGAAAAACCGGCGCACCTCGGCGTCCCACTCGAGCGGCGTCGAATCGTGCCATACGTGCTTACCCTTCGCCATCCAGAGCGCCCAGTCGAAAAGGTCGCCCATATGGGCGAGGATCTGCGCCGGGGTGCGCGTGCCCGGCGAAACCGCAAAATCGCCAAACCGTGCCGGCGCGCCCCTCAGCGTCTTCTCGGCGCGATAGGCCAGTGTCGCCACCGTGTGACGGAGCAACGCGCGGCTTGCATCGGTCTTCATTCACGCATTCTATCCGGCCCGGACTGGGGTCAGACCCCGGTGGCGGGTCGTATCGGGGTCAGACCCTCGTGTACGTGGCACTCAAGGTTGCAGATTCTTCACACCTTGTGCAGACGAGGATTGGCCATTCCTGCGACGTTCTCCTCGGTTCCTCGCGATTTCGGCTTGGAAAACGGAGCGGGAAGGCGAGCATGTCCTTTGCGATACGCGCAGCGTGGCTCGTTCGCGCAGGTTGTTTCTTCCCGGCGTGGCGCAACACGTCATCCAACGCGGTAACAACCGCGGGGACATCTTCCGCTCGCCCGCGGACCACGAGGTCTTCCTGTACACACTTCGCGATGCATTGGCCCGGTATCCACTAGAAGTGCACGCATACGTGCTGATGAGGAATCACGTCCATTTCATGGTCACACCAGGTTCTCCACAGGCCCTGCCCTGGGTCATGCAGGCGGTCGGGCGCCGTTACGTCCGCTATTTCAACGATCGCTACCAGCGCACGGGAGGACTCTTCGAAGGACGGTATCGATCGCTGATGGTCGACGACGAACGCTATTGGTTCACGTGCATGCGATACATCGAACTGAACCCGGTTCGCGCGGGTCTCGCCGACGCACCGGAGGCATATCCGTGGTCGAGTTACCAGGCGCACGCATTGGGACAACCTGACATGGTGGTGGCACCACACAGGCTGTACGTCGGCTTGGGCGCCACATCGTCGGATCGTGAACGGAGCTGGCGTGGGCTCTGCGGTGCCCCATTAGCAGACGATGAACTGTCACAGATCCGTACCGCGATTACCAGGGGGCGGATCCCCGACCGCGTTGTATTTCCGGACACCGCCGGTATCTAAATTCGCCAGGATCTGAGTGTGCGCTTCGAGGGGGTCTGACCCCAATACGGGTTGTCCCTGGGGTCTGACCCCACCATAATCCATCAATGCGGAGCGTTGCGCTCTTGGTGCTCACGGCCGTCCTCGCTCTGGCTGACGCGCGGGGCGCCGCGCGGCAGCCACCCGCGGACCGCCCTGTCGCCCTCGTCGCCGAACTCGACGGCATCATCCACCCGATCTCCGCTGAATACCTGACGGGCGTCATCGATCAAGCCGATACGACCGGCGCCGACCTCGTGGTCTTCATCCTCAGGACACCTGGCGGCCTGCTCGACTCCACCCAGCAGATCGTGTCGCGGATGATCACGTCGCGCGCGCCGGTTGCGGTACTGGTCGCGCCACCCGGTGCGCGCGCCGCGTCGGCAGGTTTCGTCATCACCATCGCCGCCGATATCGCGGCCATGGCACCGGGCACGCACATCGGCGCCGCGCATCCGGTTTCAGGCAACTCGCAAACGATGGACGACACGACGTCGCAAAAGGCGGCATCGGATACGGCGGCGTACGTCCGAACGCTGGCCGAAGCACGCCGCCGCAACGTCATGCTCGCCGAGGAAGCCGTGTTGAACAGTCGCGCGTTCACCGACGGTGAAGCGCTGGAGGCGATGCCGCCGCTGGTGGACCTCAACGCCAGGGACGTCGACGAGCTGCTCGAACGCCTGGACGGCCGCACGATCACGCGCTTCGACGGCCGCGCCATGGTACTTCGCACCCGCGGCGCCGACGTCCGGCGGATCGAGATGACGCGGCGACAGCGCTTTCTCGGCGCGATCGCGCATCCCCAGATCGCCTACATCCTGATGACACTCGGCATCCTCGGGCTGACCGTCGAGCTCTGGAACCCAGGCGCCATGCTGCCGGGCGTGGCGGGCGGCCTCTGCCTGCTGCTCGCCTTCTTCGCTTTCCAGATCCTGCCGGTGAATACGATCGGCCTCCTGCTGATCCTGTTCGGGGTCGCGCTGCTCATCCTCGAGCTGAAAGTGCCAAGCTTCGGCGTGCTGGGGATTGGCGGCGCCATCAGTCTCGTCGTCGGCTCGGTCATGATGACGCGCAACACGGTGCCTGGCGTCGACGTCGGCCTGGGCGCCGTCGTTCCTGTGGCGCTCGGATTTGCCGCGATCTTTCTCTTCCTCGGACGTCTCGCGCTCGTGGCCCAACGCCGCCATCCCGTGACCGGGAGCGAGGGCATGATCGGTGCGATCGGTCGCACGCGCGATCGGCTGGAACCCGGCGAACCAGGGTATATCGACGTCCATGGAGAAATGTGGCGCGCCGTGAGCCGCGAGCCGATCGCGGCCGGCCGCCAGGTCCGCGTCACGGCCATCGACGGACTGACCCTCGTTGTCGAAACCGCTGCACCCGAAGGAGCCACGTCATGACAATCTCGCCACTCCTGATTCTCGCGATCGTGATCGTGTTCTATCTGATCACCTCTATTCAAATCCTCAACGAGTACGAGCGGGGCGTGATCTTCCGGCTCGGAAAACTGCTGCCGGTCCCCAAGGGCCCGGGCGTCGTGCTGGTGTTCAGGCCGATCGATCGCATCGTCCGCATCAGTCTGCGGACTATCGTCCTCGATGTCCCGCCACAGGACATCATCACGCGCGACAACGTCTCGGTGAAGGTCAACGCCGTCGTCTATTTCCGCGTCGTCGACCCGGGCCGCGCGGTCGTCGAGGTCGAGAACTACCACTACGCCACGTCGCAGCTCGCCCAGACGACGCTGCGAAGCGTGCTTGGCACCGCCGAGATGGACGATCTGCTCGCCGAGCGCGACCGTCTGAATCGCGAGCTCCAGGTGATCCTCGACAAACAGACCGATCCGTGGGGGATCAAGGTGTCCGCGGTTGAAGTGAAGCACGTCGACCTGCCGCAGGACATGCAGCGCGCGATGGCCAGGCAGGCCGAGGCGGAGCGCGAGAAGCGCGCGAAGATCATTCACGCCGAGGGGGAGCTGATGGCCTCGGAGAAGCTGTCGCAGGCGGCCGCGATCATCGATGCCCAGCCCGCGACAATGACGCTGCGCTACCTGCAGACGCTCACCGAGATTGCCGCCGAGCAGAACTCGACGATCATCTTTCCGTT
>CANIBQ010000105.1 GCA_947465645.1 Acidobacteriota bacterium | reverse complement strand
TCCCCGGGATGCATGATCGTCCGCTCGCCTTCGACGGCCGTATAGCCGCCGGTCCCTTCGATGACGAACCGCAGCGCCGAGGCCGCGTGCCGATGGCACGGAGCGATCTCGCCCGGCAGAATCAACTGCAGGCCGGCGTACAGGCTTTGCGTGATGCGGGACTGGCCGCGCGCGCCCGGATTCTCGAGCACGAGCACCCGCCGCTCGGCTTCCTTCGGCGTCAGCAGGCCGCCGGCTTCGAGGAGCAGCGGCCGCATCTCCTCGTACCGCCACAACGTCGCCACCGTGTCGGGCGTCGGCTCCGGCGGGATGATCCGCCCGAGCACTTCCCACAACGGTGCGGTACTCTTCTGGTCGAGGCGCCCATAAAAATCGCGGCGCTGGGGCGTGACTTCCGGCTTGGTGAAATATGCCGTGGAGGTGCCTGGAGCTTCCATATGCGTCCTTACTGCTGCGATGCGGCCGCGCCGGACATCGCGGGAACCGCGCTGCCCTCGGCGGCGCGAATGGCGACGCGCATCGTGCCAATGCGCTCGATGGTGGCCACGACCTCGTCGCCAGGCTCAATCGGACTGACGCCTTCCGGCGTGCCCGTGTAGATGACGTCGCCTGGATAGAGCGTGTAGAACGACGAGGCGAGCTCGATCAGCTCCGCCACGCCCAGAATCAGGTACCGCGTGTTCGACTTCTGGCGCTGTTCGCCGTTCACCGCAATTTCCAGATCGAGCACGCCAGGGTCGGGAATTTCATCCGCGGTGACGAGCCACGGACCGAGCACGCTGAAGCCGTCGGGCGACTTCCTGAAGCTGCGATCCTCCGACCCGCGAATGGTGATGTCGAGGCCGATGCTGTAGCCGGCCACGTGGTCGAGCGCGCTGGCACGCGGGATGCGGCTGCCCCCGCGCCCGATGACGACGGCGAGCTCCACTTCGTGATCGGTGCGCCGATCGGGCATCCGGATCGCGACGCCTTCGCTCGGGCCGACCAGCGAGCTGGTGGCCTTCAGGAACAGGCCGGCGCTCTGAATGGTCAGGGTGTGACCCGGATTGTTGGCGTGGATCTGAACGTCGCCCTTCACCTCGTCGAGATGTTTCTGGTAGTTCACCGGCGCGGCAATGAGCTTGCCGGGGTTGGCGACCGGGCTGAGCAGCGTCACGCTGTCGAGCGGCACCGGCGGCGCGTCCTGGACGATCGCCTTGACGCGGGCGATGACCTGCCCGAGGTTCGCCATCAACAGGTCGTGGCGCGGCAGCGGGTAGCGGCAGGCGGGCAGCACGTCGAGCGCGGCCGTGACATCCCGAACGTTCGAACCTTCGACAACCCCGAGACGATCCTTACCGAAACGGCACAAACGCATCTAGTGGACCCTTCGGACTGATTGGTTACTAGTCACAACAAGCCTCCGAGCGCGATCTGCCGGCGCGACAACGCCGGGGTGGAGCGGAGCGGCCGGTAGTAATCCGGAAGAGACACGCCGCTAGTACTCCGTGCGGCCTCGCGGCGCGGCACCTGCCGGCGCAGGCGCCGGCGTCGGCGCCAGGCTCCGATAGGCCGCGTCGATGAACTGGTCGGTCGTCCAGCGGCCGCTCGTCGCGCCGAACCGCCCGTCGTAGTCGACGGTCGGCTTCGCGGCCTTCACCTGGTCGAGGGTCATCCCCTTCTTGATCATGTCCCGAACGCGGTCGCGGATGATGGTCACCATGTCGCGGTAGTAGGCGACGTCGGCGGAGTCGCCGATGCGGCCGTGTCCAGGCACCACCATCGTACCGCCTTCGGTCCTGAATTCCGCAAACGTCAGGTCGAGGATATGGTTCAGCCCCTCGATCACGCCGTTGATGCTGCCGCCGCGCGCCACGTCGATGACCGGGTAGGTATCGCTGGAAAAGATATCGCCGGCCGCGATGACGTCGGTGCCACGAAAGTACACGATGCTGTCACCGTCGGTGTGCCCGGCTGGCGCGTAAAAGAGCTGCACGCCTTCGCCGTTGAAGAAGTGGCTCAGCTTCATCGTGTCCACGTAGTAGGTGTCGGTCGGCAGCGCCCGCGTCGCTGGAGCCGCCTGGCCCGCCCGCGGCTCGGTCATCCGGGCGACCACGTTCTCGTGGGCAAGGATGGCGGCGCCCTGCGCGGCGTCGCGAATATCGCCCGCCACGTTGCCGCCGGTGAACGTGCGGCCGGCGGTGGACAGCTTCTCGTTGGCGCCGACGTGATCGGCGTCCGGCGAGGTGTTGATGATGTAGCGGATCGGCTTGGCAGGCGCGTCCGGATCCCGATCCCTGATGACCGTCGACCGTGTTTCGGCGCCCCACCTCGGCTGAATCGCTTCGAGCGCGGCGTGTCGCTCGTCAATCAGCCGCTGCACCTGGCGAATGGCGGCCAGCACCGCGTCGCTCTTGTCGGCGGTGCCGGTATCGACCATCAGCACGCCGTCCTGGCCGGCGGAGATCACGATGTTGCCGCCCGCACCGATCAGCGTGTACACGTTGCCGCGTACGTGCAGCACCTCGATGCCGCCCGCGGCGGGTGCCTGCTGCGCGTGGACGGCCGTCGTTGCCAGGGCGACCACGGCGGCCATTGCCAGAACTTTCTTCATCGCGTCCTCAACGAAACAGGCCACGGAGACGAAGAGACACGGAGGAATCATTTTCTCCGTGTCTCCGTGTCTCTGTGGCCCGTATCTTCTCAGAATTGGTATTTCAAGGCGAATTGCATGATCCGTGGATCATCGGCCTGGAGATACCGGCCGAAGTTCGCGTTCGCCAGGACGAGCACCGGGCCGTTGTTGCCGAGGCCCCCAGGTCGGAACCAGTTGAACGCGTTGAACGCCTCGACACGCGCTTCGAGGCGGTGCGCCGCGCCGAACCGGAACGCCCGGACCAGCGAGAGGTCCACGACCCGGGTGCCCTTGCCGTAGTACCCGTTGCGCGTCGCGTTGCCGAACGTGCCAAGTGCCGGCTGAGCGAACGCCGCGGGGTTCAGATAGTTATTCCACGACTTCTGGCCGTAGGGATCGTCGAGGATCTGGTTCGGACGCTGCTGGCCCGGATTGCCGGTCAGCGCGCGATCCGCGCCGGTGGTGATGTTGAGCGTCCTGCCGGAGGAGGCCCGGAAGATCCCCGAGAGGCGCCAGCCCGATCCCAGCACGCGCGCCGCGGTGCCGGTGAACTGCGGCGTCTCGACCGTCACGCTCGAGTTGAAGATGTGACGACGGTCGTTGTCGCACGGACCGTAGTCGGCATCGAGCCTGGCGTCGGCGTCGGACGGCGGATTGAAGATCGACACCGGGATCATGTATCCGCTGGCCACGTTCGACGTGCTGCCGCCCTGCGTCGGATGCCCCTCGCACTTCGAGAGCGTGTAGTTGGCACTCGCGTTGAGGCCGCTTCCGGCCCGGCGCTGGATCGACAACAGCAGCCCGTTGTACTTCTGCGTGCCGAAGTCGGTGAAGTAGTCGAGAAAGCCGATCGTCCGGCCGAGCGCCGGGTTCGACTGCGTGAGCTCGCGGCGCGAGTCGAGTGACGCGGCCGAGCAGTTCGCAACCGTCTGGGGCCCGGTGACCGTGTTGATCGTGCACGGTCCCGTCGCGGGGCCCCCGCCGGGAATGATGCCGGGGTTTCCCGTCACCACGTCCCACAGGTTGGTCGTGTAATTGCCGATGTAGCTGGCCGACACCGCCATGTTCGAGCCGAGCTGCCGCTGCGCGCTGATGTTCCAGTTGTGCACCCGCGTCGTGCTGAGATCGGTCGGCGACGCCAGGTAAGGCCCGTTCGGTGAGAACGGCGCGCTGGCGTCAAACGTCACGGGAAACGGATTCGCCACGCCGGTGCCAGAGAACGCGTCGTCGAACGGACCGATGAGCGGCCGCGTCAGGCGGAGCTCCGAGCCCCAGGGCGGCGCGTTGGCCGCGTTGATGAAGAACTGTCCGTTGACGAATTCGCCGTTCATGGCATACCCGGCGCGCACCGACATGCGGCCGTCACCGGACGGATCCCACGCCAGGCCGACGCGCGGCGCGAAGTTCAACCAGTCGGTATTCATCCCGGCTTTGCCGTTGGGAAAGCCTGCGTCGCCGGGATAGGTGAATCCTGGAGGCGCCTGCGGGAAGACCGTGCTTCGCGTGTTCGAGCGGAATCCATCCGGCGAGAAGTTGTAGACGGCGCCGTTCACCTGCTGCTGCGGGAACCAGGGCTCCCACCGCACGCCGTAGTTGAACGTCATCGTCGAGGACAGCTTCCAGGTGTCCTGGCCGTAGAGGCCCAGATACTTCTGCGCCATGTCGAGCGTGTTGGGTGCCGACTGGATGAAGGTGAACGGACGGCCGAGCAGGAAATCGCCGAGGCCGAGACCGGTGACCAGGCCGTCGAAGGCGTAGGTACCAGGCGAACGCACGTTGGCGCGCGTCAGCGAATCCCAGGCGGCGACGCTGACGCCCAACCCGAACTGGTGCGCGCCGCGAATCATCGTCAGGTCGTCGCTGATCGAGTAGGTGTTCGTGTTGAAGATCGCGTCGTTTTCCGTGCCGCCGCCGAGGTTGAAGCCGCCCGTCACCGTCACCAGCATGTAGTGCGGCAGGTAGCTGTAGCTGTTGATGCCGACGTCGGACGGTCCGAAATAGTCGACGGAGGTGCGGTGGACGGCCGATCGGTTGAAGCCAAACCGCAGGTTATTGACGACCGAATTGCTGAGGACGATCGTGTCGCCGATCGCGAGCGACTGCGCCAGATTGTCACGACCTCCCAGCGTCGTCGACAAGACGTTCTGCGATTCGGTGAACGGCGGCGCGAAGAAGTAGGTCGTCGCCATGTAGCGGCCGAACATCGAATGGTTCTGCGTGACCTGGAAGTCGGCCCGGCCAATCGCCTGCTTCTCGTCGATGTTCCGCGGGTTGGTGACGCTCGTGCGGCCGCAGGGGTCGGTGGTCGTCGGCAGTTGCGCGGCGATCTTGAGAGCGGCGGGACTGAACAGCGCCGGGTTGATGCGGTTGCCCACGAACGGGGCGTTCAGGGTACGCGCGCCGGCGGTGTTGCAGGCCGCCGACGCGACCTGCGTGAAATCGCCGGCGAGCATGGCCGCGGTCGGCACGAATCGCACGTCGTCGGAGGGACGCTCGTCCGTCTTCGTCCCCTGATACGCGCCGAAGAAAAACAGCCGGTCGGTCTTGATCGGCCCGCTGAAGGTGCCGCCAAACTGGTGGCGGCTCAAGCCGTCGTCCCGGCGCTTGCCGGTGGCGCGGTCGATGGCGTTGAACGGATTGGTCGCGTTGAACTTGTGATTGCGGGCGAACTCGAACAGGTCGCCGCGGAAAGTGTTGGTGCCCGCTTTCGTGGCCGCGCTCACCGACGCGCTTGCGTGGAACCCGTTCTGCGCGTTCTGCGCGCTCGTCTCCACCTTGAATTCCTGGAGCGCGTCCGGGAACGGCAGCGGCAGGTTGAAGTTGTCGTACGGGTTGTTGTGGGTCGCGCCGTCGAGCAGGTAGGCGACGCCGAAGGTCTGGCCGCCCGCGACCGAGATGCCCAGGCCGCCCTGCATGCTGCGGCTCGAGGACACGCCGTTGGCGCCGTCGGGTCTCACGGCCGCGCCCGTCAGGAGCACGAGGTCGGCCGCGTTGCGGCCGTTGAGCGGCAGTTCCTCGATGCGCTCGTTCTCGATCACGGCGCCGATGCTGGGGTTGCGTGTCTCGACCAGCGGCGCCGACGCTTCGACGGACACCGTTTCCGTCAGCTCGCCGAGCTGCAGCGCCACCGGGATCACCGGATTGCTGTTGACCTGCAGAACGATGCCGGTCTGGGTGTAGGTGCGGAAGCCGGAAAGCGCCACCTCGAGCCGGTACGGCCCGATCGGCAGGTTGGGCATCGTGAACAAGCCCGTCTCGCCGGTCACCACCTCGCGGCGAAAGCCGGTCTCGGTCTGAATCGCCGTGACGGTGACGCCCGGAAGCACGCCACCGCTCGCATCAGACACGGTGCCGTTGATCTGTGCCGTCGACTGCGCGCGCACGGCAGTGCCGCAGAGAAGCAAGGCGGCGGTGAGCGCGAAGAGCCCGCAACCGAACCGGCGAACCGCGAAAGCCATCAGTCCTCCTGAAAGGAGAGTTGGAACCTGGACGGCCCACCAGAACCGGTGGACCGCCGGCGATCATGGCGTGAGGCTAGCGGGTTGTCAACATTCTGATATGGCATGGTCCGCCTGAAGGCGGACACTACGGAGGGGACCGACACTACGTACGGGCCAGAGCCTCAATGCGCCGTGCCAGGGCGAAATCCTTATCGGTAATGCCCCCGGCGCTGTGCGTCGACAGCGACACGGCCACGCTCCCCCACTTCACCACCATGTCCGGATGATGGTCGGCCGACTCCGCGAGATAGCCGATGGCGTTCACGAGCATGAGCGTCATCGGAAACCCTTTGGTCTTGTAGACGCGCGTGATGACGCCGCCCGCGTACGACCAGCCCTCCAGGTCGCGAAGCCGGTCGGCGATCTGCGATTCGTCGTAGGTGAGCTCCTTCGCCGCCATTCGAACGTCCCCTTTCAGCGCTCCGTCAGCACGACTCGCTAGACAGCGGTCTGTCCGACGTTCTCTTCCACTTCCATCTCGATCGCCGTCAGACGGTGCGGTCCCGCGGCGTCGAGCTCGCGCCGCAATCGATCCGCCAGCAGCTCCGCCAGCATCTCGACGCTGGTGTTCGGCGCATGATCCGCTTGAGCTCGATGAAGTCGAAGACCAGCCAGGATTCTTCGTCGAGCTCGCCGTCAAGGGTCACGCGCGCACGGTGCGCCGAGGCGAATACGAGATCGTCCTTGGTGACTGATACACGGAACTGCCCGCGGTGACGCACCACTGGGAATCTACACTATTCCCCGCTCGCGCAAGTCGGCGAGCGCGGCACCGGTGATGCCGATTGACGCCAGCACCTCTTCGACGTGCTGGCCCAGGGCGGGCCCCACCCATTGGGTCACACCGGGGGTGGCGCCGAGCTTGGGCACGATCCCGGGGATGTCCAGCGGCTCGCCATCGGGCATGGTGGCGTGCTCGATCATGCCGCGCGCGTTGTAGTGCGGGTCGGCGTGGATGTCCGCGGCCGTGTAGATCTTCGCCACCGGCACATCCGCCGTTTCCATCCCGGTCAGCACCGCGGCAAGCGAGCGCGCGGAGGTCCAGCGGGAAATCGCCGTGTCGATCTCGTCGATGCGCCGCACGCGGCCTTCGTTCCGGGCGAGCTCGGGATCCTCCGCGAGATCGGGCCGTTCCACGGCGTGCATCAGCCGCTTGTAGATCCCGTCGCTGTTGCCCGCAATCACCACGTAGCTGCCGTCGCCGCAGGGGTAGGTGTTCGAGGGGGCAATGCCCGGGAGGCTGCCACCGGAGCCCTGGCGCACGAATCCAAACCGCGAGTACTCGGGGATCAGGCTCTCCATCACCGCGAACACCGCCTCGGACAGTGCGACGTCGACGACCTGGCCCTGGCCGCCATTGACCGTGCGGTGGTGCAGCGCCGCCATCGCGCCAATCACCGCATAGAGCGCGGCAATCGTGTCGCCGAGACTCACGCCGGCACGCACCGGCGCGCGACCCCGCTCGCCCATCAGGTGGCGAAGGCCGCCGATCGCCTCGGCGATCGCGGCGAATCCGGGCTTGTCGCGGTAGGGGCCGGTCTGGCCGAAGCCCGAGATGCGGACCATCACCAGTCCCGGATTGACGCGCGAGAGATCCTCCCAGCCGAGCCCCCACGCCTCGAGCACGCCGGGGCGGAAGTTTTCGATGAGGATATCGGCGTCCTTGACGAGATCGCGCACGATTTCGCGGCCCTCGTCCGACTTCAGGTTCACCGTGACCGACTTCTTGTTGCGGGCGAGCGAGTACCACCAGACCGACGTGCCGTTGTGAAGCTTGCGCCACTGGCGCAGCGGGTCGCCGCCGGCCGGCGACTCAATCTTGATCACGTCGGCGCCGAACTGCGCGAAGAGGCTGGCGGCATACGGGCCGGCGATGAGGCCCCCGAGCTCCACGACCTTCACGCCCTTCAACGCCTGATCACCCTGAGACATGGCACTGATATTATCCACGTGCATGCGATACGCGACGTTTTCGGCTGGGGGGGATCCGACGCCACGGCTCGGCGTCGCCGACGAGACCTTCCTCGTCGAGGTCCAGGCACTGGCGGCGCTGCTTGATGTCGGCGCCGTGCCTGGCACGCTCGAGGAGCTCGTGTCGCAGGGTCCCGAGGCCTGGCAGCGGATGGCCGAGATCCTGCGCGCCGAGCTTCCCCGCTACGACGGCACCCGCCACGCGTTCAAGGACATCCAGTGGCAGGCGCCAATCCCCCGTCCCTCCAAGAACGTCTTCTGCGTCGGCCGCAACTACCTCGGCCACATCGAGGAGGGCGCGCGCGCACGCGGCGAGGCGGTGAAGGTGCCCGAGGTGCCGGTGATCTTCACCAAAGCGCCAACCGCGGTCACCGGCCCCTTCGATGTGATTGACTATGAGCGCTCGGTCACGCAGCAGGTCGACTGGGAAGCAGAGCTCGCCGTCATCATCGGCGTGGGCGGACGCAACATCCCGCGATCGGAGGCGCTGCGGCACGTCTTCGGGTACACCGTGGTCAACGACGTGAGCGCCAGGGACCTGCAGAAGAATCACGTCCAGTTCTTCAAGGGCAAGAGTCTCGACGGCTTCTGCCCGATGGGGCCGTTCGTCGTCACCGCCGACGAATTCGGCGACCCCCAGCACAAGGCGGTCACCTGTCGCGTCAACGGCGTCGGCAAGCAGGCGGGCAACACGAAGTCGATGATCTTTTCCGTCGACGTCATCATCGAATGGCTGTCCAAGGGACTGACGCTCGAGCCCGGCGACATCATCGCGACGGGGACGCCGGACGGAGTGGGCTTCAGCCGCACGCCGCCCGAGTTTCTGGGCGACGGCGACGTGATGGAAACCGAGATCGAAGGCATCGGCACGATGCGCAACGTATTCTCCGTACGCTCATGACACAACCCATCGAAGACACACGCGCGATTCGGGAGGTCGTCGAGAACTGGGCTCTCTGGCGCGATGCCGGCGACTGGGAGCGCTTCGCCACCGTCTGGCATCCCGACGCGGAGATGTGGGCGACCTGGTTCCAGGGGCCGGCGCAGGCATTCATCGACGTCAGCCGCGAGGGATTCAACCGCGGCGTCAGCATCCTGCACTTCCTGGGCGGCTTCACGTGCGACATCTCCGGCCATCGCGCGATCGCGCAGACCAAGATGAGCATCAGCCAGCGCGCGGAGGTGCAGGGGGTGGCCGTGGACGTGCTGTGCGTGGGGCGGTTCTACGATTTCTTCGAGAAGCGCGACGGCCACTGGAAGATCGTCAGGCGCCGGCTGATCTACGAGAAAGACCGGATGGATCCGCTCGATCCGAGCGCCACGCTGAAGCTCGATCCCGAGCGCCTGGCGCAGTTTCCCGAGGGCTACCGCCATCTCGGTTACCTGCAATCGAGCATCGGGTTCAAGGTGAAGGACGGCCTGCCTGGCTTGCGCGGGCCAGCGGTCGACAAGCTCTACGCCGAAGGCAAAGCCTGGCTCGCAGGCAGTGCGACGCCAGGAGAGGCTCTGGGCTCTGGGCTTTAGGCTTTAGCCAAAGCCCCCCAAAGCCTAGAGCCTCATTCGTCGAGGCGCTCGAAGAGCTGGGTGTTGCTGTAGTCCTGCGCTGCGATCGTTCCCTTGGTCGTAATGGTCAGCGTCTTGCCGTCGGGGGACAGCTTCCACGTCGAGGTCTCCACGACAGCGCCCTTGATCTTTCCGACGCGCTCCAGGGTTGTCGCATCGACACGCTTGACCGCGAACGTCTCGACCGCGCCGCCTTTGGCGGGGTTGTCCGTGCCGTCCGGCCTGGCCATGTATTCCACACGGAAGAAACCGGTGTCGTTCGCCACGATCTGCGTATCGATGGTGTAGTGCAAGGCGCCGTCGGCAGCCGCCGTGATGTGCATCTCGCGACGCTCGGGTGCGCTGCCGTCCCGGCCGTCGAGTCCTGCGCGGCGCCAGCTCACGTCGAACGCCGACTTGCCGCGGTTCAGCCGCCAGTCGCCGACGAAGTCTGTGCGCGCGACCGTCCTGCCGGCCGCGGGCCTCGCCGCCGTCGTCCGCTTGAGGAATGCCGCCTGCATCTCCGCGAGCTTCGACTGGTACTCCGGATAGAGCGTTTCCTTCCCGCCGAACGCCGCTTCCTGGGGAATCCCGTACATCGTCTGGAATTCCCTGTGCTGCTCGTAGTTGCCCGGCAGGTAGTGCGGGACAAAGTGCTTGGCCTGGCCGCCGCGCTCGTCAACCACCTGGAAGGGCCCGCAGTCGACCTGTCCCGGGAAGCGCACTCGATTCGGCGATTTGTCGAGCACCCAGTTCGTCGTCCGCATGAGCCCCTCGGCCAGATAGCCGGGGTCGTCTACGAGCGCGATCAGCATCAGGTAGTCGCCCTGACGCACGAACCACTCGGTCCCCACGGCCCGGTCGCTGTGCGGCACGCCGTTGCGCTGGAGATACCCCGCCTTCGAATGCGTGGTGGTGAACTTCAGCAGGTTGCCGTCCCACGCCCCCCTGGAGAAGCCGGCATACGTATGCGGGACGTACTCCGGCGGCTGCGGCCGTCCATCAACCCAGATCGCGCGCTCGCCTGTCAGGCCGAGAAAGACGTCGTAGCGCAGCTCCCGGTAGGTGGCCGGATCGACGATCTGCGTGATCTGCAGGGACGTCGGTCCCCGCATGCCGTAGATGCCGGTGTGCGGACGGCACTGCTCTTCCGGTATGGCGAACCATCCCGGATCCCAGCTCGCCGACGCGAACTTCCCCGCATCGTTGAGCGGCAGCCCCGTGAAATCACCAACCAGGAGCCCCGACCGGCGGTCCCACAGATCCTCGTGAAAGAGATCGTTCCAGTAGCCGTCGATGTCGATGCCGACCACTGCAAAGGGAAGGTTGTCGCCCGGGGCGGCGGAGGCCTGAAGGCCTCCGGCTACCGGTGCCGGGACGGGCTGCGGCGACGGCGTGCCGCGCTCGCATGGCGACGGCGCGAACTTCGAATCGTCCGGCTCCTTCTTGAAATGCGAGCTCGTGACAAACGGCTCGTTGAGATAGACCGGATCTTCGACAATGCTCGTGACGACGAGCCACTCGTCGCCGTTGGGCGCGGTGACGCGGACGAAGTACTCCGTGAGCATCGAGCTGTCGCTGTACGGCACGCCGTTGAGGCGGAGGTACCCCGCCCGCATGTTCGTCGTGACGGCCTTCAACATGCCCGCCGTCGGCCGCGCGTTCGCTCGCACGACGCCGCCGCCGGTCTGCGCGACGGCGTTGTCGCCGCCCGCGCCGGGGGCGGCCGAGAGCGGCACCTGCCAGATCGCGGTTGACGTGCCCTGCCAGGTTGGCGCGCCTGCCCCGAGCGAAGTCGAGGGGAACCGCAGCATTCGCGTCTGTGCGCCGGCGTCAGCGTCGATTCGCAGGGCGTTGTCATCGGCCCACGAAATCCGCACGCGGCCCGGCATCCGCATCACGGATGCGGCGCCGTAGATCTTGCACTGCAGGCCTGCGGCTTCGTCAGCGCGCGGGTCCCAGTTGTCAGCGACCTGCCGCCCGTCCGCGCTGAGCGGCACCGCTGCATAATCACCGCGCGGCGGCGTCATCATCCGCCAGCGCCAGTCTTCCGTCACGACCGATACCCACGTGCCGGTCAGGTCAACGGCCGCGGCGGCGCGAAGCGTCCGCGGAATCTCAGGACCTGGACCGAGCTGAACCGCGCGCTGTCCCTGCGCCGCGGCGGGCCGCGGACCGTACAGGTCCGCGCCGCACAGCATCAAGACGGCTCCCGCGACGAGGCCAACTCTGTTGTTCATGATGGTCCGACTAGTCAAATTCCCCGCCCCACCGCCAGCCGTCGGCCGGCCGGAAGATGGTGCGCACGCGCAGACGGAGGTCACCGGCCGTCCGCGACGGATCGCCGGTGATGATGATGTGGTCGCCGACCTTGAGCGTGTCTTTCGCGACGCCCTGCTGTCCGAGCTGCCCGCCCGATCCCCACTCGGCCGACCAGCGCTGCGGCTGTCCATTGGCATCCTTCGCGACGAGCTGCACGAACGAGTGGGGATTGCGCCACTGGAACTGCACGAGGTCGCCTTCCACCGTGACCTTCTTGCTCTCGATGTAAGTGGCCGCAAACGAATGATGCGCCCACGCGCTCGCGGCGACACACAGCGCGGCGACGGCAACGACGACGATCAGGGTACGTTTCACGTGCATCTCCTAGCTTCTGTTTCGGGGCGTCGTGGCCGGCTTCGCTGGCACCGCGGCCTTGAGCTCGTTGTAGACCGTTTCGATGAACCGGTCGGTCGTCCAGGCGCCGGTGGTCGCGCCGTACCGAAAGTCGTAGTCGAGCGTCGGCCGGGCGGCCTTCACCTGCGCCAGCGTCATGCCCCTCTTGACCATGTCCTGGATGCGGTCGCGGATCATCACCGCCATGTTGCGGTACTCGACGACATCGCCCTCGTCCGACAGGCGCCCGTGCGCCGGAACAATCTTGGTGCCGCCCTCGCCGTTGGTCTCCGGCACGGCGAGGTCGAGGATGTGATTGAGCCCGTTGATCACCCCCTGGATGGTGCCACCGCGCGCCGAATCGATCCGCGGGTAGCTCGTGGTGGTGAAGATGTCGCCCGCGCTGATCACATCCGACCTGCGGAAGTACACGATGCTGTCGCCGTCGGCGTGAGCCGCGGGCTGATGGAGAACCTGGATCGATTCGCCGTTGAACCAGATCTCCTTGACGTCGAGATACGCGTCGGTCGGCATCGCGCCCTGCGGCAGCTTGGACTGCCCGGCGGGCGGCGAGGCGAGCTGCAGCAGCATGTTCTCGTGCGCGAGGATCGTGGCCGGCGACGCGCCGCCGCGCCCGCCGCGGCCGGGCGCCGGCGTGCCAAGGCCCTCGTTGCCACCGATGTGATCCGCGTCGATGGCGGTGTTGATGATGTAGCGAATCGGCCCCTGCGAGATGCGGCGGACCGCCGCGAGAACCCTGCCGCTCAGGTCGGAGGTCAGCGTGTCCACCAGCAGCACGCCGTAGGCGCCAAGGTAGGTGCCCGGAACTCGTTGCGGTCGCGTGGCCGGCTCGACCTGGAGCGTGATGTTGCTGCCGCCGCCGGCGATCATGTACACCGTCGGCGCCACCTGCAACACCTGGACATCGCGATCGTCGGCGCCCGGCTGTTGCGCGGCGCGGCCGGCCGAAGCGCTCGCGGCGGCGGGCGGCGGCTCGACGACGAGCTTCTCGTTGACGATCGCCAGCACCTCGTCGAAGAACCTGTTGATGGCAGCGCTCCCGACAACGGCGGGGTGAACCACGTCGCGCTTCGGCAACTCGCTCTCTATCTCGGCGATGTCCTTGGGCCCGAGAAACGGGTGGTTGCCCAGGGCGACGTCCCACGGACCGAGCCGCTTGAGCCGTTCGATGCTCTGCTTGAACGCCGGCCCCCACTCGGGCGCGTACTGCAGCCCGAGGCCGCCGGGCTCGATCACGCGATACGGGTGGCCGCGATCGATCGCCTCGAACTCCACCGACATCGACCCCGGCGTGTGTCCCGGCGTCAGGTAGAACGTGAACGGCATGTCGCCGACCGTCACGGTTTCGCCGTCTTTCAGCACGAGATCCCGCGCCAGCTTCGGAAAATTCTGCTGTTGCTGCGGATTGGCCTGCTGCCGCTCGACGACCTCCCAGTCCTCGGCCGACAGTCCCACGCGCGCTCCCGAGAGCTGCTTGATCCGCGCGGCGCCGCCCGCGTGATCCAGGTGGGCGTGCGTCACGAATACATACTTGATGGTGGCGGGATCGAACCCTGCCTTCTTGATGCTGTCGACCAGCCAGTCGGCCGTCTGGGCGTAGCCGGCGTCAATCAGCACTGGCCCCTCGGACGTCGTCACGAGGTAGGCAGACACCGTCTGCAGGCCCACGTAGTAGACGTTGTCGAAGAGTTTGAAGGGATCCTTGCGCTGCGCCTCGAGCGGACCGCTCCGCTCGGTCTTGCCCCAGGGTCCCTTGGCGTTCCATTTGTTCTGGTTGGCCTGCGCGGCGCCGCGCTGAATACCCGCCTGGGCGGACGGGAACGACACCCCCAGCACGCACGCCATAGCCGTCAAGGCCCCGAGGGTTTTCCTCATAGGGGCACAGATTATCGCACTATCGACTTGACCGGAAAGGGCGTTTCGTCGATGCTTCGGTTCCACGCGACAAGACTGAATGGACTTATCAACGAGGTGTTATCTGTGAGCACGGGATCACGCTTGCTGACCGCAAACGAAGTCATCGACGACCGGCCGTTAAGTGGATTTCAGGTCAGGACGATAGCCCTCTGCACGCTCGTCCTGCTCCTTGACGGCTTCGACACGCAGGCGATGGGCTTCCTGGTGCCGCCGATTGCCGAGGAGCTGGGCATCCCGCTCAGCGCGTTCGGACCGGTCTTTTCCGCGGGGCTTTTCGGCCTCATGCTCGGCGCGATGGCCTCGGGGCCGATCGCGGATCGCTGGGGCCGCAAGTGGACGATCATCATCTCCTGCTTCGTCTTCGGCGGCTTCTCGCTCGCAACCACGCAGGTCACGACCCTCGACTCCCTCGTGTGGCTGCGCTTTCTCACCGGCCTGGGTCTCGGCGGCGCGATGCCGAACGTCGTCTCCCTCGCCGCTGAATATGCGCCCAAGCGCCTCCAGGCGACGCTCGTCACGCTGATCTTCGTCGGCATGGGAGGCGGCGCTGTGGTCGCCGGCCTCGTCGGACAGGCCATGATCCCCATCTGGGGCTGGCGGTCGGTCTTCTTCGTCGGCGGCGTCCTGCCGATTACCCTCGCACTCGTGCTGATCAAGATACTGCCCGAATCCGTCCGTTTCCTTGTCGTCAAGGGCGGCGACCCCGAGAAGGTGTCGGCGATCATGCGGAAGATCGCGCCCGACATGGCGAGCACGGCATTTCGAATCGAGCCCCCCGGCACCCGTCACTCTGGGCTGGCGGTGAAGTATCTCTTCACGGAAGGACGCGGCATCGGCACCGTCCTGCTGTGGATCCCGTTCTTCATGAACCTGCTGATCCTCTACTTCATCCTGAGCTGGCTGCCGGCGCTGCTCCGCCAGGCGGGCATGCCGGTTTCCGCCGGCATCACGGCGGTCATGTCGTTCAGCATCGGCGGCATCGTCGGCACGATCCTCCAGGGTCCGCTGATGACCAAGCTCGGGGTCTACAGGACGATCGTCACGGAGTTCGCATCCTCACTCATCCTGGTGATCGTCGCGTCATCCATCTTTTCGAACTTCCCGGTGATGATGGTGGTGACATTCATCCTTGGCGTGACGGTGCAGGGCACGCAGGCGGGGCTGAACGCGCTGTCTGCGATGTACTACCCGACGACGATGCGCTCGACCGGTGTGGGTTGGGCGCTGGGGGTGGGACGCGTCGGCTCGATCGTCGGTCCGCTCATCGGCGGGATGATGCTGGGGATGCAGTGGACGCCGCCCGAGATTTTCAGGGCGGGCGCCATTCCCGCGCTGTGCGCGATGACGGCGGTGATCGCGAGCAACTTCCTGCAGGGCGCGCAGAGCCCGTACCGCGCGGACGCGCCCGCGGCGACCGTCGCCCACTGACGCGCACGAACCCGGAGGCCTGAAGGCCTCCGGCTCCCTAGAGCCGGACACGACGTACGTTGGAGCAGTTTCTATTCGTACGTAGTGTCCGGCTTTAGCCGGACCTTGTGGGCGTCGGCTTTTCACGACGGTCCGGCTAAAGCCGGACGTGGTGGGTTCAAGCCGTCGACGCAACGCGATGAATGATCGGAGGGATCATGCAAAGCGTGCGACGATCGCGGATGAGTGCAAGCGACAAGGCAGCGATTTGGGATCGATG
>CANIBQ010000104.1 GCA_947465645.1 Acidobacteriota bacterium | reverse complement strand
GCGACGCCTGGTAAAACTGCACGCCGAACTGCTGCATCCGGATGGCAGCCACGTTTATCATGTAGGTCCCTCTCCGGAGCTGGCTGATGCCGACACACGGAAGAGGCGAATTGTAGCGATCTGCGGCCCTCTAGCTCAACCCGTTTTTTCGGTATCTTTTCGCACTTCTGCACAGTCCCCGGGGGTCAGACCCCAGGTATCCCGAGATACCGCAAGGAGTTAGGTATGTTCAGGCTCTCCAACGTGGGCCGTGCGGCGCTCTGCGCAGCCACGGTGGCGACGCTCCTGTATGCGGTCCCGGCTGGGGCTCAGGAGGCACGGACGTCGGACGCACCGCCCTCACGGGCTCCTATCGACTACGGCACCGCCCGGCTGGAGCGCCAGATGGAGATCATTCGCGCCGCAGGCAGGATCACCCTCGACGGGGCGCTCGACGAGCCGGCCTGGTCCGCTGCCCCGGTCGCCCGGGGTTTCATCCAGAACGACCCCCGCGAGGGCGAGCCGGCGACCTATGACACCGAAGTCCGGGTGCTCTACGACGACGACGCGATGTATTTCGGGGTGTTCGCCAGAGACGACGAACCCGCCCGAATCGTCACCAACGACCTGAAAAAGGATTTCAACACCGCCACGAGCGACGGCTTCCGCGTCATCCTCGACACGTTTCACGACGCGCGCAACGCGTACGAGTTTGCGACCAATCCGGCAGGCGCCAAATGGGACGCGCAGATGACCAACGAGGGGCAGGAAAGCAACGCGAACTGGGACGGTATCTGGGATGTGGAGACGCGGATTGTCGAAACCGGCTGGTATGCCGAGATCAAGATTCCATTCCGCACGCTGAAATTCAGTCCAGCAGAAATCCAGACGTGGGGCGTGAACTTCGAACGCAGGCTTCGCAGGCTCAACGAAGACAGCTTCTGGTCGCCTCTCCCGCGCATCTACGAACTGGAGCGCGTCTCGCTGGCTGGAACCGTAGGCGGCCTGCGCGGCCTGCGGCCCGGCAAGAACCTGCGCTTCAAGCCATACGCATCCAGCGCATCGAGCGCCGTTGCCGGCCGGCGCACCGACGGCGATTTCGATGCCGGCTTCGACGTGAAGTACGGCGTGACGACGGGCCTCGTGTGGGACTTCACGGTCAACACCGACTTTTCCCAGGCCGAGGCCGACGAGCAGCAGATCAACCTGACTCGGCTCAGCGTCCTGTTCCCCGAGAAGCGCGATTTCTTCCTGGAGAACTCGGGAATCTTTTCCTTCGGCGGCGGCGGCCGCAACAACAACGGCAACAGCGGCGGCGGCCAGAATGCCAACGCCCAGTTCGCGGCCAGCCTGTTCTTCAGCCGCCGGATCGGGTTGTCCGACAACGGCGAACCGATTCCGATCGTTGGCGGCACGCGGCTGTCGGGCCGCCAGGGCGCCTATTCGATTGGCGTCCTCAACATGCAGCAGCGCGAAACCGGGGCGACGCCGGCAACCAACTTCGCGACGGTTCGGGTGCGGCGCGACGTGCTGTCGAATTCGAACATCGGCGCGATCGTCCTCAACAAGGAAGAAGCGGGGGCGGGCTTCAATCGTGTCGCGGGCGTCGACGGAAACTTCCGATTTGGCGATGTGCTGTTGACCGGGTGGGTCGCGAAGAGCTTCTCCCCCGCCGCCGCCCTGCCTGGTCCAGGCAACGATTACGCGTCAAACGTCGGCGCCAGCTATAACGGGCGTGAGTGGACGATGCAGACCGACTTCAAGAGCGTCGGCGGCGCCTTCAACGACGAGATGGGCTTCATCCAGCGTCACGGCGTGAGCAACCTGGATGGACGGTGGGGACGGATCTTCCGTCCGGCGATGCTGTCGACGTGGGTGCGCCAGACCGTACCCCACGTCGAAGCGGACGTGTTCATCCGCCACAGCGACGGGAAGGTCGAGTCGCGGTACATCAACTATCACTGGAATGCCAACTTCCAGGACGGCTCGAACATGGAGGTCGGCTACAACAGCAGCTCCGAGGACCTCGTCGCGCCGTTCACCATCAACAGCAACCGCGGGGTGCGCGTGCGGCCGGGTCACTATGATTTCGGCGAGTACTTCGGTTTCTGGAACACGAACGGCGCCGCGCGCATTTCGTTCAACAACCGCGTTGGCATGGGCAAGTTCTACGATGGCCATCGTCGCAACTATGCGTTCGGGCCATCGGTGCGCCTGAACGAGCACTTCAACGCCTCGTTCAACCTGCAGATCAACGATATCTCGCTCTCATCGGGCGAATTCGTCACCAAGCTGCTGTCGACGCGGGTGAACTACAACTTCAATACCAAGATGTTCGCCAACGCGCTGGTGCAGTACAACACCGACAGCCGGCAGTGGACCTCGAACGTGAGGTTCAACATCATCCACCGGCCCCTGAGCGACGTCTTCCTCGTCTACAACGAGAGGCGCGACGACCGCACCGGACTCATGCTGAGCCGCGCTGTGATTGCCAAGATGACGTATATGGTGGCTTTTTAACCACGAAGGCCACGAAGATCACGAACGCACCACAGCGGTTTCGCGTTCTTCGTGAACTTCGTGGTTTTGTCTTTGAGTTTCACTAACCCGAAGAGAATCACGCTGAACACCGCGAAGGCAGCCAGCGACTGTCCAAACGGCAGTTGCTTGTGGAGCGGCGCGCTCAACACGCCGTACACCATCTCGACGTGAATCCAGTACACGAAGAGCGAGGCGATGCCGAATTCACGCAGCGGCGATCGACCTGGAAAGAGCCTGGTCCACGCGTACGCGATCGGCAGCAGGGAGATCAAGATTCCCACTCTCAGAAAGAAGAAGGTCGGGGAGCTCGTCCAGAAGTTGGTCTCGGCGTAGATCGGCGGCAGCCATGACGCCGCGTACCCGCCCAGCGCGATCAGCGGGCCGAGGATCGCCAGCGCGAGGATCACGCGCCGCTCCTCCTGCGGGGTGCGCGTCGAGTCGAGCCAGAGTCCGACGGCGACGCCCGCCGGCAGGAAGGCCGCCCACGGAAACAGCGTGAACGTCGTCCTTCCGGGATACGGACGCAGATACCACTCCAGGCGGTCGGGCAGTGGGTCGAACAGCGGTGTGGACCGGACGATTGGCGTCAGCATCGCGATGGCCACCGCGGCGCCAACCAGGAGCGCCGCCCTCGACCACCGGTCGCGCCCCAGGCCCCACAGGACCGCCGCGGCGAGCATCGACACGCCCATGACGTTGAGGATGTCGACCTTGAGCACCGACTCCAGTGCGCCGCCACTGATCACCATCGACTGGAGACGGAACAGGAAGGCGAGTCCGAAGATCTGCCAGCCGCGCTGGCGCGCGAGCGCCGCAGCCTCGGCGTCGGTGCGCCCCCTGCGCAGCCGCGAGCCGGCGGCGAGCGCAAGCGCCAGCCCCGCGAGAAACAGGAAAATCGGCGCGCCAAACCCGCCGATCAACAACGCCCAGCCGAACGCGGGGGTACCGCGGTCCTCGACGCGCGTCCAGGAGTCGAGCGTGTGCGCTTCGATCATGATCAGCACGGCGATGCCGCGCAGCCAATCCAGATACTCGCGCCGTCCAGGGCCTGGCCCTTCGACTACGCCCGGGCCATGACTCACGGATGGATGTCGAAGCTGGTGGTGAAGGTGATGTCCTGGCGCATCGAGTGCCAGACGGAACAGTACTTTTCGTGAGACAGCTCGATGGCGCGCTGCACGGCGTCGGCGGGCACCGCGCCCGACACGACGAAATGCAGGGCGACGCTGACGTAGCGGCGTGGCGGCTCCGGCGCGCGGTCACCGGTAAACGAGGCGCGCAGCCCCGTCACCGGGTGGCGCCCTTTCTGAAGGATTGAGATGACGTCGGCCGCCATGCACCCCGCGAGGCCGAAGGCGGTCAACTGCATCGGTGAGGGCCCGGCGGCCCCGTCGGCGTCAATGACGATGGCTGCTGGACCGCTCTTGGCGCCAAACCGCAGCTCCGCGTCCCAGATGAGCTCTGCGCCGAGCGGCGGCTTGATGTCGGCCATGCGCGTTATCGCGCGGGATTATGCTCCATCGGGGAGCGGCGTGGGCCAACGAGACCCGCGAAGATCAGCCACCCGACCGGCAGCAGCACCAGCAGGTACGTGAGCCAGCGGCCATACAGCCCGTCAGGCCCGTACGGCTCGGTCAGTTCGTGCAGCGGCGCGCTGCCCGGAAAAATATTGGCCTCGGTGAGCTCGTGGAACCCGTAGATCAGCAACTGCACGACGAAGACGGCGAGGAACACGGCCGTCACCTGGAAGAACAGCCCGAGATTCACGCGGTGGCCATAGCGCGACCAGAGCCACGCGACGACCGCCGCAGAGGCGATGCCCAGCACCGCCCCGAGGATGAGGTCCGCCGCCTGGATTTGAAAGAACAACGTGCCCATCAGCAGCGCTGTTTCCATGCCCTCACGCGTGATCATCAACAGCGTGAAGAGAAAGACGCCGACAAACGCTTTCGTCCCCGTCTGCAGCGCCGACTGCTCGAGACGCGCCTCGATTTCCGTCTTCATCCGTCTGGCATGGCGCCACATGTGGACGATGAGGGACGCAACGAGGACGGCGGCGACGATCGCCAGGATGCCCTCCCACAACGCCTGGTTGGACGCCCGCTGAAAGAGCACCGCGGCGCCAATGCTCACGAGGATCGACAGGCCGATGCCCCAGCGGACCGCAGGTACGAGCTGGTGCCGTCCGCTCTTGCGCAGATAGGCGAGGCTGATGGCCACGATGAGAAAGGCCTCGAGCCCTTCCCGCAGGGTGATGACGTATGCCTGGAACATCCTGAACCTGCCCCTGCCCCCTAATCAACTACTTGATCGGCACCGTCCAGAAATAGACCGTGCGACCGTTCACGTTGAGCGTCTGCTGCGGCTTGATGTCGCCCATGTCGAAGGCGTGCGACACGATGCGGGTGCCCGGCTTGAGCTCCGCATTCAGCTTGGGCAGGAGCTTCAGGTTCAGCGACGGCAGCAGATACAGCGTGACGACCGTGGCCTCACCGATCGGCGTCGTGAAGAGATCCTGGTTGAGGAACTTCACCTTGTCGCCCATGCCCGAGGTTTTCAGGTTCTCGGTGGCCTCGCGGATCCGCTGCGGATCGATGTCGATTCCGACGCCGCGGGCGCCGTAGGTCTTGGCGGCGGTGATCGGGATGCGGCCGTCGCCCGATCCAAGGTCGTAGACCACGTCGTTGGGTCCCACCTTCGCGAGCTTCAACATCGCATCGACAACTTCCTGGGGCGTCGGAACGAAGATCACGTCCGGGGAGCGGAGCGGGGCGGGCTGCTGCGCCGACGCCGGCGCGGCCATGGCCGTCATCACTGCAAAAAATAGAACGAGGGCTCGGAGTCTCATGTGCCTCCTCATGTGGCGGGGATTATATCCCTGCCGAGGATTATGCTGTACGCATGGCGGTGGTCGTCCAGAAGTACGGCGGCAGCAGCGTTGCCGACGTCAAGAAGCTGAAACAGGTCGCCGAGCGCGTCATGCGCACCCGCCAGCAGGGCCACGACGTGGTCGTCGTCGTGTCTGCCATGGGCGACACCACCGACGACCTGCTGACGCTGGCCAGGCAGGTGTCGCCGAACCCGGCGCGGCGCGAGCTCGACATGCTGCTGTCGGCCGGCGAGCGCATCTCGATGGCGCTGCTGTCCATGGCGATCCGCGAGCTGGGGGGCGATGCCATCAGCTTTACCGGCAGCCAGTCCGGGATCATCACCAATGACCGCCATGTGGATGCACGGATCATCGAGGTCCGGCCGTTTCGCGTGCAGGACGAGCTCGCCCGCGGAAAGATCGTCGTCATCGCCGGCTTCCAGGGCGTGTCGTACAAGAAGGAAGTGACGACGCTCGGACGGGGCGGGAGCGATACGACCGCCGTGGCGATGGCCGCAGCGCTCGACGCCGAGTTCTGTGAGATCTGCTCGGATGTCGACGGGGTCTATTCGGCGGACCCGCGGGTAGTGCCCGAGGCACGGCGCATCGGGACGCTCTCCTACGAAGAGACGCAGGAGATGGCCGAGGCGGGCGCGAAAGTCCTGAACGCGCAGGCGGTGGAATTTGCCAAGGAAAAGGGCATCGCGATTTACGCGCGCGCCACGAGCGGCCCGTTACCGGGTCCCGACCCATCGAGTGACGGCACGGTCGTCCGCAAGAGTCCGCCGCGTATGCCAGGCACCGTCGTGGGCATCGCGAGTGAAAAGGACGTGCTCATCCTCGACGGCGACGCTCCGGCCGCCGACATCCTCGCCGTCCTCGACGAGCGCGGTGTGTCTGGCAAACAACTGCACATCTACGCCGGCCGCACCACCGTCGCCGTATCACGCGAGAACCTGCACAACGAATCGCAAGTGCGCGACGCGTTGCGCGCGGCATTCGGGGACCGTGTCCGTCTGGATGACGGGCTGGCCGCGGTGAGCGTGATTGGCGCCGGCATCAACGCCAGCTATGCCAGCGTGCGCGCGGGGTCCGACGCCCTTGCCGCCGCCGGCTCCCCGCCCTCGGGCATCGCCACGTCCTCGTTCCGCATCACCTGGATGATTCCGCGAAACCGCACGGAAGACGCAGTGCGGGCGCTGCACGGCCGCTTCATCGACGCTGAGCCACTGCTTCTGCCCTGAACGGAATTGCCGTGGGGCGCCCCACAAGCGGCGATCGGTTCTATCATTGCCGTTCATGAAGGCATTTCTTCCGGTCGTCGTCCTGCTTTGCATGATGAGCGGCATCGCGTGCCGCCGGGCGCTGGCGCCCGGCGGGCCGGTCGATGCCGACGCGGCCACCTTCCTGAAGCAGACCAACGAGACGATGCTTCGCCTCAGCAACGAAGCCAACCAGGCCGGCTGGGTGCAACAGACCTACATCACGCCCGATACCGAGGCGCTCGCCGCGCAGGCCAACGAGGCGTACATGACGGCGATCACCGACGCCGCCAAGCACGCCGCGGGCTACGACCACCTGCAGCTGCCCGGCGACCAGCGCCGCCAGATGACGGTGCTCAAGAACTCGCTCACCATTGCCGCACCGGCCGATCCAAAGGAAGCGCAGGAACTGGCGAAGATCGCGGCGTCCATGGAGAGCGCCTACGGACGGGGCAAGTACTGCGGCGACTCCACCGCGCCGAAGCGTGTCGCGGGTGCGGCGGTATCCGAAGACGAGTGCCTCGACGTCGAAGAGATCACCGAGATCCTCGCGAAGAACCGCAATCCCGCGCGGCTTCGCGAGGTGTGGGAGGGATGGCACACCATCTCTCCCCCGATCAAGGAGAGCTACGTTCGATTCGTCGAGCTCTCGAACAAGGGCGCGAAGGAGCTGGGGTTCGCGGACACGGGCGCGATGTGGCGGTCGAAATACGACATGCCGGCGGAAGACTTCTCGAAGGAGATGGATCGCCTCTGGGAGCAGCTGAAGCCCCTGTATCTCTCGCTGCACGCGTACGTCCGGACACGGCTGCACGCGAAGTACGGCAACGAGGTGCCGCTCGACGGGGCGATTCCCGCACACCTGCTGGGCAATATCTGGGCGCAGGAGTGGGGCAATCTCTACGACATGGTCGCCCCATCAACCGGCGCCCGCGCCGTGGATGTCACAGGTGTCCTGAAGTCGCGCAACACAGGACCGCAGGACATGGCGCGCTACGGCGAGCGCTTCTTCACCTCGCTCGGGTTCGACCCGCTCCCGAAGACGTTCTGGGAGCGGTCGCTCTTCGTCAAGCCCCGCGACCGCGAGGTCGTCTGCCACGCCAGCGCGTGGGACATCGACAACGTGAGCGACGTGCGCATCAAGATGTGCATCGACGCGACCGACGAGGATTTCCGGGTCATCCACCACGAGCTGGGACACAACTTCTACCAGCGCGCGTACAGCGGGCAGCCGCCGGTCTTCCGCGACAGCGCCAACGACGGTTTCCACGAGGCGATCGGCGACACGATCGCCCTCTCGATCACGCCCGAATACCTCGTGAAGATCGGCCTGATCGACAAGGCGCCCGATACGTCCGGCGACATCGGCCTCCTGCTCAAGCAGGCGCTCGAAAAGCTCGCCTTCCTTCCGTTCGGACTGGTGGTCGATCAGTGGAGATGGCAGGTATTCAGCGGCGCCGTGCCCCCCGAACGCTACAACGCGGCCTGGTGGGAACTGCGGGAGCGGTACCAGGGCGTGCGCGCGCCTTCAGCGCGCGGCGAGGAATATTTCGATCCAGGCGCGAAGTATCACGTGCCGGCCAATACGCCGTACGCACGCTATTTCCTCGCATCCGTGCTGCAGTTCCAGTTTCACCGGGCGTTGTCGCAGACAGCGGGCTGCACGAGTCCCCTGCACCGGTGCTCGATCTACGGAAGCGCCGAGGCGGGAAAACGGCTGAATGCGGCGCTGGCGATGGGGGCGTCGAGGCCCTGGCCGGAAGCGCTCGAGGCGCTCACCGGCCAGAAGGAGATGGATGCGAGCGCGATTGTCGACTACTTCGCGCCGCTCAAGGCCTGGCTTGACGAACAGAACGCGGGGCAGACAATCGGCTGGTAAACAACCGGCGGAACTGCAGCAGCGTATCCCGCCACCGGACCTTCGGCATCATGTTGATGCGGGGCGCGTTCATCCGCAGCGCGCCGCTGCGCCGATCGACTTCCGAGATGCCCTTGAACTCGTCGCGATACTCGGAGTGGGTCGCGACGATCGCCGCGATCTCCGTGATCGTCGGCTGCACGCGCCGATCGCCCTGGGGAAACAGCCGGCAGAACTCGTCGACGGCGTCGATTGCGTCGACGCCGATCGCGCTGGCGTAGGCGCGCATCCAGGCACGCGCGTACAAACCGCGCGGCCATCCCGACAAATCGTTCCGTTCGAGCCCTGCGAGCAGCTCGGGCTTGATCCGCGTCTCGCTCGAGATCTCCTCGAGCGAAATGTGGTTCCGTTCACGATGCCGGCGCAGGCGTCCGACGAAAATTTCCTGAGGGGTCATGTGGTCTCCCGTGTAACCGGAGACCGAAGCAATTCCCGCGCCTCACCTCAACCGTGGGCGTCGTGCGCGTTTCGTGTTCAGCCGGTAGAACTTACGCGCCGCCAACGAAAATTGTGATCCGGGAGGATGTTGCAAAGTGATGCGAGGCGATCACAATGCCGTCGCAATTCCTCCACGTCACATCGACGGGACATGGCCTTTGAGGAAGGCAGAAATGCTGGCGGGCGCGAACTGGAGCCCCGTATAGAAGGGGCCGAACTCGGCAAACTTGGCGCTTGCCTCGTCGAACCGCATCTCGTAAATCAATTTCTTGAAGACCAGCGGATCGTCGGCGAAGAGATCCACGCCCCACTCCCAATCGTCGTAGCCGATTGATCCCGAGATGATTTGCTGCACCTTGCCGGCATACGTCCGCCCGATCGATCCGTGCTCGCGCATCATCGATGCGCGCCGCTCGAAGGTCTCCGAGTACCAATTCACCGTTTCTCCGCGCCGCTTGTTCATCGGATAGAAGCAGACGT
This sequence comes from Acidobacteriota bacterium, assembly GCA_947465645.1. The sequence continues at coordinate 6,643 of CANIBQ010000104.1, read as the reverse complement.
AGCGGCCCTTCGGCAGGTCGATGAACAACCGGCTCATCACGCGCTGGCGCTGGGTGTCCATCTCGACGTCGAAGGCCTTTTCGAACTCGTCGCTCCCGGGCTTGTACTTCGCCCCGAGCTGCTCGTGCACTTTCGCGGTCATCTCGTACATGCCGAGCTCGACCACCGAGACATACGAGGTGGTCGGTTCCAGAAAGTCGTGCAATGCCGTACCTGACAACGCGAGCTGCGCCTGCGCGAGCTGCTCGAATCCGCGGCGGAAGCAGATGAACATCAGGTCGGCTTTGTGCCCGAGCACCTGGACACACGCCGTCGATCCGGCGTCGGGCACCGCCAGCGCCCGCACGACCTCCTCTCCCATTCGTTCGCGGTCGGCGGCGCTGATCTCGCGCAGGCGGTCCCACCGGACGCGATACATCAGATGAAGCAGGCTCCACCCATCGAGGGTTTCGGGAACGAACGGGTTATGCATAGAGCGATTTTACTCGCTGAGCAGCGGAAGGATTTGTTCCGCGGCGCCGTGGATGGCGAGGTCCACGGTCGATGACGCCGGCGTCGCTTCCACGTTGATCTCCGCGGTAAACGCGCCTCGGCTCCGCGCCTCGTGCACGAGTCCGGCGGCGGGATAGACGATGGACGAGGTCCCGAGCGTGAGAAACACCTCGCAGGCCGTCGCCTGCGTGGCCGCATCCAGCGTGGCCCGATCGAGCGATTCACCGAACCACACCACGGCCGGTCGTGCGAGCCCGCCGCAGTGCGGGCAGCGCGGCGGACAGGGCGAGAGCGGCACCCGTTCATCGCGCCACGGCCGGGCGCCAGCGGCACACCGCGCGAGGCACGAAAGCTCCCAGATCGAACCGTGCAGCCGAATCAGGCCAGGCGTACCCGCGCGCACGTGCAAATCGTCCACGTTCTGCGTGATAACGAAAGTTCGGCGAAGGGGGTCTGACCCCGTCGACGGGTCGTTTTGGGGTCTGACCCCCTTCGCCCAACTTGCGATCACTTCGTGGGCTGCATTTGGCTGGCAGGCGGCAATTTGTTCGCGGCGCCAGGCATACCACTCCCACACCACCTGCGGATCCCGGGCGAAGGCCTCCGGAGTGGCGAGGTCCTCCGGCCTGAACTCGCGCCAGAGACCCTGCGGACCGCGAAACGTCGGGATGCCGCTCGCCGCGGACACGCCTGCGCCGGTCATGACGGTCAGACGGCGCGCGCGCGTGATCTGAGATCTGAGGGTTTCGAGATCACTCACCCCTTGTCCATCTTGAACGCGCGGTGAATCGCTCGCACAGCCGCGGCCGCTTCGGGCTCCTTCACGACCAGCGAGATGTTCCGCTCGGACGACCCCTGCGAAATCGCAATGACGTTGATGCCTTCGCTGCCGAGCGCGGTGAAAACGGTCGCGGCAATTCCAGGGGTGCCGCGCATCCGATCGCCGACCGCCGCGACGATCGCCACCGGCTCCGCGGCAATCTCCTCGATGTTCCCGCGCATCAACTCCATCTCGAGCGCGCTGCGCAGCGCCGTGACGACGCGGGGGGCCTCCGCGGCGCTGATCACGAAGCAGATGTTGTTCTCCGACGACGCCTGAGAAATCATCAGCACGTTCGCCTGCTGCGCGGCGACGACGTCGAAGGCCTTGGCCGCGATGCCAGGTATCCCCTGCATCCCGGTGCCGCTGATCGCGACGAGGATCACGCCTCGAATCGAGGTGACCGCCTTGACCCCCGCGGCGGACGGATCGCCTTCCACGCTGACGCGCGTGCCCGGATGCGACGGATTGAAGCTGTTGAGGATGCGCACCGGAATCCGCTGGCGAAACGCCGGCAGGATCGTCTTGTAGTGCAGCACCTTCGCCCCGTAATACGCCAGCTCGGATGCTTCGCTGTAGGAAATCTCGGACAACGTGCGCGCCTCGGGCACCTCGGACGGATTCGCCGTCATCACGCCGTCGACGTCGGTCCAGATCCACACTTCATCGGCATCGAGCGCGGCGCCGACGATGGAGGCGGAATAGTCCGACCCTCCACGACCAAGCGTCGTCATCACCCCGTCTCGGGTCGCGGCAATGAAGCCGGTGACCACCGGTACCTCGCCGCTCGCGATCGCAGCCTGCAGGTGTGCCTGCGTCTTCGAGCGGGTCTCGTCCATCAGCGGCTCCGCACCACCGAACTGATCGGTGGTCACGATCAGCTCGGTCGCGTCTACCGGCTGCGACGCCCTGCCGGCTGCCGCGATGGCCGCCGACAGGAGCGGTGCCGTGAGCATCTCGCCGGTGCCGGAGATGGCGTCGAGCAGCCGCGGTGTCAACTCGTGGACCATCGACAGGCCGAAGCACAGCTTCTCGAAACGATCGAGCCGCTGGCCGAGCGCCTCGAGCACGGCCGCATGCCGCACCGGGTCGCCGCCAATCACGGCGTCGGCCACCGCCTTGTGACGGTCGTACAGTTGCTGACGAATGGCCGGATCCCAGTGTCCCGCCGACGCCTGCTTCGCCGCGGCAATGAGCGCGTCGGTGACCTTGCTCATGGCCGACGTGACGACGACGACCTGGTGTCCTTGCGCGGCGCTATTGGCCGCCAGTTGCGCGGCCTGGGCAATCCGCTCGGCCGAGCCGACGGACGTGCCGCCGAACTTCATCACGATCAACAACGAAGACCTCCACGGGCCACGGAGACACAGAGACACGGAGAATCATTTCCGATCCCCTGTACGCTGCGCTCTTTCCCTGACTACTGTGCCTTTGAATAATAAATGCCGTTGAAGAGAAACTTGAATGTGCCGTGCGATTGTGCCCGGAAATTGATCTCAGGTCCAAACAGCAGTACCCGTCCCTTGCCCATCGTGGCCTCGACGACCGCAACTCCGCCGTTGAGATACCGCTGGCCCCAGGCCCATCCGCTGCGCAGCGGTGTCTCGCTGGCAAACCAGGCCACCGGCCTGACACCCCGCGCGCTGGCGCCACGTTCCAGCCGGAACACGGGACTGTTGTCGAAGAAGACGTCCACCTCTTTGCCCAAGCCGTACGCCACCGGCGTGGTGTTGTCAACGGTGACGCGCAGCAGCGATCCGGGGACGAAATACTCTTCCCGCGTGAGCGCACGGGTGCCACCGTCCGGGCGCTGCTCGACGAGCGCGTCGGCGACCGGCAGGCCGAAGTGTTCCGCAATCGCCGTGGACCGCCCGATCGCCAGGATCGTCCCTCCCGCGCCCACGAACTGCTTCAACTGCGGAATCGTGGTCTGTGCCGTCACCAGGCCCGTCCGCTCGCGGTACTCAGCGGGCGCATTGTTCGCGCCGATGCAATCGGCGTCGGTGCCACGCGCGCCGGGGCCGGGGATCGCGCCGTCAGGAAAAATGAGGACGTCGTACTTCGAGAACAAGTCGCCTGCGTCGAGCGCCTGCGGGTACACGACCTCGAAGGGGAACTCGTACCGCTCCAGCAGCCATCTCGTCCAGCCGCTCGGCGTCGAGCCGCCGTAGCAGTCCCACAACCCCACCCGAACCGGCCGCAGCTTCATGGCGTCAGCCGCAGGCGGCGCCGCCACGCCGGTGAACGCCAGGCCGAGATCGGTGGCGGCCTTCCTGAGAATGGGCAGCGTGGATGATCTGGCGGAGATGTACATCACCGCCCGGTCCACCGGACCCGGCCTGCCGCCGGAATTGGAGCTCGGCCAGTAGACCTGCTCGCCAGCGTTCAGAAGCCGATTGACCGCGATGAACGCGTCGTTCTGATGGCTGACGAGGTAGCCGGTGGGATTCTCGACACCGCCAACGGTGCCGGGCCGCGGGGATGCGATGCCCTTGATGGTCTCGAACGGACCGTCAAATCCTTCGAGCACCCGATCGAAGCGCACGCCCATCTGAAACGCCAGCGTCCACCCCGCGCTGTCGTACGGCGGCCGGGGCGGCGCGCCGGGATACGGAATGTCGTCGGGATGATCCTGCGCCTCGAACATGTCGAGCACGTGAGGCCGGAACGCCTGCGCGGTCTTGACGACGTACGAGCCGGCCGGATAATCGCGGCCGCTCACGCTGAACGCCGCGGTGGCACGCTGAACCTCGATGCCGGCCTTCAGCAGCGCGTTGACAAACCTGGTGGCCGTCAGGAAATCGGGTTGATCGGCCGGAAGAACATAGCCGCGGGCGTCCCGAAACGCGGGATCCGGCGTGCGACCGAGCGGCCGGTGCGGCAGCGCCGTCCAGGTATCACGGCTGCCGCGCTCGATCGAGTTCTTTCCCATCCGGTAAATGTTGAAGAGCAGCGTCTCGCGGTCGCGCGAGGCGAAATCGAGCACCGCGCGATTCGCGGTCATCGAGTACTCGAGCGACTGATGGAACCGCCATTTCTGCGGCGCGATCGGATACGGCAGATCCGCGCTCCGCACCTGCCGCTCGGGCACGTATGGGATCTCCATCGGCGTCGGATGGCCGATGGTCTCCGTCAGCAGCCCAATCTGGTTATGAAAGTACGCCGTCGTCCGCAGGCCGCCGTTCCACCAGGTCGAATACGTCGATCCGCTCCGCATCGTCACGCCCGCCTTGCCTTCGGCCGCGAAGCGGCTGTGCATGGCGGCGCCGACCAGGTCGATACTGACAGGCATGAGCGGGTCGAAGACGTAGTTGAACGGCTCGCGGAACGGCGGCGCGAACATCACCGTGCCCGCCGGCGCGGCCTGGTGGTGATTGAAGACGATCTGCGGGATCCACTCCTCGAAGAGGATCCGGTTCATGTTGATCGTCTCGGCCTGCGTCGCCATGTAGAAGTCGCGGTTGTTGTCGTGGCCGGCGTACTTCTGGTAGAGCCGCGGAACTCCAGCCGTCGTCCGGCGCTGTGGATTCTTCTCGCGCATGTACCAGTTGGCGACCAGTTCGTGCCCGTCGGGATTGGCGTGCACCGCGAGGACGATGACGTCGCGCAGCACGCGCAGCGTCTCGGCATCGTTGCGGCTGACGAGCTCGTACACCGTCTGGATCAACTGCTGCGCGCCGAGCACTTCCGACGCGTGGAGCCCGCCGTCGATCCACACGACCGCCTTGCCCTCGGCAGCCAGCACGCGCGCCTGTTCGTCGGTGAGACCTTGCGCGCGCGCGAGACGTTGTGAGATCTCACGGTAATGGTCGATCTTCGCCGCATTTTCAGGCGCCGTGATCACCGACATCCACTGCGTGCGGCCTTCCTCGGTGCGGCCGATGTCCACGAGCGACATGCGGTTCGACTCGAGATCGAGCTTCTTCCAGTAGGCCTCGAGCTGCGAATAGGTCGCCAGGAAGTAGTCGTCGCCGATGTCGGCGCCAAACTGCTGCGCTGGCGTCGTGGTTCGAGACGCGCCGTGCGGCTGAGTGCCGGCGCGTGTCGACGCAAGGGCGAGAAGAAGGGCGGCGCAGACGAGCGCGCGCGCTCGGGTCACCATGCAGGTTCGTATCATAACGCCCCTCTGCAGGTAACCTAGTGGCGTGTCACTTCCGAACTACTACCGGCCGCTCCGCTCCACCCCACCGCGCGGGGCGCGGCGGGGACCCCGGCGTTGTCGCGGCCGGCAGATCGCGCTCGAAGGCTTGTTGTGACTATTACTCAATCAGTCCGGACGGTCCACTAGATGCGCGTGAAGATCGCGACCTGGAACGTCAACGGCATCCGCGCGCGGCAGACTCAGCTTCAGGAATTCATCGAGCGCGAGCAGCCCGACGTGCTGTGCCTGCAGGAGATCAAGGCCTCACTCGACCAATTGCCGGTGTGGCTCTGCGATCTCGAGGGCTACTGGTGCCACTGGCACGGCGGCAAGGGATATTCGGGCGTGGGGCTGCACGTGCGAAAGGCGTCGCATCCCGAGCGGCCGGCGTTCCACCATCCGCCATTCGACTTCGAGCACCGCATCGTCTCGGTGCGCCTGCCCCAGGCTACGGTCGCGTCGATCTACGTCCCGAATGGCGGCAAGGACTTCCCGGCGAAGATGCGGTTCCTGGAAGCGATGGACGCCTACGCCGCCGAGTTCCAGGCGGCAGGACAGCCGCTGGTGATGTGCGGCGATCTCAACGTCGCGCTCACCGACATGGACGTCCATCCGAAGGAGCGGAAGCTGAACGGGATCGGCCAGCGGCCGGACGAGCGGGCGTTGATGGAACGCATTCTGAGTCACGGCCTGGTCGACGTCCACCGGCGGTTCGAGCCCGACAACGCGGACCTCTTCACCTGGTGGGCGCCGTGGCGCAACATGAAGGAGCGCAACATCGGCTGGCGCCTGGACTATGTGTTTGCGTCGCAGGCGCTCGCCGATCGCGCGGTCTCATGCGTGGTGCAGCGGGAGTTCGGGACCAGCGACCACGGCCCTGTCATCGCGACGTTCGACCTGGGACAACCCGCGTCGCCTGGTCCGTCTACTCCGCCGTCACCTCTCTTCTAGCTAGAGCAGTTTCTATTCGTACGTAGTGTCCGGCTTTAGCCGGACCTTGTGGGCGTCGGCTTTTCACGACGGTCCGGCTGAAGCCGGACACTACGTACAAATGGAAAACGGTCTAGCAGGGGCTGGCCGGCGGCAATTCCTCGGCCTTCGACCATCCCTCGGCGAGTTCCTCCCCGCCCGCGAGATGGTTGAGCAGGAAATCAGCATTGCGAAAGGCCTCGCGGAGCAGCTCGGCATCG
>CANIBQ010000103.1 GCA_947465645.1 Acidobacteriota bacterium | reverse complement strand
GTCGACCGACTGGATGGTGGCAAATGCCGGCCCTGCCTTCCGGGCCTTGTTCGTCTGCAGGTGACCGAGGAGGTGCCACCTGATCTCAAGGTCGGTCGATCCGGCTATTTTCTGTAGGGCTTCCTGGACGCGGTTCTCGCCAAACTCACGCTGTCCGGCGGCGTACGCCTCTCGTATCAGGTTGATGGGAAACGTCTTGGAGACCGCGACGAGGCGGATGGAGGCGGGATCCCGACCCGCCGACCGGGCCGCGGCGCTGATGCGCTCGCGGACCCCGGTCAGCCTGTCGGCAACGGACACGGAATCGGCTATTTCGGGAGCTGCGTCAGAAAGGTCTTCACTTCGGCCGCCTTCGGGCCGTTCGGGTCGGCCGCCAGGTAGCCCTCGAACGCGGCGCGCGCTTCCGGGATCTTGCCAAGATTCAGGTTGGCCATCCCGAGCTGATAATGCGCCATCGCCATCGTCGGATCGGCCTTCACGGCCGCTTCGAACTGCTCCTTGGCCTCCGCGTACTTGCCGCCGTTCCAGAGGATCACGCCTTGGTTGTAGGTCGCTTCGGCGTTGGCGCCGGCCGTGCCCCCCGCGCCGGCAAACTGCTGGGCCTTGGTGCTGGCTTCGGCCGCGAGGTCGAACTTCTTCTGCGAGTTATACAGGTTCGCGAGGCCCGTCCACGCGTCGCCGCTGTCAGGCTTCAGTTCGAGCACCTTCTTGAACGAGGCCTCGGCCTCATCGAGCTGGCCCTTCTTGGTATAGGCGAGCCCCAGGTTGTAGTAGCAGTCGCTGCAGGTCGGGATCTTCAGCGTGATCTGGTTGAACTTCTCGATCGCCTCGTCATCGCGGCCGGCCTTCATCGCTTCGATCGCACCCTGGGCCAGGGCCTGCGTCTCGGCATTGGCCTTGAGCTGCTCGGCACTCATGCCGCTCGACTCAGAGAGCGTGAACGACAACTCCACGGGCCTGCCCTGGGTCACGTTCGCCGGCAGCGCCTGCTGCATCTTGTCCTTCACGGCGGTGACGTTGTAGCGGCCCGACGGGAGGCCCACCTGCAGGAATTCGCCGCTCTTGTTGGTCTTGACCTCAGCCTTGCGCGAGGAGCCCTCGGTACCCGCGATGGTGACGATCGCACCTTCGATGGGTTTGCCCTGGGCGTCGAGGACTTTGCCTCGAATGATACTTTGCGCGAGCGCTGGGGCCGACACCGCGAGAACAACGGCAAGCGCCAGGACGCCGCGGATCAGATTGGTCCGCATTGAAAACCTCCAAAATGAATAGTGACTTAAGTTTACCCGAAGAAACGGGCGACCGCTTCCAGCTCGTGGGTGACCGGCGCGGGGGGGAGGGAATCGAGGAATCTGCGGCCGTATCCCATCGTCTTGAGCCGCGGATCGAGCACGGCCAGGACGCCGCGGTCCGAGCGGTGACGGAGGAGCCGGCCCAGGCCCTGTTGAAGGGCGAGGATCGCCAGCGGCACCTGATACTCGGCGAACGCGTCGCCGCCCCGGGCGTTGATCGCCTCGATTCGCGCGGCCGTCACCGGATCGCCTGGAGAGGCGAAGGGGAGCTTGTCGACGATCACGCAGCTCAGCGCCTCGCCGACGACATCGACGCCCTGCCAGAAGCTGGAGGTGGCGAGCAGGACGGCATTCGGCGTCGAGCGGAACTGTTCGATGAGCACCGACCGCGGCGCCGTCCCTTGAACCAGGATTGGATACGGAAGCGACATCTCGACGAACTGCTGCACCGTTCGGAGCACCGCATAGCTGGTGAACAGCACGAACGCACGGCCCCGCGAGCGCTTGAGAATCTCGATCGTCTCGCGGGCAGCGGCTTCGGCAAAGTTGGGCGCCTTCGGCGAGGGCAGCCGTCGCGGCAGGTACAACAGCGCCTGCGAGGCGAAGTCGAACTCGGACGCGACGCGGATCTGTTGCGCCTCCTTCAGGCCGAGACGGCCCTTGAGGTACTCGAACGAGCCGTCGACCGCGAGGGTCGCCGATGTGAGCACGGTGGCGCGCATGCGGTCGAAGAGCGAGTCCCGGATGATCCGCGAGACGTCCACCGGTGACGCGCGTAGAAAGATTCCCCGGCCCCGCGTTTCGACGTAATAGACGAAATCGGGGTCGCCGGCCCGCATCAGGAACTTCAGGTCGCTGCGCAGCTCCCCCGCGCGCCGCTGGATCGTCGCGACGTCCTCGTTCGGCTCCCCCGCGCCCACCATCAATGCCAGCGTCGCCTCGAGGCCTTCGAGCGCGCCGGCGAGCATCATCCACGCTTCGAAATGCTCGGCGAGATCCTCGGCGCGGTAGCGGCCGCGCGATTCGGCGGATGGTGGAATGCCGCTGAAGAAGATGCGCGCCCGGTCCGACACGCGGCTCAGTCCCCGCGCCAGCTCCTCGGTGTGCGACGGGAGCGCCTGCGCGTCTCGAACGAAGTCGTCCACGCGGTAGTTGCTGAACGCCACGCCGAAGTACTGCGTGGCGATGTCTTCGAGCTGGTGGGCCTCGTCCACGACCAGCGTCGCGCACGAGGGGATGACTTCGCCGTACGCGCTCTGCCTCACCGACGCATCCGCGCACAGCAGGTGATGGTTGACGATGACGACGTCGGACTCGGCGGCGCGCTGCCGCATCTGCGTCACGAAGCAGTCGCCGTGGCGGGGACACTCGGATCCCAGGCACGTGTCGGCGCTGGCGGCGACGTCGTTCCAGAGCGGAAGGTCCTCTGGCAGGTCGCGCAGCTCGGCGCGGTCACCCGTCTTGGTCGTGCTTGCCCACGCGTTGAGGACCGGCAGCAGCACGCGGTCGCCCGTGTCGATCAGGCGTCCGCCCGCTTGTCCCGAGCCGTGTCGAGGGGCCGACGTATTGCCATCGACTCCGTCGCGGTACATTTCCCATCGATGCAGGCACAGGTAGTTCGACCGGCCCTTCATCAGCGTGGCGGTGAAGGGGACGCCGAGCGCCTTCTGCAGCGCGGGCAGGTCTTTGAAGTAAATCTGTTCCTGGAGGTTCTTGGTGCCGGTGGAGACCAGCACCCGCTGCCGGCTCAGAATCGCGGGGATGAGATAGGCGAGCGTCTTGCCGGTGCCCGTTCCCGCTTCGGCGAGCAGCACGCCGCCGTCGTCGATCACCGTCGCGACGGCCTCGGCCATCTGGCGCTGGCCGTCGCGCGGCTCGAATCCGTCGACCGCGCGCTCCAATGCGCCGCCCTCGGAAAAGAACTCGCGGACCGCCTGAACTAGGTCAGACGTTCCGGATACAACGGGAACTTGCGGCAGAGCCTTTCCACCTCATGTTTCACGGCGGTGAGTGTCCGGTCGTCTTCGGGAGCCGCGAGCACGCGTGCGATCAGGTCGCCGATCTGGTCCATCTCCGCCTCGCGCATGCCGCGCGTCGTCATGGCCGGCGTGCCGATGCGGACGCCGCTCGCCACCATCGGCGGATTCTGGTCGAAGGGGATGGCGTTCTTGTTGACCGTGATTCCGGCCTTGCCCAGGGCGGCTTCCGCCACTTTGCCGGTCAAGCCCTTCGAGAAGACGTCGACCAGCATCAGGTGATTGTCGGTGCCGCCGCTGACAAGCCGGAACCCGTGGCCGGCGAGCGACGACGCAAGCCGCTTCGCGTTGGCCACGATCTGCCGCGCATAGTCGGCAAATGAGGGGTCGAGCGCTTCCTTGAAGCAGATCGCCTTTCCGGCGATGACGTGCATTAGCGGTCCACCCTGCACACCCGGGAAGAGGGCCCGGTCGAGGTCTTTCGCGTATTGCTGCCGGCACAGGACGAGGCCGGCACGCGGGCCTCGAAGCGTCTTGTGCGTCGTCGAGGTGACGAAATCAGCGTGGGGCACCGGGTTCGGGTGCACGCCGCCGGCGACCAGGCCGGCGATGTGCGCCATGTCCACCACCATCGGGGCGCCCACGGCCTGCGCGACCGCGCTGATGCGCGGAAAGTCGATGACTCGCGGGTAGGCGCTCGCGCCAACCATGATCATCTTCGGCTTGTGCTCGTAGGCGAGGCGTTCGAGCTCCTCGTAGTCGATCCGCTCGTCCTCTTTGCGGACGCCGTACGGGACGATCGTGTAGAGCTTTCCCGAAAAGTTCAGCGGATGGCCGTGCGTGAGATGGCCGCCGTGGGCCAGGTTCATGCCGAGCACCGTGTCGCCCGGCTTGAGCAGCGCCAGGTAGACCGCCATGTTGGCCTGCGCCCCCGAATGAGGCTGCACGTTGGCGTGGTCGGCGCCAAACAGCTCCTTGACGCGCGAAATGGCCAGCGATTCCGCCACGTCCACGAATTCGCATCCACCGTAGTAGCGCTTGCCGGGGTACCCTTCGGCGTACTTGTTGGTCATCACCGACCCGACCGCCTCGAGGATGGCGGCGCTGACGAAATTCTCCGACGCGATCAGCTCCAGGCCGTCGGCCTGGCGGCGCGTCTCATTGCGAATCGCATCGGCAATCTGGGGATCGGCTTCGGCAAGCGAGCGCTGCATCGGCGCGAGAGCGATATCGGACATGGGGATGAAATTGTACTATCAATGAGAATGGCATCGAGAGTGACGATCTCCGCACGCGGAGAAGAGCGGGTACGAAGCGGCCACCCGTGGATCTATCGCTCGGATGTCACCGATGTCCACGCCGCGGGCGGAGATATCGTCGAAGTGATGGGTCCGCGCCGGCGCCTGCTCGGGCACGCGTTCTTCAGCGACCAGTCCCAGATTCCCATCCGGATGCTCACGCACGGCGACGGCGGCGTCGACGATGCGCTGATCCGGAGGCGGCTGGAGCAGGCGATCGCGTTCCGCCGGTCGCTGGCGATCGACGCCAGCGCGTACCGGCTGGTGCACGGCGAAGCCGACCTGCTGCCGTCGCTGATCGTCGATCGCTACGGCGAGTACCTCGTCGTCCAGGCGCTGTCGCAGGGGATGGATCGCCTCCTGCCGACGGTGACGGCGATGCTGGTGGAGCTGGCGTCGCCGCTCGGCATCCTGGCGCGCAACGATCCCAAGGTGCGGACGCTCGAAGGCCTCGAGCAGACGATCGAGGTGTTGTACGGCGACATCCCCGAATCGGTCCTGGTGCGCGAAGGACCGGTGGAATACGACGCGGACCTCCGGAAGGGGCAGAAGACCGGCCTGTTCCTGGATCAGCGCGAGAATCGCGACGCTGCGGCGAAGTACGCACGCGGCCGCCTGCTCGACTGTTTCAGCTATCACGGCGGCTTCGCGCTACGCCTGGCCCGCCAATGTCCCGAGGCGGTCGCCGTGGACATCTCCGCCGATGCCGTGGCCCGCATCCGCGCGAACGCCGTCCGCAACGCGGTGCCGCATCTCGAGGCGCGTGAGGCCAACGTCTTCGACGAGCTGCGCCGGCTCGAACGAAGCGGTGAGCGCTTCGACACCATCGTCCTGGATCCCCCGGCGTTCGCAAAGAACAAGGCGTCGGTGCCCAGTGCGATGACGGGGTACAAGGAGATCAACCTCCGCGCGATGCGCCTGCTGTCGCCGGGCGGATACCTGGTGACCTGCAGTTGCTCCTACAACGTCAGCGAGGACATGTTCGCCGACGTGATTCACCAGGCGTCCATCGACAGTCATACGCCGGTGGCGCTCGTGGAGAAACGGACCCAGGGGCGTGACCACCCGATCCTGGTGGGCGTGCCGGAAACGTACTACCTGAAGTGCTTCATCCTGCGCAGGGTGGAATGACGAGGCGAACCGCCCTCGTCACCGGCGCGTCTGCCGGCATCGGTGAGGCCTTTGCCGACGTATTTGCCGCCGAAGGCTTTGACCTGGTGATTACGGCCAGGCGCGAGGACCGCCTGCGCACGGTCGCGGCCAGGCTCGAGCAGCGGCATCACGTGCGCGTCCACGTCGTCGTCGAGGACCTGTCGGACCCGCAGGCCCCTGCGAGGCTCTGCGCCGAGATCGCCGCCCGCGGCCTGACGATCGATGCGCTCGTCAACAACGCCGGATTCGGCGTGACCGGCGTGTATACCAGCCGCGATTGGAGCTATCACTCGACCTTCCTGCAGGTGATGGTCGTCGCCGTCGCGGAGCTCACGCATCGACTCCTGCCCGGCATGGTCGAGCGCGGCTACGGGCGCATCGTCAACGTCGCATCGCTGGCGGGACTGGCGCCCGCGCCGGCGGGGCACACGCTGTATGCGGCGGCGAAGGCGTTCGTGATCAAGTTCTCGGAATCTCTGGCCCAGGAGGTGATGAAGCACGGCGTGCATGTCACCGCGGTGTGTCCTGGCTTCACGCTCACCGAATTCCACGACGTCACAGGCACGCGCGCCACGGTCAGCCGCCTTCCCCGGTTCCTGTGGATGGACTCGCCGACGGTCGCGCGCCAGGGGTTCGCCGCGGTGATGAACGGGACTTCGCTCTACGTCAACGGGTGGGTGAACCGTGTCATTGCCACACTGGTCAAGGTTGTTCCCTACCCGATACTCGTGTTTGTGGGTCGCCTGTTGGCGGGTTCGTACCGCAAGACTTGAACCCCGGCCGTGGCACGTCAATTGCTCTGCCGTATGCCAGAGATGGGAATCGTCCTGAAATAGCAACGGAGGCAGTCATGGTGCGGACACTGTGCACGAGTGGCAACCACGAGGCGCTGAAGTGCTCCGTGCACGGCGCCTCGGGGTTTATGGCCGGGCTGATGGCAGCGTACAACCTCGCGGCATGCTGCTACCGGGACGATCTCCACTTACGCGTAAACGTCGCTGTGTATTCACTGCTTGTCGCGTATGAGCTCAAGCATACGCTTCACCACTTCAGCCTTATTGGATCAGCGGCACCGGCGTGCATCGAGGATTCTTACCTGCCCGCGAAGTGTGCGTGAGACTGGGGTCCGACTCCTCAGTTGTCGCTCTTTTTGCAGTCAATTGTCGACATGACATGCCGAGCCCTGGTGGTTCTCCTCGCTCTCGTCGCTTCCGCCTGTAATCAGAAGGTCAATAACGCCCGTCACGTCGACGGAATCAAGACGACGGTCTCCGCCACCCCTGGTTGGGTAGATCGCGATGCCCTGGGCCGCAAGCTGTGGACGATCGAGCGCGCCTTCTACGAGCAGCGCCAGCACATGCCGGCCTGGATCGACGGCGACGGCACGACGCCGCAACTCAAGGACCTGATTCAGCAGCTTCACTACTCCGAGAAGCATGGCCTCGACCCTGCCCGCTACCGCGTCGCGGAATTCGAGCAGGTCAGGGAGCAGTCGCAGCAGAAGATGAAGGGCACCGTCTTCCCGCTCGAAGCCGTCCCCGAGCTCGACGCGAAGATGACGTACGCGTACCTGCGCTACGCCGCCGATCCGTACGGCTTCGACAAGGCGCACGCACGCGTGAGGGCGGCGGCGTCATTGTAAAATGCTCTCTCCATGTTGCTTCGGGCCCTCGCCGCATGCGCGTTGATCCTGATCGCGCCTGCGACCGCCCTCGGCCATCCCGCGCCTTTCAGCTACCTGGATCTTCGAATCGGTGAGAGCGGAATCACCGGCTCGCTCGTGGTGCACTCGTTCGACGTCGGCCACGAGCTCGGGATCGCCCCGCCGGAGCGGGTGCTGGATCCGGCGATCGCCGAGTCGATCCGCGCCCGCCTGACGGCGCTCCTCACCCCTCGCTTCGCCATTCGCACCGACCGCCTTCTGCTGCCTGAATGGCAGGGGATTGACATCCTCGCCGAACAGAGCGGGATCCGGCTGTACTTCCGGATTCCCGTCGATCGTCCCGCGACGGTGAGCGTCCGGGCGCGGATGTTTCCGTACGACCCGGTGCACCAGACCTTTCTGAATGTGTACGAGGACGACACGCTGCACCAGCAGCAGGTGTTCGCGGCCAGCTCGCCGGAATGGACGTACTACGCTGGGACGACGCAGGGCGCGCTGGCGGTCATGGCGACGTTCATCCCGTCAGGCATCCATCACATCCTGATCGGTCCCGACCACATCCTCTTCCTCGTCGGGCTCCTGCTCCTCGGTGGAAGCTGGAAGCAACTGGTCGCCATCGTCAGCGCGTTCACGCTCGGTCACAGCGTCACGCTCTCCCTGGCCGCGCTCAGCATCGTGACGCCGCCTGCCCGGATCATCGAGCCGGCGATCGCGCTCAGCATCATCTTTGTCGGCACCGACAATCTCGTTCGGGGGAATGGACGCGACCTGCGCGCGTGGGTGGCGCTGGCCTTCGGACTGGTGCACGGCTTCGGCTTCGCGAACGTCCTGCGCGAGTTCGGGCTTCCGCGTGAGGCGCTCGGCTGGTCGCTCTTCTCGTTCAACCTGGGGGTGGAAATCGGCCAACTGGCTGTCGTGCTGATCGTGGCGTCGGCGCTGGCGGCCATTCGCCGATGGAGGAGCGACGTGGGTTATCGCGTGGCGTATGCGGGCTCGGTCGTGGTCATTGCGGCGGGTACGTACTGGTTCGTCGAACGCGTCTTCTTTTTATAGCCACCTTTTCCACCACACCACTGACACGGCGGCCGAATGGTCGTAGCCGACCTGGGCCGCCGAGAATGGCTTGCGCGCGCGGTGTTCGACGCGGAGGGTGATTTCCGGCGTGAGCCGGTACCCGAGCGTTTCCTGCGTGCCAGCGAGACGCTGTTCCTGGATGAGCGTCGCGGACAGCACGGCAGGCGACGACATGCGCTCGATGCGTCCCGCGAGAAACCACCGGGGCGTGAGCGTCTGCTGGCCCTGCACGAACCACCCGGTCGCCGCCCGGTCGCCGGTGTCGGTGCTCACCGCGTCGCGAACCCACTCGCCAGAGAGCTTCGTGTACCGAAACGAGAGCTCCGACTCGATCGTCAAGACCGTCGCATCATGATCGGCCGTGACCACGGGACTCTCTCCCGCGCGAAGCCATCCTCCATGCGTGACGGAGCCTCCGACACGGAAGCCGACGAAGGGTGTGATCCCGCCCCCGAACACCACGTTGGTGAACCGCGGTGGGTTGGCCACCGCGAAGATCCGCCGCACGCGCATGGGCGAGGTGTCGATCACCGCGCCGCGCACATCCCAATGACTGGCCGACAGCGTGACCTGCGCTCCGTACGGATACACGGCGCCGATCAGGCCGGCACCTGGCCCGCGAAATCCGGCGAGTGGTGGCAGTCGCGAAAACAGTGAGGCCGGCTGTGCGATCGTCGGGTTGAGGTGCGGGCGCAGCAGGAGGTTCGCCAGTCCGATCGGCGACGGAATCAGGCCCCCCTCGACACGAAGCGCCACAGGCCCTGGCCGCTCGTACCGAAGCTCCGCAATCCAGACCTGGCGGTTCCATTCACCGGTGTTGCCGAGACGCTGCGTGAACGGACGCACGATCGCCTGGACGCCGCCGCCCAGGTCGGCCGACATCATGGCATCCACGATCACGCCGGTCGTCAGGTTGCCGTTGGCATCGACCACCTCGTCAACCGCCGCGACAGTATCGACGGCGAATCGGGATGGCTGCGCCTGCTGGGCGAACGTCGCCTGGGCGGCGGTGATCGCAAGCAGACCTGTGAGGATGGCGCTGCGCATGTCAGGCCAACTGACGGCCGAGCAGTTCCTGAAGCGCACGCTCCGGAACGTCCGTCGAGGAAGGAAGCGCCGAGAGCAGCGCATCGACCGACGGCCGATCGAACTGCGTGCCGGCGTTGCGCTCGAGCTCGGTGATAGCCTCGGAGCGGGCGCGTGCGGGTCGATAGGCGCGTGCGCTGGTCATGGCGTCGTACGCGTCCGCCACGTGGACGATTCGAGCCGCCAGTGGAATGTCTTCACCGCGCAGCCCGAACGGATAGCCCCGGCCGTCGGGCCGCTCGTGGTGCAGCTCGACAATCGGCAGGTGCGGCGCCAGGAACGGCACCTGGCGGAGGATGCGGGCGCCGAGCGCCGGATGTCGCTTGATCTGCTCGAACTCTTCGCTGGTGAGCACGCTTGGCTTCCGCAGCACTGCGTCGGCCAGGCCGATCTTGCCGATGTCGTGCAGCAACGCTCCCAGCCGCAGGACGTCGAGATCGCTGTCGCCCAGGTGCATCTCCCGGCCGATCAGCACCGAGAGCGCGCTGACCCGCTCGGAGTGCCCCGCGGTGTACGGGTCGCGCGCGTCGAGCGCGGCCGCAAGCGCGCGGATGGCGCCAAGGTATGCCGCACGCGACTCGGCTTCGGCGGCGGTGAGTCCCTGCATCAATTGGTTGAACGCCGCGGTCAGGGCATCGAGCTCGCGGCTGCTCCCGGTCGGCTCCAGCGTCGGCCGCTCGTCGCCCGCCGCTGTCATGACCGCGATATTGCTCACGAGCTGGTCGATCGGCTCGGTGAGCATCCGCGCCAGCCACAGGCTGCCAAGTGCCGCCAGCACGATGGCGCCGAACGCAATCATGCCGAGCGTGAACAGCGCGTCGCGAGTGGCCGCGCGCGCGGCCGCGTCGAGCGACGTCAGCGTGTAGACCCGTGCGGGTCCGCTGGCGAAGAGCTGGCGGATGGCGTACTCCTCGCCGTTCAGCCTGCGCGTGCCGCCCGGATCGGATCCCGCCTTCGCCAGGTCGGCTGTCACCGCCAGGGGCACCGTGCGGGCCACGACGTCGCCGTTGACCGTAATCACGACGCCGGCGTTAGCGAGATTCGACAGCTCCTGCGCGTAGTTCCCGTCGAGGCTCGTGCCGACGACGAGCGCGCCGATGTCACGGTCGGCCAGGCTGAGTGAGGCGCCCGAGATCCTGAAAGCGCCCGTCGGCAGCGCCACGACGCCCTGGAACGTGGGCGCCGTCCCCGGCAGTTGTACCCGCTCGTCCGGGGGCCAGCGCTCGGCGGAGCGGCCAGCGCTGGCGAACACGCGTCCGTCGGTGTCGACGATGGCGAGCACGTCCGCGGCCGTCAGCGCCGCGAGCTTGTCGATCTCCCGCCGCACCGTATCGCGCAGCGCCTGCCCCTGCTCGGCGGCGAGACTCGAAAAGCGGCTCTCGGTGAAGTAAGTGTCGAGCGCCGCCTTGAGCGTCGGGTTTTCGGCGAGGGTCGTGATGGCGGCCAGTTGCTCCCGCTGGCGCCGGGCCTCGAGCGCCGTGAACATCTGCTCGCTGAGCTGCAGCTTCTCGGTCTCGGTCGCGCGCACCCGATCGCGCACGTTGAGCGTCAGCGCAAGAAACACCAGCGACAGGATGATCGCCACGGTGACGAACGTGACCGCCAGCGTGCGGGCGACCAGCCGCGGCGGAGCCTTCACAGCTCTGGAACGGGGAGGACGAAGTCAGCGGTGACGGGAAGCCCTGCCTCGACCCGCACGCGCAGGGTCGTGTCGCCCAGTCGCTCGTGCCACGCGGTGATCAGGCGTTCGCCTGCCGGCATCGCCCGCAGCTCGAACCGTCCATCGTCGGTGGGCACCGCAAACCAGGGGTGGTCGAATACCATCACCGTTGACGTCATGTGCGAGTGGATCTGGCAGAACACCTTGACGATGCCGGGCTTGTCGAAGCGTACGCTGCGCGTCTCGCCGCGGGGATAGCGGCCCAGGTCGAAGGTCCTGGCGCGCGAGAGGGAGAACACATTGTGATAAATCGAGTCGTCGTTGGGAAACTCCACTTCGGAGCCGACGGTGACCGCGACCACCCGCGGGATGAAGTTCTCGTCGCGCTGCCGGATCTGGACGCGCATCGGGGTCACGGGCTGCGGCTTGGCATCCCTGAGGTAGATCACCACGTGCCGCCGTTCCGATTCAGACGCCAGCTTCGGCGTGCCGACGGTGCGCCCGTATGCATTCGTCGGGCGCCTGGTCGCGATGGGAATGCCGATCTCCACACGCCCGCGCACGATCGACGGCTGCTGCGCCGCCAGCGCGCCCCGAGCGAAGTCGAGGGGTCCGGTCGCGGCGAAGAGCCCGACGCCAGCGAAAGCCAGTAGAAGTCGGGCGCGCCCGGAGCGGGAGTCCACCGGTGCATTCTAACTTTGATATCGTCACGGGATGTTGAGCCTTCTGTTGGCCACGACTCTCGCCGCGCAGAGCTTGCCGGAGCCGACCGGGCGCGGCATTTCGGAGAGTCTCGCGCGGGAGCGCGCCGGCGCCATTGGTGCGCTTCGATACGAGCTCGCGTTTGTCGTGCCCGCCGAGCGCCGCGAAACTGTGCAGGGACGCGCGACGCTACGGTTCAGTTTACGAGCCCCGCATCGCATCGTCCTCGACTTCGCCCAGCCGCGCGACCGGATCCGCAGCGTCCGCGTGGGTGGAGCCGATGTCGGGTTTGAGTTTGCCGACGGCCACCTGACCATCCCTGCGCAGGCGACCAGGGCCGGCGAGAACGAGATCGCGATCGACTTCATCGCCGGCGACGAATCGCTCAATCGCAATGACGAGTTCCTCTACACCCTCTTCGTACCCGCGCGGGCGCAGCTCGCGTTTCCCTGTTTCGACCAGCCGGATATGAAGGCCCGTTACTCGCTGTCGCTCGACGTGCCGGACGGGTGGCAGGCCGTGGCCAACGGAGCCGAGACAAAGACCGACAGCAGCCAGGGCCGTACGCGCGTCGAGTTTGCCCAGACGCAGCCGCTGCCCACCTACTTGTTTGCATTCGCGACGGGGAAGTTCTCGGTGGAGACCGCGTCGCGAAACGGCCGTACGCTCCGCATGTTTCACCGCGAGACCGACGCGTCGAAGGTGGCGCGCAACCGCGACGCAATCTTCGATCTCCACGCGTCGGCGCTCGCGTGGCTCGAGGACTACACGCGCATCCCGTATCCGTTCGGCAAGTTCGACGTCGTGCTGATCCCATCCTTTCAATTTGGCGGGATGGAGCATGCCGGCGCCATCCTCTACAACGCCGCCGGCCTGCTGCTCGACGAATCGGCGACGCAGAACCAGTTGCTCGATCGCGCGAGCGTGATCGCCCACGAGACCGCGCACATGTGGTTTGGCGACCTCGTGACGATGCAGTGGTTCAACGACGTGTGGATGAAGGAGGTTTTTGCCAACTTCATGGCGGCGAAGATCGTGAACCCGTCGTTCCCGCAGGTGAACCACGACCTCCGGTTCCTGCTGTCGCATTACCCGTCGGCCTACCAGATCGACCGCACGCCGGGCGCCAACCCGATTCGCCAGCCGCTCGCGAACCTCAACGAAGCCGGTCAGTTGTACGGCGCGATCATCTACCAGAAGGCGCCGATCGTCATGCGCCAGCTCGAGCTGATGGTCGGCGAGACGGCGTTTCGCGACGGCATGCGGAAGTATCTGAAGACCTATTCGTTTCGCAACGCCACCTGGCTCGACCTGGTCGAGATTCTCGACGCGCGGACGCCGCAGAACCTCGCCGAGTGGAGCAAGGCATGGGTGGAGGAGCGAGGGCGCCCCGAGGTCACCATGACGATGCGGGCCGACACGGTGGGCCGCGTCACGCGCCTCACGTTGCACATTCGCGACCCGCTGGAGCGCGGCCTCGTCTGGCCGCAGCGGCTGCGGGTGGCATTTGGATACCCCACGAGCGTCCGAGAGGTGCCGGTGACAGTGACGGGGAGCACCGCACGGGTGACCGGCACCGCGGGCATGCCGAAGCCGCTCTACATCCTGCCCAACGGATCGGGCCTCGGGTACGGATTGTTCATTCTCGACGAGCGCAGCCGGGACTACCTGCTGGCGCATCTCGAGGACATTCCGGAACCGCTGACGCGCGGAAGCGCGTGGGTGACGTTGTGGGATAACCTGATCGAGTCACGCTTCACGCCGGGCGAGTTTCTCGACCTCGTGGTGCGCGCGCTTCCGCGGGAAACCGACGAACAGAACGTCCAGCGCGTGCTGGGCTACGCGACGCGCACGTTCTGGGGCCGTCTTTCATCTGAAGAACGCGCCCTGCGGGTGCCCGCGCTCGAAGCCTTCCTGCGTGCCGGCCTCGATCGCGCCGGCACCAGCAGCGTGAAGTCGGCCTGGTTTTCGGCGTTCAGAGACACGGCGATGACCCGGGACGGCCTCGCGTGGCTCGAGCGGGTGTGGAAGCGCGAGGAGAAGGTCGCCGGCCTGCCGTTCGCCGAGACCGACGAGATCGCGATGGCGCAGGAGCTGGCGGTGCGGGAAGTGCCAGCGTGGCGGGAGATCCTGCAGGTGCAGCTCGATCGCACGCTGAATCCCGACCGAAAGGCGCGCTTCGCCTTCGTCATGCCGGCGCTCTCGGCCGATCCCGCCGAGCGCGAGCAGGCATTCGCGAGTTTTCGTATGCTTGAGAACAGGCGCCGCGAGCCGTGGGTCGTGGAGTCGCTCGCGTATTTGAATCATCCGTTGCGCGCGACGCACGGGCAGCGGTTTATTCGCCCGAGCCTGGAATTGTTGAAGGAGATTCAGCGGACCGGGGATATCTTCTTCCCGACTCGCTGGAGTGAAGCAGCGCTGAGCAGCCACCGGTCCGCGGAGGCGGCGGCGACCGTGCAGGACTTTCTCGCGAGCGAACTGCAGTATCCCCAGCGACTGCGCTGGACGATCCTCAGCTCGGCCGACGAGCTATTGCGGAATCTGGAGAAAACGAAATGATCACAGTGATCAACGCAGAGAAGAAGCCCAGGGCGTCGAATGCCCAAGGGCACGTGAAGAATATTCTTGCCCCGGCTGAGGACGGCACCCGGGTGCACGTGGCCCTCGAGGAACTCGAGGCGGGCAAGACCCGTCGCGTCGCCGCCAGTGACAGGACCCAGGCCCTGTACATCCTGGAAGGGAAAGACGCCGCGATCACCCACACCCGGGCGGGCGCCACGACCAGTCATGTCGGCCAGCGCCGCAGCGGCATCTACCTCGAGCCGGGGGAAGAAGCGTCGGTCACGGCGTCAGGCTCGCCGCTGTCGCTGTTTCTCGTCACCGTGCCCAAGCACACCGGCAAGGCCACCGGCGGCGAACCGGCCGCCGGTTACTTTTTCGAAGAGGGAAAGCTCCGGTCCCTGGTCGATGAGAAGCGCATCCGCGAGCGGACGTTCTGGGTGAACAAGGAAACGGGACTCTCCGGGTCGTGGGACCTGCAGCTCGGTCGGATGTACTACGCGCCGAACGGTTATTCGCCGCGGCACGTCCACAACACGTCGGCGACCAGCGCGATCACGCCCGAGCACTGGTACTACATCGAAAAAGGCACCGGGGAGGTGAAGCACGACACCGGCACCCTCTCGATTGGTCCTGGCAGCCTCGTGCTGATCCCGGCCGGCGAGTGGCATCAGTTGATCGCGTCGGACACAGGGCTCGACTACATCGAATTCCAGGCGCCCTTCGACTTCGTCACCACCATGGACAAAGATCCCCTCGGGAAGAACTGGTACATCAAGGGGACGGATGACGGAACGGGCAAGCCCAAGCTCTGGGTGCAGAGCTAGGACGGATCACACCGCAGCAGTTGTGCCCCACAACTGCTGCGTCGCGATCCGCGCGCCTTCGGCCATTGCCTCGAGCTTCGCCCACATGACGCTCGGGTGCACGCGGCGATTGAGCTCTTCCTGCGCGAAGCCGCAGTCGGTGCCGGCGATGATGTTCTCGCGTCCGACGCATGACGCAAAGCGGGTGAGGCGCTCGGCGATGAGCTCGGGATGCTCCACCACGTTGGTGCCGTGGCTGACGACGCCGGGGACGAGCAGCTTGCCGGGCGGCAGCTTCACGTCCTGCCACACCTTCCACTCGTGCTCGTGCCGCGGGTTGGCCGCCTCGATCAGGTAGGCGCCGGCGTTGACCTTGAGAATCAGGTCGACGATCTTCTTCAGCGGCACGTCGGTGGTGTGCGGTCCAGGCCAACTGCCCCAGCAGACGTGATAGCGGATCCGATCCTGGGGCAGCCCTTCGAGCGCGTGGTTGAGGATGTCGACGTGGCGCGCGAGCCACGCGTAGTAGTCCTCGAAGGTCGAAGGCGGCACCATCCGGTCGTACGTCACCGCCGCGCGCGCGTCGTCCACCTGCAGCAGGAAGCCTGATTCGACGATCGCGCGGTACTCGGTGCGGAGCGCTTCGGCCAGCGCGACCACCAGGTCTTCGTCGGTCTTGTAGTACTCGTTCTTGCGGTCGGGGATCGCGCTCGACGGCGCGGCGACCGGCAGAAACGCCTCGTCAACGCCGGCGGCTTTGGTGGCGGCCTTCAGGTTGTCGATGTCGCGCTGCAGCTCGAAGAGACCGTTGTAGGTAATCGGCCCCGTGCAGATGGCGTCCTTGCGGGTGACGTTCGACCAGTCCTTGCCGTCGCCGCGCCCTTCGAGCTCGTTGTAGAACTCCACGAAGCGGAGCCGATCGGCCCCGCGCGCGAACGGGTTGGCGCCCTTCACCTCACGCAGCTCGAACCCGCTCAAGCGCTTCAGCGCGTACAGCGACCAGCTCGTCGATTTGCCGAATTCGCCGTCATTCGGGATGTCGATGCCGGCCTTGACCTGCTGTGTGACCACCTCGGCGACGGAGCTCTCGAGCGCGGCATCAAACGCGGCTTGGTCAACCTGCTGGCCGCTTTGCCGCGCGCGGGCGAACTCGAGCAACTGCGGTGGACGGACGAGGCTCCCGGTGTGCGTGGTCAGGATGCGGTCGGTACTACGCTTCATTCGCGCTCCATGTCAGAAGTCCGGATCTCGAAACGGAGGATTATACCCGCTGCCATAGCGCGGCCGCTTTCACCTCTTGTCCCCGCGCAACAGGCCGAGCAGCTCCATCGGCAACGGAAAGATGATCGTCGAGTTCTGCTCGGCGGCAATCTCGGTGAGCGTCTGCAGGTAGCGCAGCGTCATTGTCGCGGGCTGGGCATCGATGATCGCGGCCGCCTGCGACAGCTTCTCCGAGGCCATCAGCTCCCCCTCGGCGTGAAT